>DAOULE010000189.1:0-10306 GCA_034420575.1 Dehalococcoidia bacterium
GGCACCGGGCTTTCAGCTCCCCTGGGTGCTCGGGGTCGATGACATGGATGCGGCGATGCGGGTGCTGGAGGACTTCCGGCTCGACGGCGTCGTGCAGCATCTCGATCGCCCGCTCCTCGTCACGCACGGCGAGGACGACACGGTCGTGCCCCTTCGGTTCGCACGGCGGCTCTACGAGGCGAGCGGATCGGCGGTGAAGGAACTCCGTGTCTTCACCGCCGGCGAGGGTGGAAGCGAGCACTGCCAGGAGGACAACCGCCAGATCGGAGCCAACTTCGTCGCGGACTGGGTCGCCGATCACATCTGAGCCGCTGTCCTCGATCAGGGCGAACAGACAAGTCGGGCACGAGACTGCCGCGCACGGTCCATACACGCCGGCGCGTGCACTGCCGGGTGGCGGCGCCAGGAGGTCTGGAGCGGGAGACGGGATTCGAACCCGCGACCCTCTGCTTGGGAAGCAGATGCTCTGCCGACTGAGCTACTCCCGCATCCGCGAACGCAGTGTCGGCCCGCGCCGGTGATCCGCGAGTAGCCCGACTCGCCGCCGGGGCGCGACGCCTACCCCGCCCGCCGACCTGCTGCCGCATGCTAACGGGTGGGGTCCGGTCTCCGCGAGCCACTCGGATTCGGCGGCGGCTCGGCGTCGATGCGCGACACGGCCAGGGTCCGCCGACCGCTGCCCAGCCGCCGCCCAAAAAAAACGAACCGCGCATCCCGTGTACCCGGGATGCGCGGCTCTGGGCCGACTGTGAGCTGCCCGCCTCGGAAGCTTCGAGCAGCTTCGCCTCCGTGGCGCCCCCGCCGACCTGCACACAGGCTAGCGCATCGGCACCGACGATCGCGCGCCCGCGAGGACGAATCTCTCCACAGTCCCTGCACAATGCATCGACCGCGGCGGCGGGATAGTGAAGCCGTGCGCGAACCAGATGCGCCAGCGTCGCGGTCGGGACGCCCGCCCTCGCCGTGCCGGGCGTTCGATGCCGGCCGCGCTAGACCCCCGGCGCCCGCAGGAAGTCGAGGAGCGCCGCCGCCCAGAGCTCGGGGTCGCGATCCTGGAGGCGCACGCCGCGCGAGCGCGGGATGGTCGCGAGGAACTTCTCGTGAGCGCGCCCGCGCTCGCTGTCCACGGTGTGCATCACCAGAGTCGGGGCTGCGATCTTGGGAGTAGCGTCCCACATCTCGTACCGGCACATCGCGTAGGTGGCTGCGCCCTCCCACCCCGTCGAGCCGTAGACCTCCGCCCCGTCATCCGAGTTGACCAGCAGGTTGCTGATGAACCACTCCGTGACCCGGGCCAAGTCGGCGCCCTCGCGGTCTCCGCCGACCTTGCGCCACAGCTCGATCAGGTGGCTGCCGTCCGGCCGCTCGGGGACGTAGCGGTGGATCCGCTCGTGCACCGCCCGGCGCGCGGGCGTGTTCCAGTTGAAGACCTCCTCCACGACGAGTTTGCCGACTCGGTCCGGCCAGCTGGCCGCGACCTCCACAGCGATCTCCGACCCGGTCAGCAGGCCGTAGACGTTCGCTCGCTCCAGCCCGAGACCATCGAGCAGCCAGACCACCGCCTCCGCGAACTCGGTGAGCGTCGTGTAGGGCGAGGGCGGTCGGTCGGACTGGCCGAAGCCCATCGTCGACATCGATATGACGCGGATCTCCCCGGCGAGCAGCGGAGCGACGTCACGGAAGACCATGCACGATCCGGGCGTCGGGTGGAGCATCACAAGCGGCTCGCCTGATCCCAGCTCGAAGTACTCGATATTGCCGTGCGGGCTCAGGACGAACCCGCGCTTCAGCCCCGCCGTCGCAGCCGCCACATCCATCCTCCCCCGCGGGTCCGCGGCGCACCATAACGCACGACGCGGAGGTCGTGTCACGCCGATCGCGGGAGCCGTGACATCGCGAGCACGAAGAGGCCCAGCACGATTCCGCAGGCACCGATCGTCGGGCGGGCGCCGTACACATCGGTCAGCAGCGAGAGGGGCAGCACCCCTATCGGCAGCAGCGAGAACGTCAGCATGAAGATGCTCATCACGCGCCCGTGGAAGGCCGGCCGCGTGCTCGAGAGAACCGCGGTGGTGTTGAAGGAGAAGAAGGCCATCGAGCAGAGGCCGACCACCACGAGAACGACGTTCGCAAGCCAGAAGTTGGGCGAGAAGGCGAAGGCTGCGAGGGCGGCGCCGAAGCCCGCCCCGGCCAGCATCTGGAACTGAGGGGCGTCCTCATGGTCGGCGTAGTTCGCGACCAGCAGCGAGCCGAGGAGCGCTCCGATCCCGGCCGTCGTGTACATCAGCCCGAGTCCCTTCGGGTCGACCCGGAAGACCGTCTCCTGGAAGACGGGGAGCAGCAGCTGGTAGGGGAAGCCGAGCACGATCGGGACGGCGGCGGTGATGATCAGCGTGGCGACGAGCCGGTTCTCCACGAAGACGTAGCGCAGCCCGCCGCGCATCTCGTCGAGCATGCCGGTGCGGGGCCGTCTCTCCGCAGGGCGCGTGTCGGCCGGTCGTATCGCGGCGAGCAGCGCCACCACACCGGCGAAGCAGAGCGTCATCAGGGCGTAGACCCAGGCAGCGCCCGCGGTCGCGAGCACGATGCCCGCCACCGACGGCCCGATGATGAAGGTGAGGTTCATCGCCGTGTTGTTCAGTGCGACCGCGTTGCCGAGATCGCGCTCGTCGACCAGCTGGGGGATCAGGGCCTGGCGCGCCGGTCCCAAGACCGAGAACATCGTGCCCTGCCAGAATGCCGCCAAGAAGAGATGCCATACCTCCAGGGCGCCCAGCACGATCAGGAGGCCGACCGCGAGCCCCATCACGCCCTGCCCCGCCTGCACGGCCATCAGGAGGCGGCGGCGGTCGTAGCGATCAGCGACCACGCCGCCGACGAGCGAGAGGCAGAGCATCGGCCCGGCCCAGCCGAGCGTGACCTGGCCGATCGCGGTCGCCGACCCGGTGAGCTGAAAGGCGAGCCAGCCCCGGGTGACGAAGTTCATCTGGTTGCCCAGGAAGGCGACCATCTGCGCGAGCCAGAGCAACCGGTATCCGCGATACGAGAGCGCGCGGAAGGTGTGGCGGAACGCCGAGAGGCCGCGCGGCGCGGGCGGGAGCGTCGAGGCTGGGGCGGCCCCCGTGCGCTCGGGATCCGACCCGCGGTCGACCGCCATCGCCTCGCCCACTCCCGGATCGCAGCGTACACCGCGGCCCGCGCGCCGCGTTCGACTCGCGGGCCGCTAGAATCGCCGCCTGCGGGCGCCCGGCGGGTCTGGCCGACCCCGAGCGAGGAGCAATCGATGGCAGACGATCCGATCAGCGCCGCACTCTCCGCCCAGGTCTACGGCCTCGTCATCGTGGGCTCGGTCTCCGGGGAGGGCGAGCCGAACGGGATGACGGCGAACTGGATCACCCAGGTCTCCTTCGATCCGCGCATCGTCGCCGTCGCCATCCAGAGCGACGCGCACACCCGGCGGAACATCGATGAGACCGGCGTCTTCTCCGTCTCGATCCTCCCGGTCGTGTCACCGGAGCTGGTGCTGAAGTTCACCCGCCGGTCGACCAGCGGCGAGGGGCGTCTCGAAGGGGAACCGGCGTCCTCGTTGGAGAGCGGGGCGCCCGTGCTCGACGCGGCCGTCGCCTGGTACGAGTGCCGCGTCGTAGGCCAGGCGGAGCCCGGCGATCACGTCGTCTACTTCGGCGAGGTCACCGGCGGCGCTCCGGGACCGGACGAGGGCGAGGCCACCACGCTCGCCGCGGTCGGCATGAGCTACGCCGGGTAGCGGCAGCGCGCATCCGCTCGCCACGATCGGGTGCGGCGCACCTGCGGCGTGCCATCGCGGAGGCCAGGCTCCCCTTGTCGCTACTCCGCGCGGTGCTAGTGTGGCGCTGCGGAGGGGGGCTGCGTGGCACTGATTGAGACCGCCGCCCTCACCAAGCGCTATTCGGCCGTCACGGCCCTCGACGGCCTCTCGCTCGAGGTGGAACCGGGGATTATCGGACTGGTCGGCCCGAACGGGGCCGGCAAGAGCACGCTGATCAAGATCCTGCTGGGGCTGGTCGACGCGACCTCGGGCAGCGCCGAGGTGCTCGGCTTCGATGCGGCACGCGAGGGGCTGCGCGTCCGGGAGCGCGTCGGCTACATGCCGGAGCACGACTGCCTGCCCCCCGACCAGTCGGCGACCAACTTCGTGATCCACATGGCCCGCATGAGCGGCATCCCCCCCTCGGCGGCCCGCGAGCGCGCCGCCGAGGTGCTGCGCCACGTCGGCCTGTTCGAGGAGCGCTACCGGCACGTCGGCGGATACTCCACCGGCATGAAGCAGCGGGTGAAGCTGGCGCAGGCGCTCGCACACGACCCCCAGCTGCTCTTCCTCGACGAGCCGACGAACGGCCTCGATCCGCGCGGCCGCGACGAGATGCTCGATCTCGTCGAGCGCACGGGCCACGAGTTCGGAATCTCCATCGTCATGTCCTCGCACCTGCTCAGCGAGATCGAGCGCGTCTGCGACGGGCTGATCGTGATCGAGGACGGGAAGTTGATGCGCACCGGCCGGATCGCCGAGCTGACCGACGAGACGGCCGTGCTCGCGGTTGAGGTCGAGCGGGACGCCGACGGCCTCGCGGCGACGCTCGTCGCCCGCAACCTCGACGTGCGCGTCCTAGGTCGGACGCTCGAGGTCGCCGTCGGCGCCGCCGACGACGGTGTGCACGACACGATCCTCGACGCCGTGGTGGAGATGGAGCTGCCGCTCGTCCGGCTCGAGCGCCGCCGCCGCACGCTGGAGGAGCTGTTCCGGCCGTCCGCCGGCACGGTGAGTGAGGGCAGCCGGTGACCGCCCCCGAGGCCGCGCCGGGCGGAGCGATCTACGACCTCGGCTACCAGGGCTACGAGGGCTCCCGCCTCGGCCGCGCATATGCCCTCTGGTCCCTCTACCTGCTCAGCGTGCGCAACTCATTCGGGATAGGACGCGGGGCGCTCCCGAAGGTGCTCGCCTTCACGCTCGTGCTTCTGGCGCATGCTCTCGCGATCATTCAGCTCATCCTGGGGGCGGTTCTGCCGGTGGATGAGTTCGAGCTGGTCAGGCCGGACGAGTATTACCAGCTCATCCACTTCATCCTGGTCCTCTTCGTCGCCGCGATCGCCTCCGATCTGGTCGGCAACGACCGTCGCGCGCGCACCCTCGCGCTCTACTTCTCACGCCCCATCGAGCGGGACGACTACGCCCTCGCCAAGATCGCCGCGCTCTCGAGCACCCTGCTCGCGCTCACGATCGCCCCGCAGCTGCTGATGTTCGCCGGGAACGCCCTCGGAGCGGCCGACGGACTCGATTGGGTCCGCGACAACGCCGACGACCTACCGCGGATCGTCGGGAGCGGCCTGATCCTCTGCGTCACGTTCGGCGCGATCGGCATCCTGGTCGCCTCCTATGCCGAGCGCCGCGCCTTCTCGCTGATCAGCGTGGTCGCGATCTTCTTCCTCTCCCTCACCGTCGTGGGGATCGTCATCTCCGAGTTCGGGAACAGCGAGACCCGGTACGCGCTGTTCGCGAGCCCGCTGCACGTGATCGAGGGATCCACGCTCTATCTGTTCGACGCCCTTCCGGCGCTCGAGGAGTCCACGCGGGATGGCGAGCCCTCCTTCCAGCTCGCCTGGGCCGACTTCCCCGGCTGGATCTGGCCGCTCGCCGCCCTCGCCTGGGCCGCGCTCGCCTCCGCGATCGTCGTGCGGCGCTTCCGGGGGTCGATCTGATGACGACGGAGCCGGCGGGGGCGCCGATCGACGTGCGCAATGTCTCGCGCTGGTACGGGGACGTCGTCGCGGTCAACGACATCTCGTTCTCGGTCGGGCCCGGGATCACCGGCCTGCTCGGCCCCAACGGAGCGGGCAAGAGCACGCTGCTGCATATGATCTCGGGCTTCCTGCGCCCCTCCGCCGGAACCGTCGAGGTCCACGGCGAGGCGCCGTGGCGCAACCCCTCGCTCTTCCGGCGGGTCGGCGTGGTGCCCGAGCGGGAGGCGGTGTATTCCTTCCTCGGCGCCCGCGGTCTCGCGCGCGCCAGCGCCTGCCTGCACGGCCTCGCCGATCCCGACGAGGCCGCCGCCCGTGCGGTGTCCCTCGTCGAGCTCGAGGACGCGCAGGACCGCCCGATGGGAGGCTACTCGAAGGGGATGCGGCAGCGAGCGAAGATCGCCGCCGCCCTGGTCCACGATCCCGAGGTCCTGATCCTCGACGAGCCGTTCAACGGGACCGATCCGCGCCAGCGGCTCCAGCTCATGGAGATGCTCAGGCGCCAGGCCGCGGAGGGCCGCACCATCCTGTTCTCGTCGCACATCCTCGAGGAGGTCGAGCGCCTCGCCGAGAACGTCCTGGTGATCGTCAACGGGCGCCTCGCCGCCTCCGGCCACTTCCACCAGATCCGCCGGCTGATGACCGACCGCCCGCACGCCTTCGAGCTCCGCTCGAGCGACAACCGCGCGCTGGCGGCGGCGCTCGTGGGGCTCCCCCACGTCTCGGCCATCCAGCTCCACGACGGTCGACTCGACGTGCGGACCAGCGACTTCGGGGCCTTTACCGCCCAGATCGCGCGCACCGCGCGCGACTGCGCCGTCACCCTCCACGAACTGCGCCCCGCCGACGAGTCGCTCGAGAGCGTCTTCTCCTACCTGGTGGGCTCATGACGACAACGCTGCTGGCGCTCACCGCGCACCAGCTGCTCGGGCGGCGGCGCGGGATCCTGATCGCCCTGATGGCCCTGCTGCCGATCGGGCTCGCGCTGCTCTTCCGGCTCGCCGGCGAGGGGGGTGAGTCGAGTCAGTTCGCGGCGGACATGGTCGGCGGCCTGGTCATCACCCTCCTGCTCCCCATCGGCGCGCTCGTCTTCGGCACCTCCGCTCTCGGCGCCGAGATCGAGGACGGCACGATCGTCTACCTGCTGGCCAAGCCGGTCGCACGCTGGCGCATCGTCGTGGTCAAGGCAGCGGTCGCCTCCCTCGCCACGGCCGCGCTGGTCGTGCCCGCCACCCTGCTCACAGTCGTGATCGTCCTAGACGGCCTCGACGCCGAGTACCTCTGGTGGGGAGCCGCGGCTGCCTCGATCGTCGGCAGCATCGTCTACAGCACGCTCTTTGTCGGGGTGAGCACCGTCACCGGGCGGGCGCTCGTCGTGGGACTCGTCTACGTCTTCGTCTGGGAAGCACTCATCACGAACATCTTCGAGGGGACGCGCTGGGTGAGCGTGCGCCAGTACGCCTTCGCCATCGCCGACGCGATCACCACAGCCGAGCCCGTGAGTTCCAGCCTCACGGGCTCGCAGGCGCTCGTGGCCTCTGCCGTCGTCGTGACGCTCTCGCTTGCCGTCGGAGCTCGCTTCCTCCAGCGCTTCGAGATCGGCGAGCAGCCCTAGTGCGGGCGGGCCGGGGACGGCGATCCGGGGGTGGCGGAGAGGGTCCGCGGATCTGCGCAGATCCCCGGACCCCCTCCGCCAGCCATCCGGGTCAGGGGCTGTAGCCCGAGGACGGCACCAGTTCCGACGTCGACACCACCAGGCGATCGAGCAGGAAGTCGAAGTCGCGGTACGCCTCCAGGGAGGCGAGACGGTCCTCTAGGAGACCGAGCTCTGCGTTCAGCGCCGTGAGATCGGCGTGAATGCCGCGCGCATCGACCTCGGCGTTCGGCACCTGCGGGGCGAGGGCACTGTAACGGTCCGCCGCGAGCGCGACGATCGCGCCGAGGCGAAGGAAGCGGTCGCCCGCGTCGAACGGAACCGTCGCTCTCCCGGCGACCTCGGACCGCTGCGCGAGCGTGCTTCCGGTCCGCGGATCGACCCAGCGCACCTCGACCTCGCCCAGCACGAGCGGGGCGCCGCGGGCGCCGTCGCGCAGGACCAGCTCGTAGAACACGGTCGTCGCGCTGCCCGACGGCAACTCGGCGAACTCCCGGCGGTTCTGTTCGAAGGTGTGATCCGGCGTGATGCGGTTCTCGTAGCCGACGATGCGCCACTGCTCCACCCGGGCGGGATCCCACGTCACCTGCGCCCGCGCCTGGTCGGCGAAGGGCGTGGAGAGCGCGAGCCAGTTCCGGCGGATGAAGGTCGCGCGCGCCTGGTCGATCCCGTCGAGATAGCGATACCAGCCGTTGCCGTGCTGCGCCAGCTGCTCGAGCAAGAAGTCGTTGTAGTTGGCGATCCCGACGCCGATCGTGATCAGGCGCAATGGATTGCGGTGTTCGAGGTCGGCCGAGGACTCGAGGATCGCGAAGGGATTCGTGGCGTCGACATTCGCGACGCCGTCGGACATCAGAATGATGTAGTTGAAGGCGTCCGGCCGCTCGCGCCGGGCCGCGTCGGCGAGCCGGACACCGACGTCGAGTCCCGCCTGCACGTTGGTGCTGCCGTGCGGTGCGAGTCGCCCGATGGAGTACTCGACATGCCCGCTGTCGGGGCGGGCATGCTCAACGGTGTAGTCGGGGATCACATCGCCCGTGAAGTGCACCACCGCGATGCGGTCGCGATCAGTCAGGCTTCGCCGGATCGCCTCGGCCGCCTCGCGGGCAATGGCGACACGATTCCCCTCCCGCATCGAGCCCGACGCATCGAGCACCAGCGTGACGTTCACGGGCGTGTCGTCCGCGACGATCGGTGCCTGGAGGGCGATGCGAGCGAGATGCCGCCCGCCTCCCAGCGGGTGCTCCAGCACGTCGCTCGTGATCGCGAAGCTGCGGGACCCTCCCGGTACCTCATAGCCGTAGGCGAAGGCGTTGACCCACTCCTCCGCGCGCACCGAGTCCGGCTCCACCGCGTAGCCGTTGCGCGCCCAGCTGAGCGCGAGGAAGTAGGAGGTGCGGTCGGTGTCGAGACTGAAGGTCGAGACGGCGTCGGTCGACGCGTCGACGGGCGAGGTGCGCTCGTAGTCCCGGAAGGTCGTCGCCGAGGGTGCCGGCTGCCGGAGAGCGGGCGCCGCCGGAGCCGCTGTCGCGGCTGCAGCCGCCGCGGCGGCGGTGGCTGCGGGCGCGGCCTCCAACGTCCGCGTGGGAGCGGCCGTGGCGATCACGCGCGACTCGCGCGACTCGTCGGCACGGTCGCCGTCGCCGCCGCAGGCGGTGAACACCAAAGCCAGGAGCGCACCCGCGGCGAGCATCCCGGACATCCGCATTCGCGGTCGCATCTCACCCTCCATCCGTTGCGTCCTCGCTGAGACGAACGTCGGGTCTGCGCCGGCGGAGAGGAAGGGAACGCCGTGGCCCTCTCCACGGGATGCGCCGGTGGCGGTCGCGCCAGTACCCTCGTACTCCTCAGTACGCACATCACCCGCAGATGGTTCCGCGCTTTACGCGGAGTAACGAGCGCGCCTCTCGGCCCGCAACGGGATCCCCCGCGACGAGATCGCGAGTTCCCGCGCGGCCGGCGACAACGCGGTCTCGGCGGTCGTGGATTCCGACGGAGCGGGTCGGCGGCCCGGGCGGGCTAGAGCTGAGCGGTGGGAGTGGCGGTCCGCGGCCCCGGGCGCGCTCGCGAAGGGCCGCGCACCCGTGCGGTCGGGTGCCACCGGGACACCCTCGTGTCTATCTTGGCTCCCCGACGAGGACTCGAACCTCGAACCTAGCGGTTAACAGCCGCCCGCTCTACCGATTGAGCTATCGGGGAGCGCCCGCACCTAGTCTGCGGGAGAGCCGCGCGCCGGGCAATCCCGCTCCCTCACGCGATCGAACCGGCCACACGGAGGGTGTCCGGACGGCCACCCGCGACGCCGGGGGCGCTAGCCGCGGACGGCGGGCGCGTCCACGGGCTCGAACCGGTAGCCCGACCCGTCACGCCGGATGCGGCCGAGGGTGAGGATGGGAAAGTGCGGCCCCGTGAGGAGCGCGTCCGTCTCGATCGCGAGCTCGCAGATGCGCCGGCGCGCCTCGCGGGCCATCTCACGGTCCTCGTCGTAGATGGAGTGCCAGTCGAGGTGGGCGATGTGTGCGGGGTGGTGCATCGCGTCACCGACGAGGATGAGGGCTTCCCCATCCGATTCGACGAGCTGCACGCAGTGTCCCGGGGTGTGGCCGGGCGTCTCGATCATGGTGATCGACTCCGTGACACGGGCGTCGCCGCGAACGGGACGCACGAGGCCGGCGTCCAGCAACGGGCGGACGTGCGCGTCGGCGAAGCGCACGTCCCGCTCGGGGGCACGCGGATGCGGGGTCATCCAGAAGTCGAGCTCCGCCTCGTGGACGTAGACCCGGGCCGAGGGAAAGGCCACCGCTCCCTCCCCGGTCACATCCCAGCCGCAGTGGTCGAGGTGGAGGTGGGAATGAAGCAGCACGTCGACCTCGTCCG
>DAOULE010000190.1:0-3410 GCA_034420575.1 Dehalococcoidia bacterium
ACGACCACCTCGCCGTTCACGACCGCGCCGTTACCGATCAGCGAGTTGGTGCCGACGGCCTTGGCGTGGCAGATGACGTGGTGGCCGAGCGTGACGTAGTCGCCGTAGACGGCGTCGCTGTCGGTGTGGACCACGCAGTTGTCCTGGATGTCGACGTACGCGCCGAGGACGATCTTGTGGTGGTCGCCGCGGATGATCGTGCCGGGCCAGACGCTGGAGTACGGTCCGATCTCGACGTCGCCGACGACGTAGGCCGCCTCGCTGACGAACGCGGTGGGGTGCACCTTCGGCGACCTGCCGTTGAAGCTGCGAAGCACTGGGCGATCCCTTCCTGCTACCCGTACTGGAGCATGTGGCCGCCGCCGGGCGGCCGGTCCCAGATCTCGACGAGCGTCCCCGCACACGTGCGCGGGTGGAACCACGCGACATGCACCTCGCGGCCCTCCTCGCGCGGCGGCACGGGGTCGATGAGGACGAGCCCGGCGGCCACGCCGGTCTCGGCGGAGCGATGCACGTCGGGCGCGTAGGGCGCGACATGGTGGTAGACGGCGCCGAGGGGCGCGCGGTTCTGCACCAGCCGCGCCGTGCCGCTGTCGTCGGTCGTCGGGACGCTGATCTCGATCACGCATCCGCCGAGCGGATACTCGACCAGGTGTACGGGGTCGTCGGCGTTGCGGTCCTCGCCGTCGTCCTCGTAGTCGTCGGTGTCGAGGCCGCGCTCCTCGTGGGGGTCCTCGGCGAGGCCGAACTTCGTGCCGAAGAGGTCGCGGATCTCGTCCATCGACCGCGCCGCGATGCCGACGTGACCCATGCCCGTGAGGATGCCCGCGCCGAGGTAGTGGGGGTGGGTGTAGTAGCCGTCCTCGGGGACGATCCGGATGCGCAGGCCGAGCGTGTCGGCGGGGTCGAGGAAGACGCCGCCCTCGCCGTCCCACTCCCCCTCGGTCGCGACGCCGTTGGCCCGCAGCATCGCGACGTCGGCGGCGATGTCGGTGGAGGCGAGGGCGATCCAGTACATGCCGGCGCGGCGGTCGGCGACGAACTCGGCTGCGGGCCCGGTGTCGCCGTCGGGCGCGCTGATCTCGAGGTACATCTCGCCGATGGGGATCTCGATGGAGGTGGTGCCCTCGACGGTGCCTGGGCGTCCGTCGGGCCATGGGGACCGATGCTCGTTGACGGCGAGGCCCCAGCCGTCGCAGTAGACGTGGCGGCCGACCTCGAGCTCCTCGACGAGGATGCCGATGTGGTGGACCTTGGTGAACGCCATGTGCGTGCCTCCATCCGTCGGGACACTGTGCTCCGGCGGAAGCCTACACGGTCGGCGCGTTAGCGGTCGGGATCGGCGAGCTGTGGCTGCGGGATCGGGCGTCCGTCTTCGAGCGCCGCGCTGAGCCAGCCGTGCATCGCATCGCGGACAGTGGTGCGCGCTTCCTCCTCGGTATCTCCGTCGGACATGCAGCCCGGTAGTTCCTCGACGGTGGCGAACCAGTACGTGCCGTCACCGTCGTCGCGGTGCTGGACCGTGACGGTGTATGGGCGATTGAGGTAGGACTCGGCATCCACCAGGCGCACCCCATAACCGCGCCCCACGGCTCGGGCCGTCAGACCACCTTCGATGCTCGACCAGGAGCCTCGCACAGTCCATAAGCTCGCGCCTGCTATGCTCCCCACTCACACACGCACCCATGACGTAACAGGATCACGCTGATGGCCGAGGACACTACCGCCACCGACTCCGCGCGGCCCGCAGACCGGGCCGAAGCCGTCCGACAGCTCTCCGAGGCCGCCGAGGCGATCCGCGAGAACGTCGCGCGCGTCATCGTGGGCGCCGAGGAGTCCATCCAGCTCCTGCTCGTCGCGCTGCTCTCCGGCGGGCACGTGCTGCTCGAGGACGTGCCGGGGACGGGCAAGACGGTGACGGCGCGCGCCTTCGCGCGCTCGATCGGCGCGGCCTTCCACCGCATCCAGTGCACGCCCGACCTCATGCCCTCGGACATCCTCGGCGTGCACTTCTACTCGCAGAAGACCGGCGAATTCGAGTTCCGCGAGGGGCCTCTGATCGCGCCCATCGTGCTGGCCGACGAGGTCAACCGCGCCACGCCGCGCACGCAGTCCGCGCTGCTCCAGGCGATGGAGGAGCGCACGATCACCGTCGACGGTGAGACACGCGCGCTGCCGCAGCCCTTCCTCGTGCTCGCCACGCAGAACCCGATCGAGCTGGAAGGCACGTTCCCGCTGCCCGAGGCCCAGCTCGACCGCTTCCTGCTGCGGCTGCGGCTCGGCTACCCGACCGAGGACGACGAGGTGCGGGTGCTGCGCCGCTTCGAGACGTCCTCGCCGCTCGACACCCTCGAGCCGGTCGTCGACGCGGCCGACCTCGTGCGGCTGTCGGAGATGCTGCCCGAGGTACATGTCGAGGACGCGGTGGCGCGGTACCTGGTGCGGGTGATCCGCGCGACGCGCGAGCACGCCGCGTTCGAGCTGGGCGCGAGCCCGCGCGCCTCGCTCGCGCTGTTCCGCGCCGTGCGCGCCCTCGCCGCGATCGAGAACCGCGACTACGTACGGCCCGACGACGTGAAGCGGCTCGCCCCGGCGGCGCTCCCGCACCGCCTGCTCCTGAGCTCGCAGAGCCAGCTGCGTGGCCGCGCCGGGGCCGAGGTGCTGGACGAGATCCTGCGCGACGTGCCCGTGCCGCTGGCGGACTCGGGGAGCCGTGCCCCGGAAGCCGCGACGGGCGACGCAGCGCCCGAGGCCCCGCTGCCGAGCGCGGACGGATCGCCGTCCGAGCTCCCGGAGTGGTCGCGGCCCGAGCCGACGTAGCGCCCCATGCGCGCCCTCCTCAGCGAGTCCTGGCTGACCGCCTCCCTGCTGCTGGTCGTGGTCGGGCTCACCATCGAGTCCGTGCCACTGCTCGGCCTCGGCGCGCTGGTCCTGGGCGCCGGCGCGGCCTCGCGGCTCTGGTCGCGGCTGTCGCTCGAGGACGTCGAGTACCGGCGCGAGCTGTCGGAGCACCGCGCCTTCGTCGGCGAGCGCGTGAGCCTGACCATGCACCTCAAGAACGACAAGGTGCTGCCCGTGCCGTGGCTGGAGGTGCGCGAGCGCCTGCCGGACGACGCGCCGGTCATCGACGGCAGGACCTCGCCGGCGGGCACACCGGGCTTCGTCTACCTCACGCGCACGACGGCGCTGCGCTCCGGCGACCGCCTGGAGTGGCCGCTCGAGATGCGCACGGTGACGCGCGGCTACCAGCGCATGGGCCCCGCGCGGCTCAAGTCGGGCGACCTCTTCGGCCTGTTCGAGCGCGAGGAGTACCACGGCGGCGAGGACGTCCTCATCGTCTACCCGCGCACGTACCCCATCGGGGACCTCGGGCTGGCGAGCTCGCGGCCGTTCGGCGAGCACCGCGGCGG
>DAOULE010000191.1:0-1828 GCA_034420575.1 Dehalococcoidia bacterium
TCGTCGAGGACGCCGCTCGCCGCGAGGCATTCGAGGAGGACGGCGTCGAGGTCGCGCTCGACCGCATCCTCGGCGTCTACAGCGCCGAGGGCGACCCGGTCGTCTTCATCGCCTACGCCGGCCGCGTCGTGGGGGGCGCGCCGGAGGCCGGCGACGAGGCGTACGAGGTGGGGCTGTTCGCGCCCGACGAGCTACCGGAGCTGGCGTTCCCGCACGACCCGGCGATCATGGAGGCGTGGCGCGCGGGCTGAGGCTCGGCGACAATCCACCCCGCGCCGTGCCGTACCGTGCCATGCCGCACGTTCGGCCCTCGCGCGGTAGGATGCACGGGCCCCTGCGCCGAGGAGGCGAGCGGGCCGTACGCGAGCAGCGAGAGGCAGAAGCCGTGAAGATCGTTCTCTACGTCGCCACCGACGACCCGCTCACCGGGGACGCGAAGGCGCTGATCGACGAGGCCGTCCGCGACACCGGCGTCGACGCGGAGATCGAGACCCGCGTCGTGACCTCGATGGACGACGCGAAGTCGGTGCGCTGCCTCGGGTCGCCCACGGTCCGCGTCGAGGGCCTCGACGTCGAGTACGGGGACCGCGAGCCGCCGGAGACCACCAACGGGGAGCGCTATTACGGCACCCCGGACGGCTGGGCGCGGCTGCCGACGGTCGGCATGATCGTCTTCGCCATCAACGAGGTGCGCGCCGCCATGGGGTCCGGCTAGCCGGAACCGGCCGGGCTCCCGCCGCGCGAGCCGCGGAGTAGCACCATGACCGAGGAGCCCGAGGGCGCCGACGACACCAGCGACGACGCCCCCGACGAGGCGCCGCCCAGCCGCCCCTCGAGGCCGCGCAAGCTGCGCGGCCGTGGCTTCTCCGCCACCGGCGGCAGCCTGAGCGAAGAGGTGCGCCGCCGCGTCGAGCAGGCCGCGCAGGCGGCGACCGACGCCGCCGAGGCGGCCAGCCCGCAGGCCCGCCAGCTCGCCGACCGCGTGCAGCGCCTGGCAGAGGCCGCCCGGGACGAGGCGGAGCGCCACCGGCCCGCCGCCGAGCGAGCCGCGCGAGCCGCGGCCGACCGAGTGCGCGACGCAGCCGAGCGCGCGCAGCCCGAGGTCGAGCGCCTGGCCCGCCAGGCCCGCGCCGCGGGTGAGGCCGCCGCGCCGCACGTCACGCGCGCCGCGCAGGACGCCGCCCAGTACGCCCGCGAGCACGACGAGGAGCTGCGCGGCGCCGCGGCCAACATCGCGCGCAACGCCGCCCCGCGACCGTTCAAGCCCGCCGTCGACGCCCTCGGCGACGAGATGGCGAAGCGCCGGCGCGCGCAGGCGAGTGACGGCGAGACGGCCGAGGAGTCCTCGGAGGACGCGGACCGCGCGGACGGCCCCGGGAGCAGGCAGCCCGGCGACGCGTAGCGGCGGAAGGGCGGCGACGCCCCCTCGCTACGGCTGCGGCCGCGGCCCTCTCGGGTCGATGGGCTGGGCTTCGACGAGCGCGATGCGCAGCTCGTCCATCTCCACCACGGTGAAGCGGTAGCCCTCGAACTCGGCTGTCGCGCCGACCTCCGGGATCTCGCCCAGCAGCTCCAGCACGAGGCCCGCGACGGTGTTGTACGGCCCCGGCTCGACCTCGAGCCCGAGCAGGTCGTCCAGCACGTCGAGGCCCTCGGCGGCGTCGATGCGCACGATGCCGCCGGCGCGCCGCACGGCGGGCTCCTCGGGCACTTCGAACTCGTCCTGTAGCTCCCCGACGATCTCCTCCAGCACGTTCTCGAGGGTCACGATGCCGTCCGTCCCGCCGTACTCGTCGAGCACGATCGCGAACTGCGTGCGCCGGACGCG
>DAOULE010000192.1:0-9903 GCA_034420575.1 Dehalococcoidia bacterium
GACGATCCCGTGACTTACGGGGCGGTCGGGGCACAGCTCCAGCGCGGGATCGACCTCGGCGTGCGCGGGACGCCGACGTTCTTCATCAACAACAAGCGCATCTCCGGCGCGCAGCCGGCGGCACTCTTTGCCCTGCTGATTGCCGCCGAACTCGAGGGCAGCCCGACGAGCCTCGACGAGTACCCCGAGGTGATTCAGCAACTCGCCCAGCGCGACCCGCCCACCTTCGCGATCCTGCCCGAGCGCCCCGACGCGAGCGGCGCTCCCATCGAGGGGGATCCTGGCGCGGCGGTGATGATCCTGGAGTTCAGCGACTTCGAGTGCCCGTTCTGTGAGCGCTGGTACCAGGAGACGCTGCCCGAGATCCGCGCGCAGGTCGGCGACAATGTCGCGCTCGCCTTCCTGCACTTCCCACTGACGCAGATCCACCCCAACGCGGCCGGCGCGCACGCGGCGGCTGAGTGCGCGGGGGAGCAGGGCAAGTTCTGGGAGATGCACGACCTGCTTTTCGAGCGGCAAGGCGAGTGGTCGGACCTCCCGAACATCAACTGAACCGGCCGCGGGATTGGGTGCACGGCGCTGCCGTATAATCTCGGCAGCGCGCGCTCCGGCTCATCGCCAGTGCGGCATCGACCGCCCTCTCCCCGGGGTCCGGCGGACTGTGGAACTCGCGCGCGGCGAGCGGCGGGAGACCAACCATGACGACCACTGCACCCGAGACGCCCGCGGCTGTAGCCCTCGACGCGCCGCCCGTCTTCCGCTTCGGCGGAGACGCCACGGACGGCGACGCCTCGATGCGCAACCTGCTCGGCGGCAAGGGCGCCGGGCTCGCCGAGATGAGCAACCTCGGCATCCCCGTCCCGCCGGGCTTCACCATCACCACCGAGGTCTGCAACGCCTACTACGCCCTCGGACGCACCTACCCGGACTCCCTCGACGCCGCGGTCCGCGCAGCGGTCGAGTCCACCGAGGACATCACGGGTACCCGCTTCGGTGACACCGCCAACCCACTGCTGCTGTCCGTGCGCTCCGGCGCGCGTGTCTCCATGCCGGGCATGATGGACACCGTCCTCAACCTCGGGCTCAACGACGAGACCGCCGAGGGCCTCGCCCGCCGCTCCGGCAGCCCTCGCTTCGCGTACGACTCCTACCGCCGCTTCGTCCAGATGTACGGCGACGTCGTGCTCGGCCTCCGGCCCGAGAGCGACACCGCGGCCGACCCCTTCGAGGCGCTCCTGGAGGCCAAGAAGGAGTCGCGCGGTGTCGAGCTCGACACTGAGCTGGACGCCGACGCGCTGCGCGAGCTCGTCGCCGAGTTCAAGGACGCGATCCGCTCCGGGCTCGGCGTCGAGTTCCCCGAGGACCCGTGGGAGCAGCTCTGGGGCGCGATCGGCGCCGTGTTCAACTCGTGGGAGAACCCTCGCGCGACCGTCTACCGCGAGATGTATGGCTACCCCGCCAGCTGGGGCACTGCCGTCAACGTGCAGGCGATGGTCTTCGGGAACCTCGGCGAGGACTGCGCGACGGGCGTCGTCTTCACGCGCGACCCCGCCACCGGCGAGCGCCGGCTCAGCGGCGAGTACCTGCTCAACGCGCAGGGCGAGGACGTGGTCGCGGGGATCCGCACGCCGGACGGCCTGAGCCTCGGCGACGGCGCGCCGGGCACCTCGCTCGAGGAGATCATGCCGGACGCCCACCGCGAGCTCGTCGAGGCGTGCGACCGCCTTGAGCAGCACTTCGCCGACATGCAGGACATCGAGTTCACCATCCAGCAGCACCGGCTCTGGGTGCTCCAGACGCGCTCCGGCAAGCGCACCGGCCGCGCGATGGTGAAGATCGCCGCCGACCTGGTCGGCGAAGGCTCTATCGACCAGCGCGAGGCGCTGCTGCGCCAGGAGCCCGAGAAGCTCGACGAGCTCCTCCACCCCAACTTCGACCCGGACGCCGACCGCCGCCTCATCGCGGCCGGGCTCGGCGCATCGCCCGGCGCGGCCGTCGGTCGCGTCGTCTTCTCGGCCGGGGAGGCCGAGGAGTGGGCGGGGCGCGGCGAGCGCGTGGTGCTCGTGCGCGTCGAGACCAGCCCCGAGGACGTCGCGGGGATGCAGGTCGCCGAGGGCGTGCTGACCGCCCGCGGCGGCATGACCTCGCACGCGGCGGTCGTCGCACGCGGTATGGGGACGTGCTGCGTCGCGGGCTGCGGCGCGCTGCAGGTCGACTACGACGCCGGCCTCTTCAGCGTGGAGGCGCCGGACGGCGAGACCGTCACGGTGCGCACCGGCGACACGATCTCCATCGACGGCAGCACGGGCGAGGTCTTCCTCGGGGCCGTCGCGCTCACCGAGGGCGGCCTGCCCGAGGAGTACGAGCGGCTGATGGGCTGGGCCGACGACGCTCGCCGACTCAACGTCCGCACCAACGCCGACACCCCCGAGGACGCCGCGCGCGCCCGCGCCTTCGGCGCGGAGGGCATCGGGCTGTGCCGCACGGAGCACATGTTCTTCGGCGAGGACCGCATCCTCGCGGTGCGGCAGATGATCCTCGCCGCCGACGAGGCGGGACGCCGCGAGGCGCTGGCGCTCATCCTGCCGATGCAGCGCTCGGACTTCGAGGGCATCCTGCGCGCAATGGCCGGCTACCCGGTGACCATCCGCCTGCTGGACCCGCCGCTGCACGAGTTCCTCCCGCAGGGCGAGGCCGAACTGGCCGATGTCGCGGCCGCCCTCGGCGTCACGCTCGAGGAGACGGAGCGCCGCGTCGAGCAACTGCACGAGTTCAACCCGATGCTCGGCCACCGCGGCGTACGCCTCGCGGTCACCTTCCCGGAGATCTACGAGGTCCAGACGCGCGCCATCATCGAGGCCGCGTGCAACCTCGCATCCGAGGGCGTCGAGGTGGAGCCGGAGATCATGATCCCGCTCGTCGGCGCGGAGTCGGAGCTGGAGCGGCTGCGCGCGCAGACCGCAGCCGTCGCCGAGCAGGTCATCGAGGAGCGAGGCGTCCGCCCGCCGTACCAGATCGGCACGATGATCGAACTGCCGCGCGCGTGCGTCGTGGCCGACCGCATCGCCTCACACGCCGACTTCTTCTCGTTCGGCACGAACGACCTCACGCAGACCACGTTCGGCCTCTCGCGCGACGACGCCGGGCGCTTCCTGCCGGAGTACGTCAGCCAGGGCCTGCTCCCGCGCGACCCGTTCGTCGAGGTCGACGCCGACGGCGTCGGCGGCCTCGTGCGCATGGGCGTGGAGCGTGGGCGTTCGACGAAGCCGGCGCTGAAGATCGGTGTCTGCGGCGAGCACGGCGGCGACCCCGCCTCGGTCGAGTTCTTCCACGGTGTCGGGCTCAACTACGTCTCGTGTTCCCCGTACCGCGTGCCGATCGCCCGCCTCGCGGCGGCGCAGGCGGTGCTCCGGGGCGAGGAGTAAGGCCGTGAGGATCTCGACGATCCTCGACCACATCGACAGCGGGCACATGGCGTTGCCGCAGTTCCAGCGTGGCTACGTCTGGAACCGCGAACAAGTTCGTGGCCTGATGGAGTCGATGTACCAGGGTCTTCCAGTCGGGACGCTGCTTGCGTGGGTCACCGACGCATCCGAGAGTGATGTGCGCGGTGGCGAGGTAGCGGCCGGGAGCGTGCAGCTCCTCCTTGATGGACAGCAGCGGATCACGTCGCTGTACGGGATTAGCCGTGGAACTCCGCCGCCGTTCTTCAACGGCAACGCTCGATCCTTCACCGGGCTGTTCTTCCACCTCGACGATGAGGTGTTTCAGTTCTTCCAGCCAAGTCTGATGCAAGATAATCCGTTGTGGATTGACGTAACGAACCTCATGCAACGGGGATTGAGTGAGTACATCACACGTCTGAACGAAGCCCCGGATCTGTCGCCACGACTGGGCGAGTACCTGGGGCGGCTCACCAGGATCGTCACGATTCCTGACCGTGATCTGCACGTCGAGGAAGTGACCGGTGCGGACAAGTCGATCGATGTGGTCGTGGACATCTTCAATCGCGTGAACAGCGGAGGCACAAAGCTCTCTAAGGGGGACCTCGCGCTCGCAAAGATCTGCGCATCGTGGCCCCACGGACGTGATCGCATGCAGGAGATGCTGAACGTGTGGCGTGGACACGGTTACGAGTTCAGCATCGATTGGCTGCTCCGCAACGTGAACGCGATCGTGACGGGCGAGGCGGAATTCCGGCACCTTGACGAAGTATCGACCGAGGAGATTCAGAAGGGCCTCGCTCGCGCGGAGAAGTGCGTCGACGTAGCCCTCAACCTCATCTCTGGTCGGTTGGGCCTCGATCACGACCGCGCACTCTTCGGCAAGAACGCACTACCCGTGATTGCGCACTACGTCCACAGACGCGGAGGTCAACTCACGGACGCGATCGAGCAAGACCGGCTCCTTGCGTGGTACTTCCAGAGTTCGATGTGGGGCCGCTTCTCCAGCGCGGCTGAGACTGCCATCGACTTGCACCTGGGGATGCTCGAACAGATGGAAGGTGGGCTTGATCGCCTCATTGAGGAGTTGCGGCTGTGGCGCGGCGGGTTGGATATCGAGCCTGGGCACTTTGTCGGACAGACGCGCGGAGCACGGTTCTACCCCGTGCTATACGCCTTGACCCGTACGGGCGAAGCTCGGGACTGGTGTTCCGGTCAGGTGCTGAAGCAATGGCTCCTCGGGAAGCAGAACGCCCTCGAACTGCATCACATCTTCCCGAAAGCACAGCTTCGCGGCCTGTACCCACGGAGCGAGGTCAATGCGCTCGCTAACTTCTGCTTTCTGACCCGGGAGTGTAATGAGCGGATCGGGGCGCGTCCCCCGTCTGAGTACTTCCCCGAGATCGAAGCCAAACACCCCGGCGCGCTGGAGTCGCAGTGGATCCCGATGGATCGCGAGCTCTGGGAACTGGACAACTACCCCCGATTCCTCGAGGCACGCCGGGCACTGCTGGCCGATGCGGCGAACGACTTGCTCGCCGACCTACGCCACGACTCGACCCCTCCAATCCCCGTGCCCGTACCATCCCCTGCGCCGTCCACGGCGCCTGTCGTCGCGCCCACGCCCGGCGGGGTGGCTGACGAGGATGAGGAAGCGGCCGTGCGCGAACTGATGGAGTGGGTGCGGAGCCAGGCGTTGCCCGACGGACACTACGAGTACGAGCTGGCACACCCCGATACCGGTGAGCCGCTTGCCGTGCTGGATCTCGCATGGCCCGACGGGCTGCAGCCCGAGTACAGCGAACCGGTCGCGGTGCTGCTCGACGAGGAGCCGGAAACGCTCCAGATCGCCGCCGACCACGGCTTCCGCCACTTCATCAGCGTCGAAGCGTTCAAGCGACATGTGGAGACCGAGGTACTCGCCCTCGAAGGCGTCGCAGCTCCCGTTTGATCCTCCTCCGGCGACGTCGCAGACCGCGCTGGGAGGCGAGGGGTAGATGACCATCGCCACGGGTCGGTTGGCGTAGACCGGGGCCAGCGACAAGGCCGCGTAGACTGGCCAGGATTACTCTTCACCTGGCGAACCTCTCGGAGGTGACCCATCACAACTCCGAGGGGCTCACGGCCGCAATACTGCGCCGCCTGTGGCGCGATCCGTCCGCGCGACGCGGACCGGTGCCGGAACTGCGGCGCACTCTGGGAGCCCGCGGACCTTGTTGATGATGCGGTGGCCATCGCGACGTTGCTCAACGTCATTGAGCGGTGGCGCGCCGAAGGCCTGATCGACTACGCCTCGTACCGGCGCCTGCACGAGCACTACGCGCGACGCCGGGCGGGACTCCTCGCAGCGGACGCGGCTCCACCCGAGCCGACGCCGTCTGAGCCCGAATCGCCACCCGCTCCGACAGCGTCCGAGCCCGAAACACCGCCCGTGCCCCCGCCACCCGCATCTCCAGCGCGCTCCTCGAGTCCTGCCGAGCCTCGCGAGACACCCGCGCCGCAGGCGTCCGGCTGGGGTCCCGGTGCTCCCGCGCGGCCACCGGGGCGGGTATCGACGGCGCCCGGTCCCACGGCGCCCGGTCCCACGGCGCCCCGTCCCACGCCGCCGCCGCGCGCGCCTCGACGTGCGCCGGGGGCTGCCGTGGGCGAGTGGGCGGCGCGCCGGCAGGCCGACGTGTTGCTGTACCTCGGGGCGTTTCTGCTCGTCATCTCCGCGCTGATCTTCGCGTCGAGCCGCGACGAGGTGCTGTTCGGCGGATGGCGCGTCGTGCTGCTCGCCGCCTACACGGCCGGGTTCATCGCGTTCGGGTTGCTGTTGAGACGCTGGCCACGGGTACGCGAGGCGGGCCCCGTGTTCCTCGCGATCGGCGCCTTCATGACGCCGCTCAACTTCCTGCTGCTCTACAACGAGGTGCTCAGCGATCGCGAGGTGCCGGCCTCGCTCGTGTGGTTCCTCGGCTCGAGCTACAGCACGGCCTTCTACGCGTTCCTGTTCGCGCGCGGCTTCGGACGGCTCTACGCGGCACCGGCGGGCGCATCGCTGCTGAGCGCGTGGGGTGCGCTCGCCGTGACCGTCGGGGTCCCCTTCGAGTGGGCGGGCGTGTGGTGGATGGTGTTCGCTCTCGGCGGCGTTGGGGTCTTGGAGCGGGCGAGGCGTTGGAGCCCCATCACGGCCGGGGCAGTCGGGACCATCGCCGGGCTCGCGGTACTGTTCGCCCACCTCGTTCCCGCCCTGGTCGACGGCCCGCCGGAGCATCGATGGCAGCTACCCGTAACCCACGCACTGTTGCTGGTGATGGGTGTGGTGGTCGGAGGCCCGAGGCGCCCCACAGAGACGCTGGTCGCCTCGGTGCTCCTCGCGGTGTCGATGGCGTGGGCGGTGATATGGGCTCTTGAGTGGCCGGCCCAGTGGTACAACTTCCCGCCGCTCATCGCCGCCGCGATGCTGCTGACCGCACGGCTACGCCGGGAGGACTCCGGGCCCTGGCACGGGCGTGCCATGTCGACGCTCATCGCGGCGGGCGCACTGAGCCCCGTCGTCTTCACGGGCGCTCATGTTGACGGCGATAGCGGCGTTGCGGCCGTGGCGTTCCTCGGTTCGTCGGCGCTGTGTGGCGTGATCGCATGGCGGAACACCACCGACGGCGTCTTCACCGTCGATCCGGCCGCGACCGAGCCCTTCACCAGCGGCTCGCCGACGCTCCCGCTGGAGCGCATCGCCTTCGGCTGGGCTGGCTTCGGCGCGCTGCTGGTCGCCATCGCGTTCGCGCAGCGAGCCTTCGGCATCTCCGCTCCCGACACCGGCTGGGCGTACGCCGCGATCGGTGTCGTGGCCTCGGCGGCCGTCGTCGTGGCGACGAGGCACGCGGGCGCGCTGCTGTGGGTCACGCTGCCCGCGGTGCTCCTGGTCACAGCCGTCTCGATGTACCCGGTCGAGCAGTCCACGGGACACGACGCGATATTCGTCGGCGTGGCGGCCGCGCACACCGCCGTCGCGTTCGCGGTGCTCCGGCGCTGGAGCCTCGCGGTCACGTCGGTCGCACTGGGCATGGGCGCCCTGGCCGCGCTCTGGGAGTCGCAGTCGTGGGCGTGGTGGGTGCTGGCGGGCGGGTACGCGGCGATCTCCGTGGCGTTCTTCGCCGTGCTGACACCGCTCCGGCGGTATGCGACGCCCGGCCCGGGCGAATCGGAGCTCCTGGTGGGCGCGCAGGCACTCTCCTGGCTCCCGCTCGCGGCCGCGGTCGTCACGGCGACAGTGGCCCTCGACGCCCGTGTGACAGGCGAGGCGATCGAGGTGAGCACGACCGTCGAGTACCGGGTACTGGTGCTGGTCGTGCTGGCATTCGCCCCGATGATCGCCTTCGAGGCGTGGCGGTTGCGGCGCTGGGAGCCGGGCGTCGTTGCGCTCGCCATCCTGCTTGGAGGCGTTGCCGCGCTCTGGCCTGTCGCGGGATGGCCGACGTGGAGCCTCGCCGCGACGTTCGCGGCGGCGGGAGCAGGCGGCTTCGTTGTCCTGTCGCGCTGGCGTCTGCCCGGAACGGAGTCGCGTGAACTCGCGGTCCAGGCGCTGTCGTGGATGGCGCCGGCGGCGGCGGTCATCACCGCATGGTCCGCGCTGAGTGGGCGCGTTGAGAGCGCCGCGGTCGAGGCAGCCACGACCGCCGAGTACCGCGCGCTGGTCGGGACGGTGCTGCTGCTCGCGCCACTCCTCGCGTTCGACGCATGGCGATTCCGGCGCTGGGAGCTACTTGCGGTGGCGCAGGTCGTGCTGATCGGCGCGGTCGCCGCCGCCTGGCCGATCTTCGACTGGGCGACATGGACGCTCGCGGCGAGCCTCGCGGCGGCCGGCGCAGCCGGGTTCGCGCCACTCGCTCGCTGGCGCCGAGGCTTCGAGAACGCGCGGGACCTGGCGGTGCAGGCGCTCTCGTGGCTGCCGCCCGCGGCGGCTCTGTTCTTCGCGAACGTCGCCCTCACCCACCGCTTGGACGCGACGGACATCGACGCGGTCACGACGGTCGAGTACCGGACGATGGTGTCGGTCGTGCTGCTCTTCGCGCCGCTCATCGCGTACGAGGCATGGCGGTTGAGAAGCCCGGAGCTGGGCGTCGCGGCGATGATCGTGCTCCTGGGAGGCATCGCGGGGCTCTGGCCCGCGTTCGACTGGCCGTGGTGGACGCTCGCGCCCACATTCGCCGCGGGCGGCGCAGGCGGATTCCTCGCACTGTGGCGCTGGCGGCGCGCCGCGGCCGACACATCGGAAGTGGCCATCCAGGCGCTGTCGTGGCTCCCAACGGCCGCCGCTGTGGTCGCAGCAGCCGTCGCCCTGAACGCGCGCGTCGAGGGCACAGCGATCGACGCGGTGACGACTGTCGAGTACCGGGCGCTCGTGCTCGTCGTCCTGTCGGCCGCGCCGTTGATCGCCCTGGAGGCCTGGCGACTGCGTCGCTGGGAACTCGGTGTCGCGCCGGCGGTTGTGGTGCTTGCCGTCATGGCTGCGTGGTGGCCGGTGTTCGACTGGGCAGTGTGGCTGCTGGGCGTGGCGTACTCGCTGGTCGGAGCAGCGGTGTTCGTGGCGCTCGCGCGCCACCGCTCGGCGGGCACGGCGTCGCGGGACGTGGCGGTCCAGGCCATCTCGTGGTCCGGGCTGGTGCTCGGCCCGGTGACGGTGCTGATTGCGGTCGACCTGCGCCTCGACACGCTCGACGCCCACCCGGCAAGTCTCGTCGAGTTTCGCGCGCTCGCCTTGCTGTTCCTGCCGCTCGCCGGCGCCGTGGCGTTCGAGGGCCACCGGCTCGGTCTGCGCTGGGCGCTGCTCCCGGCCTCGGCCCTCACCATGGTCGCTCTCGTCCTGGCGATCGCGACGCTCCAGCCCGCGAACGTGCAGGCCTACACGGTGCCGACGGCGCTCTACCTCGCGCTCGTCGGCCTCATCGCCCGCACCTCGGAAGACCTGCATCGGAACATCGGCTGGCACGAAGTCGTGCAGCTGGCGGGAGCGGGGCTGCTCGTCATTCCGCAGGCCGAGCAGGGCTTTGATCCGGGCGGCGCCCGCTGGGGGCTCGTGCTCCTGGTCGAGGGGCTGGCGTTGCTCGCCGTGGC
This sequence comes from Dehalococcoidia bacterium, assembly GCA_034420575.1. Classification (GTDB taxonomy): domain Bacteria; phylum Chloroflexota; class Dehalococcoidia; order UBA2979; family UBA2979; genus VXMT01. The sequence continues at coordinate 9,543 of DAOULE010000192.1, forward strand.
GCTGGCGCTCAACACGCGCTGGCTCGCGGTCTCCGCGGTCGTGACCCTCACCGGAGTCGCGCTGCGCTTCCTCTGGGTCAACCGCGAGGCCGACGCAGTGCCTTACTGGGTGATGCTGGCAATCGCCGGGTTCGTCCTGCTTGCCGTCGGGCTCACGGTGCTCCTGCAGCGCGAGTGGTGGGACCGCAGCCGGACGCACCTGCTGCGCCGCTGGCGGCAGGATGCGCGCCTCGACGAGCACGCCGCCGAGGCTGTCCCGACGCCCGCGCTGTTAGCCGTGCTCGCGCCCGTGCTCGCGCTCCTCGTCGTCGCCAACATGGACTGAGGCCCGACCCGACCAGCGTCTCAGAACGCCACCCAC
>DAOULE010000193.1:0-7162 GCA_034420575.1 Dehalococcoidia bacterium
GGAGCGAACTTGGCCGACACGATGCAGGAAACGTCCAACGGAGACACGCCCGATGGCGAGCGCTGGAGGCTCGTCAAGGCCGATCGTGATGCGGCCTGGGCGTACCTCAACGCTCGCCGAGCCGAATTACTCGAGCACTACCCCGGCGAGGAGATCGCGCTGCACAGGGATCGCGTCGTCGTGCACGCTGCTGACGGCCACGACTTCGAGCGCCTCCTCGAGCAATACGTAGCCGAATCGGGCACGGATCGGAACAGGCTCCACTTCGAGTACCTCGATCCCGAGCCGCCGTTGTTCGCAGGCTAGACGCCCGCTGTGCCCGCAATCCATGGATTTCGCGACACGGTTGGGCGCCCGCGCGTCAGTACAGCCGTGCGACTCCCCAGCCTGGGTGAGGAGCTGGTCATTGATTTCCTCCTCGACACCGGCGCGGACCGGACACTTATCCATGGACGCGATCTCCTGAGGTTTGAAGGCGGGTCCCCTGGCGCAGGCTCGGGGCTCACGCCAGGCGCCCGCGTTCTGGGCATTGGCGGTCAGTCCCTCGGGTACGCCGAGGAAGAGGCTGAGTACGTCTTCGCCGAGGAAGATGGTGCCCAGTGGTCTCTTGCGGGGCGCACGCACATCGCCCTCGACCCCATCGCTCAAGGGGTTCCCTCGCTGCTCGGCCGCGATGTTCTCGACCTCATGTTGTTCGGCATCTCCGAGCGCGAGATCCGCTCGACTGGTAGCGGCGAAGTAGAAGAAAGACGGAGAGCGTGACCACCATCCTGCAGACCTTCGAGGCCCTCCACCCCACCTCTCGCACCCTCCACGAACGCGCCCGCGGCGTCTTCCCGTCCGGCGTCACGCATGACATCCGCGCCTTCTGGCCCTGGCCCGTCTACGTCGAGCGCGCCGAGGGGGCGCGCAAGTGGGACGTCGACGGGAACGAGTACGTCGACTACATCGGCGGGCACGGGGCGCTGCTGCTCGGGCACAACCGCCCCGAGGTGATCGAGGCCGTGCGCGGCGCGCTGGAGCGCGGGACGCACTTCGGCTCCTCGCACGACCTCGAGGTCGAGTGGGGCGAGCAGGTGATGCGCATGGTGCCGTGCGGCGAACGCGTGCGCTTCACCTCCTCGGGCACCGAGGCGACGATGATCGCGCTGCGGCTGGCGCGCGCCTTCACCGGCCGCAACCGCGTCATCAAGCTCGTCGAGCACTTCCACGGATGGCACGATCTCGCCGTCGGCCGCGTCGGCGTCGACGAGGCGCGCCCGGAGTCGGTCGGCGTCCCCCCGGGGTTCTACGAGGACCTCACCATCGTGCCAGCCGGCGACGTCGACGCGCTCGAGGAGGCGCTGGCGCCGCGTGACGTGGCGGCAGTGATCTTCGAGCCGACGGGCGCGCACTGGGGCCTGCACCCCCTGGACCCCTCGTACCTGCGCGCTGCGCGCGAGGCGACGAGCGCCACGGGCGCGGCGCTGGTCTTCGACGAGGTGATCACGGGCTTCCGCATGGCGCCGGGCGGCGCCTCGGAGCGCTACGGCGTGATGCCGGACCTCTCCACGCACGCCAAGATCCTCGCGGGCGGCCTGCCGGGGGGCTGCGTGACCGGACGCGCCGAGTTCATCGAGATGATCGAGATGCGCGAGGACGACGCGGCGTGGAACGCGCGGCGTCGCGTCTCGCACCAGGGCACGTACAACGCGCAGCCGCCCGCGGCGGCCGCCGGCATCGCCGCACTCCGCCTGATCGAGGCGGGCGGCGAGGTTGAGCGCGCCGACGTTGCCGCGGCGAGCCTCGTGCGCGCGCTGAACGGGCTCTTCGAGGAGCGCTCGGTGCCGGGCTCGGCCTGGGCCGTCTCGTCGATGTGGCACCTCAACCTCGGCTACGACGCGCCACGGCCGTCGGACGTGGAGTGGGACGCCGCGGAGGAGCCGCGCGGCGTGGACGCCGCGCTGGCGCAGCCGCTCAAGCAGGCGCTGCTCAATCGCGGCGTCGACCTGATGGGGACGGGCGGCATGGTCTCCTCGGCGCACGGTGAGGCGGAGATCGCCGACACGGTCGAGGCGTTCGCCGGGGCGATCGAGGACCTCCGCGCCGAGGGGCTGCTGGAGGCGTAGTCCCGGCCCGCGGCCCGGACGGTTCGCTGCTCCCGCCGGTTCGGAACCCAGACGTTATCCATCAGGCATAGACACTAGGCACATCGGGGCGTAGATTTCCCGACCGTTGCGCGTTCGACGGGGTGCGCGCCGGAAGGAGTGGCTGCGCGCGCCGCCCACACGCGCCGCCTTCGGAACCCATGGTTGCTCCCCAGGTATGGAGGCCGGGTCATTCCGGCCAACTCGTGGTCGCCGTGGCGGCCTTGCTCGTCGCGGTCGCCGCCGTGTGGCATGGCACGGTGTCCCCCGCCCAGCCGTCCTCCGTGACGAGGTCTGAAACCGCGGGCGCCGGCAACGCGCTCGAGGCCGTGCGCTCGCTGGTCATCCACACCCCTGCGAACGGTGTGCTTCCAGGCGCGTCCCGGTCCGCCAGCCCAGGCGTGTCGCCCGGTACGCTCGCTGCCAGCCCCACGGCCGCACCCGATGCCGTCCCCCCGCACGAGGTCGTCGTGCTGCCCGCTCCCGCGCCCTCGGCGCAGGCATCCCCGGCGCAGGCATCCTCGGCGCAGAGCGTCGACGACATGGCGGCGAGGCCGACGGCCGCCTCCGGGAAGCCGGTGGCGCCGCCGATCTTCGAGGCGCGTACGGCCGGTGGGCTCGCGGCCGTGTCGCCGGCACGAGAGAGCCTCGCGTCGGTGGTGCATGCCACGTCGACGCCGGAGCTGGCGCCGGGTGACCGCGTGGTGGCGACGGTGAGCTTCTACTACTGCGCGGCGGGCTCAGGTCACGCGGGCGACGGCGGGGCGTGGTGTGGCGTGATGCGAGACGGCACGGTCGTCTACCCCGGCGCCGCCGCCTGCGACTACTCGTACCTCGGGCAGCAGTTCCGCATCGAGGGCGATCCGACCGGGCGCGTGTACACCTGCAACGACACGGGAGGCGCCGTGCACGGGCTGCACCGTGACATCTGGTTCCGTACCAACACGGAGGGGTGGAGCTGGCAGCGCGAGGTCGGGAGGAGCGTTGTTATCCAGATCGTGAACTAGGTCGCGCCGCAAAGTTGCCTGCGGTTGTGCTTGTGCGCACGCTGCCAAACTCGATAATCTAGCCACATCGCAAGCCCACCGGCGCGTGTCTCCGCAGGCGACACGCGTTTCGCCGCTCCCACAGCGACGAAAGGGCGGCTCCGGCGATGCGGGACGATCCGCAAGCGCGAGCCCGACGCGTGGAGGTCGGGAGGTGGCTCCGCGAGCTCCGGCAGGAGCGCGGTCTCACCCAGGCAGCACTCGCGCGGGCAGCGAGGATGGGACAGGCCACACTCTCGAACTACGAGAAGGGTCGGCGCGACATACCCGCGGTGACCCTGGTGAGCGTGGCAGGCGCCCTGGGGCTGTCGATCGGCGAAGTGCTGGATGTGGACCACATCCTGATCGTTCGGGACGAGCGGATGCGCGAGGCGGTGCGCGTCCTGGTGCGGTCGCCGGACGTGCTCGACGCGATCGTGGGACCGCGGCCGCCGCGGCGACGGAAGGCAGACCCAGGCGAACAGGACGGCGACGACGCCGGCGACGAGGCTAGCGAGGCCGACGGCGAGAGCACCGATGCCGCGGACGAGGGTGCCGCCGCCGCTAGCGCGCAGGACGACGGCAACGGTACCGACGCCGAAGACAAGCGCGCCGAGGACGACGGCGACGGCGAGCAGGACGGTAGCGACGGCGAGAGCAACGGCGCCGAGGGCGAGAGCAACGGCGCCGGGGGCGAGCGTATCGGCGCCGACGATCCGGGAGGCGTGGCACCGCCGGACACTGGTACTCAAGCGTAGATCCACGCGATGATCACTGCGGTGTGAACGACCAATGAAGGGGCACACAGCGCCATGGGGGATTCTCCGACGACGAGCCGCCGGATCGAGGTTGGGCGGCGATTGCGAGATGCACGCCGCAGGCGTGGCCTCTCCCAGTCCGAGGTCTCGCAGTCCGCAGGCATCACCCAGGCATCCCTCTCCAACTACGAGACCGGGAAGCGCGAGTTGCCCCTCTCGACCATCCTCAACCTGGCTTCGGCGCTCGATGTCTCCCTCGGTGACCTGATGGAGACGCCCGAGATCATCGTGCTCCGGGACTCCCGGATCGCCGACGCGGTTCGTGCGCTGATGGACTCGCCTGAGCTGCTGGAGTCGGTGATCAACGGCGAGGAAGTCGACAGCGAGGCTGTCGGGGCGGCGCGGTAACGGGATCGCCGACCCGGACCGGCGAGTGGCTCCGGCGAGCCGCCCGTGCGCCGCGCGGTGAACCACATGCGGCGCGCACCCGTATACTATCTGCGCCCCGGTGGGTCCCCTGGTGGATCGATCGCTGCCGCGGCTGATGCCCCCGGCAGGCTGGAGCCGCAGCGCGACCTCCCCGTTGTGGCCGTCGCACGCGAAGCAAGGAGGCGGCATTGGCTAGCGATCAACCGACCACCCTCGGAGCGTTGCGCCAGTCTGGCTACCGTGTCCGGCCCGTCCGCGAGGAGATGCGCGCGAACCTCATCGAGGCGCTGCGCACCGGCGTCGACCTGTTTCCCCACATCCAGGGCTACAGCGACACCGTCATCCCCCACCTCGAGAACGCGATCCTCTCCGGTCACGACATCATCCTGCTCGGCGAACGCGGCCAGGCGAAGTCGCGGCTGATCCGCAGCCTCATCGCGCTGCTCGACGAGTGGGTGCCCGTGATCGGCGGCGCCGAGATCCCCGAGGACCCGTTCGCGCCCATCAGCGAGCAGGCGCGCCAGATCGTCGACGAGCAGGGCGACGACACGCCCATCGAGTGGGTGCATCGCGACGACCGCTACGGCGAGAAGCTCGCGACCCCGGACATCACGATCGCCGACCTCATCGGCGAGGTGGACCCCATCAAGGTCGCCGAGGGCCGCTACCTCAGCGACCAGCTCACCATCCACTACGGCCTGATCCCGCGCACCAACCGCGGCATCTTCGCCATCAACGAGCTCCCGGACCTCGCCGAGCGCATCCAGGTCGGCCTCCTCAACGTCATGGAGGAGCGCGACGTCCAGATCCGAGGGCACAAGATCCGGCTCGACCTCGACGTCTTCATCCTCGCCACGGCGAACCCGGAGGACTACACGAACCGCGGTCGCATCATCACCCCGCTCAAGGACCGCTACGGCTCCCAGATCCGCACCCACTACCCGCGCAGCATCGACGACGAGCTCGAGATCGTGCAGCAGGAGCGGGCGCACCTGGACATGGCCGGCAAGAACGAGGTCGTGCCGCGCTACATGGAAGAGATCATCGCGGAGATCACGCGCCTCGCGCGCCGCTCCCCGGACGTGAACCAGCGCTCCGGCGTCTCCGTCCGCGCCTCGATCTCCAACTACGAGGCGATGCTGGCGAACGCGCTGCGGCGCGCCATCCGCCTCGACGAGCCCGACGCCGTGCCGCGCATCTCCGACCTCGGCTTCCTGCGCGCTTCGCTCGAGGGCAAGGTGGAGCTCGAGACCGTCGACGAGGGGCGCGAGGACCAGATCATCGACCGCCTGATCCAGGGCGCGGTCGTCGCGGTCTTCAACCGCTACTGCTCGATCACGGACATGGAGCCGCTGATCGAGGAGTTCAAGACCGGCACCACCGCCGAGGTGGGCGAGGACGTCGGCGCTGATACGTACGCCGATATCGTGGGGCGCATCGCACCGCTCGCCGACGCCATCGCGGACATCCGCACCAACGGCTCGGCCGGCGAGCAGGCCGCCGCGGTGGAGTTCGTGCTGGAGGGGCTCCACCTCAACAAGCGGCTCAACAAGGACGCCGTCGGCGGAGGGGCCCACTACCGGGGGTAGCACATGCCATTCACCGTTCGCTACTCCGCCTGGGACGGCACCCAGGAGATCGGCGACCTCGAGGCCGGCGACATCCTCGAAGCCCTGTCCGACGACCTGATGAACTTCGGCGACCTGCAGCACGCGCTACGCAACCTCATGCAGCGCGGCATGCGCGGCCCGCAGGGCATGCGCACGCCGGGCCTGCGCGACCTCCTCCACCAGCTCCGCCAGCAGCGACGCGAGCGCTTGGACCAGTTCGACCTCGGCGGCGTGATGGAGGACATCGCGCGGCAACTCGAGGAGATCCTGGACCTCGAACGCTCCACGCTGGACGAGCGCATGGAGCAGGCGGGCGGTCCCCGCGTGCCCGAGCCACAGGCCGAAGGCCAGCCCGGCGCCGAGGGCGACGAGCAGGGTGCCGACGGCGACGAGGCATCCGGCCTCGCGGGCGGCGGCGCGCAGGACGGCGAGGGCGAGCAGGACGGCGAGATGGCCGCGCAGCAGTCCCCGGGTGGCGCGTCGGGCGGGCAGGATGGCTCGCCGGCGGGCCAGCAGGGCGGCGGCCAGCCCGGCGGCTCGCAGCCGGGTGCGTCCGAGGGTGGCGAGGACGACTTCTCCGACATGCTGCGCAGCATCGTCGAGCGCAAGCAGGAGTTCCTGGACCAGTTGCCGCCCGAACCGGCCGGGCAGGTCAAGGACCTCCAGAACTACGAGTTCCTCAACCCCGAGGCGCAGGAGAAGTTCCAGGAGCTCGTCGACCAGCTCAAGCAGGCGATGACCGAGTCCTTCTTCAACGACGTCCAGCAGATGGTCGAGGAGATGTCCGAGGGTGACATCGAGCGCATGAAGGAGATGCTGCGCGACCTCAACGACATGCTCATCCAGCGCATGCGCGGCGAGGATCCGGACTTCGACTCGTTCATGGAGAAGTACGGCGACATGTTCGGGGACAACCCCCCGCAGTCGCTCGACGAGCTCATCGCGCAGATGCAGGCGCAGACGCAAGCGATGCAGTCACTCATGGAGTCGCTGCCGTCGAACCAGCGCCAGCAGCTCCAGTCGCTGATGGCAGACAAGCTCGGCGACCCGGAGCTGGAAGGCGAGCTGGGGCAGCTGGCGGCGAATCTCGAGTACCTCAACCCCGGCGCCGAGCGCGCTCCCGCCTACCCCTTCCGCGGCGACGAGGAGATCGACCTCCAGGCCGCGATGCAGCTCATGTCCGAGATGCAGGACATCGACTCGCTGGAGCGCCA
>DAOULE010000194.1:0-3894 GCA_034420575.1 Dehalococcoidia bacterium
GGTCTACCATCAGCGAGCCCGCTGTGTCCGGGGGGTGCTCCAGCAGGACGGTCTCGGACTCCTCGCCGGCCCGTGGGAGGATCGAGGCGAGGTCCCGCGCGGTCCGGAGCGGCAGACGCCGCAGCGTGTCGAAGGCCTGCTGCGGATGGAGCTGCCCGAGCACGGGCGTGAGCACGCGCGCGCCGAGGCGCGTGCCCACGCGCCCGGCCTCGATGGGGTTCATCTGCCGGAGCATCCACGCCACGGTCTCCGGCGACATCACGCGTAGCATCGTGTCGCGGCTCGTGCGCGGGAGGCCTGCCACGATCATCCCGATGTCGGCGGGGTGGAGCCGCCGGACGCGTTCCCACGCCCTGTGCTCCTGGCCCGCCTCGATCAGCTCGCGGACCTCGCTCGCGATGTCCGCTGCCTCATCGAGGGTGATCGCCTGTGCCTGCTCCGCCGGGACGCCAGGGAGCACGCCGCCTTCGGTCTCATTCGTCACGGTCGCACCTCCTCGGGCGGCGGCGGGGGCCGCGCTGCGCTGGGCCGGGCAAGGTCGCGCTACCTTAGCGGACGGGCCGCAAGTGTCGACGCGCGGTAGACTCGCACGAGCACCTCGGCGGCGAGGGGCACCGACCACGACATGCGACGGAGGCGGCGGCATGAGCAACGAGCGCTGGCAGGCGTGGCGCGACGACACGCCCGCACTCATCGAGTACGCGTACATGAACTCCGGGTTCTCCGGCCCGAAGCGCCGCGCCACCCACGAGGCCGTCCAGCAGCGCCTCGACCTCGAACTCATGCACGGCTCGACCACCCGCCACGCGCTCGACGACCGCTTCGAGCTCGCCGGGCGCTACCGCGAGGTGATGGGCCGCCTCGTCGGCGGCGCGTCGCCGGACGAGATCGCCATCACCGGTAACACCACCGAGGGCATCAACGTCATCACCAACGGCCTGGAGGTGACCTCGGGCGACACCATCGTCACCACCGACGTGGAGCACGGCTCCGGCATCGTCCCCGCCTACTACCTCCGCGAGCGCACGGGCTGCGAGGTGGCCATCGTCCCCATCGACGCGCAGGACTCGCCCGGCGCGGCGATGGAGTCCTTCGTCTCCGCCATGGACGCGGCGAGCGGCAACATCAAGCTCGTCATCCTCTCCGAGATCTCGTACTCGACCGGCCAGCTGCTCCCCCTCGGCGCCATCGTGGAGGAGACGCACCGCCGGGGTGGCCACGTGGTGGTCGACGGCGCACAGACTGCCGGGCACATCCCCATCGACGTGCGCGGCACGAACGTCGACTTCTACGCGATCCCGTCGCACAAGTGGCTGTGCGGGCCGGACGGCCTCGGCGCGCTCTACATCCGCGAGGACCTCATCCCGCTCGTCGAGCCCGCGAAGGTCGCGGGCCGCGCAGCCGCGTCGTACGACTTCGAGGGCAACTTCGAGCCCGAGCGCGAGCGCATCACCAAGTACGAGCTCACGACCACCTCCACCCCGCTCATCGCCGGCACGCTCGAGGCGGCTGAGTGGTTCCTCGACTCCGGTCCCGAGGCCGTGCTCGCCCGCGCGCAGGAGCTCAATCGCTACGCGGAGCAGCGCTTCGGGCGCATCGAGGGCGTGAGCGTGGTGAGCCCTCGCCACGACTCCACGCGCACCGGGCTCTTCTGCTTCGTCGTCGACGACCTGCCGGCGGCGGACGTGAACGCCTTCCTCCAGCAGGAGGCCCGGGTCGTGTGCCGGTCGGTGGCGGAGTTCAACAGCGTGCGGCTCTCGCTGCACGCCTTCAACACCGAGGCCGAGGTCGACCTCGCCGCCGAGACCGTGGAGCGCGCGATCCGCGAGGGCATCCCCGACGACGTCGAGCCAGCGTTCCCGCCGGCCATCTTCGCCGGCCGCGGGCCGTAGCCGCCGCGGCCGCAGCCGTGCCGGCCGCCCGCACCTAGCGCGAGTCCAGCACCTCGCGCGCCTCGCGCAGCGCGGCGACGTGTCCCGACGCGTCGAGGCCGCCGCCGAGCGTGCGCAGGCAGAGGTGCGTCGCGCCGACGGTCTCCCACGCCTCGACGTCCGCGAGCCACTCCGCCCGTTCGCGGCCAACGACCGGCACGGCGCCCTCAACGCCGATCGAGGCCGGGTCCCGGCCCGCCTCCTCCGCGTGGCGGGCGACGGCCGCGTGCGACGCCGCGACATCCTCGCGTGGGACGATCGCGAACCAGCCGTCGGAGAGGCGTCCGATGCGGCTCGCCATGCGATCGGTGAGGGGCGCGCCGCCGCCCGGCCCGATCCAAACCGGGATCGGCTGCTGCACCGGCAGCGGGTTGATGCCCGCGCCCTCGACGCGGTCCCATCGCCCCTCGAAGTCCACGGACTCCTGCGTCCACAGCAGGCGCAGCAGCTCGAGCTGCTCCTCGCAGCGGCGGCCGCGCGTGCGGAAGTCCTGGCCGAGCGCCTCGTACTCCTCGGCGCTCCCGCCGACGCCCACACCGAGGCGGAGCCGGCCGCCGCTCAGCACGTCGATGGTGGCCGCCTGCTTCGCCACCATCACGGTCTGGCGGGCGGGCAGGATGATGACCGACGGCACGAGCTCGATGTCGGTCGTGAGCCCCGCCACCCAGCTCAGCAACGTGAGCGACTCGTGCAGCTCGCCGCTGCCGGGGCGGATGAGCAGCTCAGGTACGCGAAGGTGCGTGAAGCCGAGTTCGTCGGCGGTCTGCGCGAAGTCGCGGATCGCCGCCATGTCGTTCTGGAGCTCCCGCACGGGGAGCGAGATGCCGATGCGCACGGGTCGCCTCCTGACGCGCCGCCATGCTACCGCGCGGCGTGTCGAGGCGGCCCGACGACTATAGGTCGTCGGGGTGGGACGTCGGGCCGTACTCGGACCGAGGCGCCTGGCCTACCGGCGTTCGAGGATCTCGACGCGTGCCTTCATGTCACGCATGTCTTTCCTGAGCTCTGCTACGTCCTCCAGGAGCACCTGCACGCCCTCGGCGAGCGGAGCAATCTCGAGGCGCATCGCCTGCCGCACGACTTCCAGCGGAACCAGTCCGTCTGAACTCGTACTGCCGTTGGCCATTGGGTTCTTTCCTTCCTGGGAGCGGAAGCAACGCCCAGCCTCGCCCGATAGCGGGCCTCTGTCAAGAACGTTTGTCGCACTACCATCACAACTCGTCCACCGAACCTGCCAACACCGTGCACCCACCGAGGGCCAACCCACTGTTCAGACGTCGGGGGCTCACGCGCGTATGATCGCTCCCGCGCACGCCGCAGGGGCGACGAGGGAGGCGACCATGACGACCGCGCAGTCCGAGCTGCTCACCACGACCGACTGGCTCGCCGACCACCTCGACGGCGTCGGCACGGACTTCGCGCTCATCGACGCCGGCGAGGCGGTCGCCTACCGGCGGGCGCACATCCCCGGCTCCGTCGGCCTCCCCCACCCGTACCTCAAGGGCCGCGAGAACAGCCGCCTGGTCATGACCCCGCCGGAGTTCGAGGCGCTCATGGGGCGCCTCGGCGTCTCCAACGACACGCCCGTGGTCATCTACGACGACAACGCCTCGCTGCACGCCGCGCGGGTGTGGTGGGTCTTCGAGCACTTCGGGCACCGTGACGTGCGCGTCGTCGACGGCGGCCTCAACGCCTGGCTGCACGAGGGCCGCCCGCTCACCTCGGCGCCCGCGCGGCCCGAGCCCGCGACGTTCGAGGCGCGCGTCGACCGCGGCGCGCACTGCACGGTCGACGAGCTTGTCGCGATCGTCGAGGCCGGCCCCGATGCGCCGGATGCGCCGCAGATCTGGGACACGCGCTCCGACGGCGAGTGGGACGGCTCGAACGACCGCGGCAACCAGCGCGCCGGGCACGTGCCGGGCGCGAAGCACCTCGAGTGGCTGCGGCTCATGCAGGGGCCGCC
>DAOULE010000195.1:0-12326 GCA_034420575.1 Dehalococcoidia bacterium
GATGAACTCGTGCATCGTCGAGGGCTTTCAGTTGCCCGTGGGTGCGCGCCTCCTCATTGCCCAGACCGCCCCCCATTACATGGAGGATGTCTTCCCGGACCCCGTCGCGTTCGACATCGACCGCTACCTGCCTCCGCGCAACGAGCACCTCAGCCCGGGCTATACGCCCTTCGGCCTGGGCACGCACCGGTGCCTGGGCTTCCAGTGGGCGCAGATGCAGGTCGCCCTCAACGTCCTCCTGCTGGCGCACTACTTCACGTTCGAGCTGTCGCCGCCTGACGCCCCTCTGCGCATGAGTCCGCTTCCGACGCAGTCACTCAGCAGCAAGGTCAAGTTCGTCATCAAGGAACGGCGGCATGACATCCCGATCTGAAGCGACTCACAGGAGCCAATCCGCACTCCAGTGTCGCAACAAGATTCTTGGACATGCAGTGAGGACGATTCTGCGTGCAATCAGCGAATGAGCTGAATGTCGTCCAGGACGCGGACTCGCAGCACTACGACGTCGTTATCGTCGGCGCCGGCCCGGCAGGCAGCGTGTGCGCACTCGCCCACGCACAGCGGGGCGCCCGGGTGGCGCTGTTCGAGGCAAGCCTCGATCGGCCGAGCAGGCTGGCGGGCGAGTGGCTGCATCCCCCGGCCTTGAGGATCCTGCAACGGGTCGGGATTCGTTTCGATACCCGCACCCAGGCGTCCATGACCGATGGGTTCGTGGTGTTTCCGGAAGATGGCTCGGAGCCGATACAGCTCCCTTACCCGGATGGGTCACGCGGCATCGCGTGCGAGCATGAAGTCCTCGTCTCGCGTCTGCGCGAGGCGGTGCTGGCAGTGCCCAACATCGACCTCATGGCGGACCGCGTGCAGGCGGTCGCTGACGGTCGTGTCATGTTCACCCGGTCCGGCATCGAGGCATCCGTGACCGCCAGCCTGATTGTCGGCGCCGACGGCCGGAGCTCCGTGGTCCGGCGATCGATGGGTCTGACGGAGAAACCGACGACATGCTCGCGCATGCTGGGGTTCATGCTGAGCGGAGTGTCCCTCCCCGTGGAGGGCTATGGAAGCGTCGTCTGCGGTGCACCCGGCCCGATCTTCATCTACCGGCTGAGCGAGAGCAGCATCCGCGTGAACGTGGACATCCCGTTGAGATTCCCGCCCCGTGAGACGGCTGACCTGCTCCTGAACTCGTATGCTCCCCTGCTTCCCGAGACAATCAGGCCAGAGTTCACGAACATGGTGCACGAGCGGGAGTTCCACTCCACCGCCAATACGCTGAGTCCGCGGATCTCCTACGGGAGCCCTCGCCGCGTGCTGATTGGCGATGCCGCCGGGCACTACCATCCGATGACGGCCGTGGGACTCACCCTGGGCCTCGGCGATGCGATAGCGCTGGCCGAGAGCAAGGACTTCCGCGACTTCGTCTCCCGCCGGTTCAAGGAGATCCGCGCGCCTGAGATGCTCGCCTTGGCCTTCTACGAGGTCATGGTCGACCACCGGGCCGAGGCCGTTGCGCTCCGGCACTCCGTCTACCGGATGTGGCGAGAGGACAGCGCGAAGGCTGAGCGGAGCATGCGACTGCTCGGCTGCGAAGATACATCGGAGTACAGCCTCGGCTTCGTGGGCGCCATGACGGTGATCCGGGCGACTGCCGCGGCGATTCCGCGATCCATCCGCCCGCGCGACTGGCGTCGGGCAGGCAGCATCGTGTACTCGCTGGCGGTGCGCATCTCGTGGTTCGTGCGCGGCGTGCGGCGATTGCGCAAGGCAAGATCCAGCGGTGCGTCGACGAAGCAGGGCTTTGTCGACGCCATGGCTCGCGCGCTTCCGTCCTCGATGCCCTCGACAGACCGCCCGATCCGGCCGCGCGACTAGGGGCGTGTCATGTGGCCCGACGCCCGCTCTGCCCTGACGAGGGCAGCCGAGCGCCTGCTGCACCTGCAGGGCAAGGACGGCAGCTTCGAGGGCGAGGTCGTCTGGTGCCCCATGCTCTCCGCACAATACGTGCTGCTGCACCACATCGTCGGACGGCCGCTCGACTCCACTCGCCGCCGCCGCGTGCTGCGCTACTTCGAACGCAGCCGCCTAGAGGGAGGCTTGTGGAGTCTCCACGAGCACGAGCCGCCCAGCCTCTTCGTCACCACCCTCGTCTACGTCGCGGCCAGGTTCCTCGGCGCCGAGCGTGACGACCCGCTGATCGAGCCGGCGCGACGTTTTATCCAGCAGGAGGGCGTCCTCGGGATACCGACGTGGGGGAAGTTCTGGCTGGCGCTCCTCAATCTCTACGAGTGGCGCGGCGTCAATGCCATCCTCCCGGAGATCTGGGGCCTGCCGCGCTGGCTGCCGTTGCATCCCTCGAACTGGTACTGCCACACGCGGCTCATCTACATGGGGATGGCGGCCGTCTACGCACAGCGCTTCCAGGCGCCCGTCACACCCTTGCTCGCGTCCATACGTGAAGAGCTGTTCCCCGGCGGGTTCGCCACCGCCGACTTCGCCGCGAGCCGCAATCGCCTGCGGGACGGCGACCTGTACGCCCGCCCGGGCCGGTGGCTCCGCGCCGGATTCCGGGTAGCGCGGCTCCTCGATCGGCTGCACAGCAAGCGCCTGCGCGCGCGCTACGTGGAGGCGATGGTGGGCAGTATCAGGTGGGAGCTGCGGACCACGAACCACACGAGCATCTCGCCCGTCAGCGGCATGCTGAACATCCTCGCCCTGTGGCTGCGTGACCCCGAAGACCCCGACGCCCTCCGGGCGCTCGAGCAACTGGACCTCTGGATCTGGGAGGACGACGAGGGTGGACTGCGGGTCTCCGGCGCGAGAAGCGCCTCATGGGATACCGGCTTCGCCCTCCAGGCGCTGTCGACGGCCGCCGATTTCGATGGGGTGCAGGACGGACTGCGACATGGAGCGGACTACCTGCGCGAACAGCAGATCAGCGTCACGTTCGAGGGATACCGCGAGGCTTACAGGGTCGACCCCCGGGGCGGCTGGCCCTTCGCCGCGGGATGGCACGGCTGGCCGGTCACGGACTGCACCGCCGAGGCAATCGTCGGACTGCTCGCCGCCGGCGGCGAGTCGGCGGACACCACGGTACTGGGCGACGCCATCCGGTTCATGCTGCAGGGGCAGAACCGGGATGGCGGCTTCGGCACGTACGAGCCGCAGCGCTCCCGGGTCGGCCTTGAGTGGCTGAATCCCGCCGAGATGTTCGGCGACTCGATGACGGAACACTCCTTCGTGGAGTGCACCGCCTCCTGCCTTGCGGCCCTGGCGGCGTGCGGCGAGCGCTTCCCGCAGCTCATCGGCCCGGAGGAAGCCCGGGCGATCTCACGGGCCGGCGCATGGCTGCGCGGCGCCCAGGGGCGCGACGGCTCATGGCGCGGAGCATGGGGCGTGCAGTTCATCTACGGCACGTTCTTCGGCATCAGGGGCCTGCTTGCCGCCGGAGCCCGCCCCGACGATCCGGCGCTGCGCTCGGCCTGCCAGTGGCTGCTGGACCATCAGCGCGAAGACGGGGGATGGGGCGAGCACTACAGCGGCTGCTACACCGGTGAGTACGTCCCGCACGAGGAGAGCCAGGTCATCCAGAGCGCGTGGGCCATGATGGGGCTCCTCGAGGCCGGCGATGCAGACGGCCCCGCGATCGCGCGCGGGGCCCGGTTCCTCATCGACACGCAGCGAGCCGATGGGACGTGGCCCCGGCAGGACATGGCCGGGGTGTTCTTCCGCACGGCGCTCCTGGACTACGCGCTGTATCGCCAGTACTTCCCCCTGCACGCGCTCGGCCTCTACGAGCAGCAACGCGCCGCCGCTGAAGCCTGACCCCTTCTCGCCGACTGCCGGCACGGGGCGGCTGACGTCGCACCGCTCCCCGCAGGCGAGGTGGTCGCGGTAGAGGCGCCGACTGCGCCCGGCACCCCTCCAGGTCGAGGCTCGGCGTCCGGTACGGGCATCGAGAGGCGAGTCAGACTCGGCCCGGCTGGGCCGCGATCACTGACATAGTTCCGCGACATTTCGTCCCTACCGTGAACAGCGTCAAACAGGCTTCACGGAAAGGATGAAGCAATGTTCCGCAACAACACGATCGCAAAGAAGTTCCTGATCGGACCGGCCCTCGGAGCCATCCTCGGCGCTGGGATCCTGATCGGGTGCACGAACGACACGGAAGGCCCCGAAGGCGCGGAGAGCAACCACGTCGAGGCCAGCGAGAGCGTCTCCGGCCGCGAGAGCGGCGGCGAGCACGGCTCCGGCGGCGAGGGGTCGGGCAGCGAGGGCTCCGAATCGGGCGGTGAGGAAGGTTCCGGCGCCATGCTGGCTCCGGACCAGACCTTCGACATGGTCCGCGGTGGCGCCCGGCTGATCCTGAACTACGACGCCGCGAGCAACGCCTTCATCGGCACGGTGGAGAACACGACCAACAACGACCTGACCCGTGTCAGGATCGAGGTCCACCTCTCCAACGGCACCGAGCTCGGTCCCACCACCCCGGTGGACATGGCCCCGGGCGAGGTGATCGCAGTGCACATCCCGTCGACGGCCGCACCGTTCACCGGCTGGGTCCCCCACGCCGAGGTCGGCAGCGGCGAAGGCGGCGGTGAGCACGGCTCGGCGGGCGGTGAGTCCGGCAGCGAGCACGGCTCGGGCGGCGAGGGCAGCGGCGAAGGCGGCAGCGAAGGCAACGGAACGGGTTCCGAGGCCAGCGAGGCTGCCATGTCGAGCCCCATCATCCCGCTCGACCAGACGTGGAATGGCAACCTGGGCGGCCTGGCGGTCTCCGCTCGCTACGACGCGGCGACCCAGTCGGTTCAGTCGACCGTGCGCAACACCACCTCGGACGTGCTCTGCTACGTGCAGGCCGAGCCGCACCTCAAGTCCGGGACGCAGACGGTGGGCGAGCTGGGCCCCGACGTGCTCGGGGATCTGAACCCCGGGCAGGAAGCGACGACCAGCGTGTCGGTCGCCACTGAGCCGGCGCTCGCGGGAGTCTCCTTCGACGGCTACGTCGTGCACATGGAGGTGTTCGACTGCAGCGGTCCCGGTCCCGTGCCCCACTCGGGCGGCGAGGGCGCCGAGGGCAGCGGCGGCGAGGGGGCCGGCGGCGAAGGCCACGGCCCCGGCGGCGAGGGCTCCGGTGAAGGCTCCGCCAGCGAAGGCTCCGAGTCGGGCAGTGAGGAAGGCTCCGGCGCCATGCTGGCTCCGGACCAGACCTTCGACATGGTTCGCGGCGGCGCCCGGCTGGTGCTGAGCTACGACGCGGCGAGCAACGCGTTCGTCGGCACCGTGGAGAACACGACCAACAACGACCTGACCCGCGTCAGGATCGAGGTCCACCTCTCCAACGGCACCGAGCTCGGCCCGACGACCCCCGTGGACATGGCTCCCGGCCAGGTGATCCAGGTCCACATCCCGTCGACGGCCGCACCGTTCACCGGCTGGGTTCCCCACGCCGAGGTCGGCAGCGGCGAAGGCGGCGGCGGCAGTGAGTCCGGCGGCGAGCACGGCTCGGGCGGCGAAGGGAGCAGTGGTAGCTAGGTTCGAACGCCGCGGGGGCCTGCCGACGAGAGGAAGCAGGCCCCCGTGGCACGCAATCCGGCCATCCCCAACCTGGACGCGGCGCCTCGCAAGGGGCGCCGCGTCTCCACGTTCCGGGGACCGGGTCGATGACGCCAGCGTCCTCAGCGGTGCTCCAGCGTCGAGGCGGCCGCGTGTAGCGCGGCCACTAGGGCGCTGCGCAGGTCGTCGCCGGAGCGATACCGGGCGGGGTCGGGCTCCGACACCCCTTCGGGCGCCTCGGCCGGCTCGTCGCCGTCGGTGGCGTCCTCCGACGGCTCGCCGTCATTGAGCTGGTGGAACCACGCGTCCGGTGCCGGCGCGCCCTCGGCGGTCCACGAGGCCGCCGAGCCGTAGACGAGGAAGATGTCCCAGGCGACCGGGCGCTCCCAGCCCAGTCGGCGCGCCATGGCGCGGCCGAGCCGCTGATCGGGGTCGTGGAACGCGGTCACGCGGGGATCGTGGATCCGCTCGGCTTCCGCCCGCGCACTTGCCTCGTCGTCGCCGGGCAGCATGTCGATGAGGACGCGCGCCATCCGGAAGTCCAGGCCGGGCTCGCCGGCGAGCGGTTCGAGCGCCTCCCGGGCGCCCTCGATGCAGACCTCTCAGGTGGACGAGTTGATCGCCACGAGCCGAGCATGCCCGACGGTCTCCTCGAACCACCGTTGCAGTGGTTCCAGGCCGCCGGTGAGATCGAGGAGCGTCATGCGCGTGACTCCCGCGGGGACTGTAGCAGCGCCCGCCCGTAGCGCCCGACGCGTCGGAACCGCGCCAGCCGGGGCGGAGTGCTCCTGACTCGCGCGGCGTCATGGCATGATGCGCACGACCGCCGCGCTGGTGAAGGGAGCCCTACAGTGTCCGACTGGGAATTCATCGAAGTAGAACGTGAAGGGCGAGTCGGGATCATCCGCTTCAACCGGCCCGACCGCATGAACGCGGTCGGCCCCGAGCTGGGCTCCGAGGTCTACTACGCGCTCGAGGAGTTCAACGCCGACCCCGACATCGGCGCGATCGTGACCACCGGGAACGGCCGCGCCTACAGCTCCGGCGCGGACCTGAGCGCGCGCGTGAGCGGCGACTGGGAGAGCACCACCCGCAGGCCCACGAACGTGAGTCCGTGGACGCCGGAGTTCCTCGCGCTGGAGTGCAAGCCGCTGATCGCGGCGGTGAACGGGATCGCGCTCGGCGTCGGCCTGACCTCGCTGCTCTGGTACGACCAGATCGTCGCGTCGACGCAGGCACGCTTCTCGATGCGCTTCGCGGCGATCGCGCTCACGCCGGAGGTGAGCTCGGCGTGGATGCTCCCGCGCATCATCGGCTACCACAACGCCAAGGAGATGATGCTCACAGGGAAGATCTACAGCGCCGAGGAGGCGCTGGAGCTTGGCCTGGTCAACAAGCTCGTGGAGCCCGACCAGCTGCTGCCGGAGGCGGTCGCGCTCGGGCAGGAGATCGCCGCGAACCCCTCCTCGACGCTGCGCACCATCAAGGAACTGGCGTACGCGGAGCTGTTCTCGCCGAGCCTCGAGACGACGGAGCAGCGCTCCTCGCGGACCTTCAACGCCGCGCTCCAGACCCCGGAGCACCGCGAGGCGATCCGGGCGTTCGCGGAGAAGCGCGCCCCGCGCTACCACGAGGCGGAGTACATGCGCGGGATCGTCGAGGAGATGCAGGAAGGCTAGGGCGCGCACCATGGACTGGAACGACAACCCCGAACAGGCTGCCTTCCGCGCCGAGGTCCGCGCGCTGCTCGCGGAGAAGCTGCCTGAGCGCTACCGCACGCCCGGCGGCAACTGGGCGGCGGACCGGCGCTCGACCGACCCTGAGGAGCGCCAGGCCGCCGACGACTGGGCCGACGCCCTCTCCGAGCGTCGGTGGTTCGCGCCGCACTGGCCGGAGGAGTACGGCGGCGCCGGCCTCTCCGTGTGGGCACAGACGATCCTGCGCGAGGAGATGGCCATTGCACACGCGCCGCAGGTGGGAGGCCCCGGCGTCATCCAGTACGGCCCGACGATCATCCTCGTCGGTAACGAGGAGCAGAAGCTCGAGTTCCTGCCGCGCATGGTCAGCGGCGAGCTGCTGATGCACTCCGGGCTCTCCGAGCCCGGCGCGGGCTCCGACCTCGCCTCGCTCCAGACGCGCGCGGTGCGCGACGGCGACGAGTACGTAGTCAACGGCCAGAAGATCTGGACCTCGAACGGCCACCTCGCCGACTACCTGTGGGTGCCCGTGCGCACGGATCCCGACGCGCCCAAGCACCGCGGCATCAGCGCGCTGCTGATCCCCACCGACCTCCCCGGGGTCGAGTTCCGGCCGCTGATCAACATGGGCCGCGAGCACGGCTTCAACGAGAGCTTCTTCGAGGACGTCCGCGTGCCGGTCAAGAACCGCATCGGCGAGGAGAACCGCGGCTGGTACGTCGGCGCGACCGCGCTCGACTTCGAGCGCTCGGGCATCGCCGGCTCAGCGACCGTCCGCCGCGACGTGCGCGAGCTGGCCGAGTACCTCGTGACCCCCGAGGGCCGGACGTACTCGAGCCCGAAGAGCCCGGCGGCGCTGCGACGCGACGTCGCCGACGCGACGATCGCCGCCGAGGTGCACTACAACCTCTGCCTCCGCATTGCCTCGATGCAGGACGCCGGGCGCGTGCCGAACTACGAGGCGTCCATGGGCAAGGTCTTCGGCACGGAGCTCACGCAGCGCATAGCCCGCACGACCGCGAACTCGTTCGGGCTCTACTCGAACCTGTGGGACGAGGACGACCCGCGTGCGCCGATGTCGGCGCGGGGCGCGCGCTCCTACGTGTTCTCGGTCCCGATGACCATCGCCGGCGGCACCTCGGAGATCCAGCGCAACATCATCGCGACGCGCGGGCTGGGCTTACCGAGGACGTAGCGCTCGCGCCGCCGCCCGGAGCCCGTCCAACGAGGTGCTCCGGGCGGCACATGCCTGATCCGGCTAGCGGGGCAGGCCCAGGCCGCGGCTGGCGATGATGCGCCGCTGGATGTCGTTGGTGCCGCCGCCGAAGCGTCCCGGCGGCGCACTCCGCCATGCCGCCTCGAGCTCCCCGTCGAGCGGCGCGCCCTCGGACTCCACCTGCAGGCCGCCGCTGCGGCCGAGCAGGTCCATGAAGGCGTCGTTGATCCGCTCGCGGGAGTCGGACGTCCAGATCTTGCCCATCGAGGCCTCCATCGTCGGGATGAGGCCGCTGTGCACCATCGCCGCGTTGTTCGTCGCGAGCGCCCGGGCGACCTCGACGCGCATCAGCGCGTCCGCGACCGCATTGCGGGTGAAGGCGTCGTCCTGCAGCTCCGGCCGCTCCTCCTTGATGTGCGCCAGGAGGTCCTCGACGGTCCGCTCCAGCGGGCGGTACGTGCCGATCGCCACACGCTCGAGGTCGAGCGCGCCGCTGACGATGTACCAGCCGCGGTTCTCCTCGCCGATGAGCGAGTCGGCGGGGATGCGCACATCCTCGTAGAAGGTCTCGTTGGTGCGGCCCTCGCCCATCACCCACAGCGGCCGGACGGTGATGCCTGGCGTGCTGAGCGGCAGCACGAACGTCGAGATGCCGCGGTGCTTCGGCGCCTCGGGCTCGGTGCGCGCCGCCAACCAGACATGGGTCGCGAGGTGGGCCGACGAGGTGTAGATCTTCTGCCCGTTGATCACGTACTCGTCGCCGTCGCGCGTCGCGCGCGTCTGCAGCGCGGCGAGGTCCGTGCCGGCGTTGGGCTCGGTGTAGCCGATGGCGAAGTTGATCTCGCCGCTGAGCACCTTCGGCAGGATGTCCTGCTTCTGCTCCTCGGTGCCGTTGCGCATGATCATCGGCCCCACGGAGATGAAGGTGAGGGTGTCGAACGGGACGCCCTCGCGCGAGCACTCCTCGGCGAGCGCCCAGAGGAAGAGCGCGCCCTTGCCCTGGCCGCCGTACTCCTCGGGCCACGCGACGGCTGCGAGGCCCTCGCGCGCCATTGCCTGCATGAAGTCGCGGGCGGCGGGGCCGTAGCCGTGGATGTGGTGCTCGGCGATCTCGGCGTCGAGCTCGGGCGTGCGGTGCGTGGCGATGAAGTCCTGCACCTGCGTGCGGAAGTCGAGCACCTCCGCGGGCATCTCGTAGTCCATGGTCCATCCCTCCCCGCGCCGTGGAGCGGGCGCGGTCGGTGTGCTCACGAGTGAGCCTAGGCACGCCGTCCAGCCGGGTCAACGCGGCGCCCTACCCGGCGCATGCGTATCGGTAGGCGCGCCTATATGCTTGGCGCGCCCGGACACGACGCAGGGACGCCCGGAGAGGACCGTATGGCGCTCGACTTCGCGACTGCCCAGTTGCTGAAGCAGATGGCGGAAGGTGGCGGGAAGCCGCTGCACGAGAGCAGCGTCGAGGAAGCGCGCGCCCTCGGCGCGGGCCTCTCGGACCTCAACGGCCCCGCGCCACCGATGTTCCGCGTCGACGAGCACAGCCTCGACGTGCCCGGTGGCTCCGTGCCGATCCGCGTGCTGGCGCCGCTGGAGCAGCCAGCGGGCGTGATCGTCTGGTACCACGGCGGTGGCTGGGTGATCGGCACAATCGACGAGGCCGACACGGTGGGGCGCAAGCTCGCCGAGCGGACGTCGTGCACCGTGGTGCTCGTCGACTACCGGCTCGCGCCCGAGCACCGATACCCCGTCGCGGTCGACGACTCGTACGCAGCGCTGGAGTGGGTCGGCGAGCGCGTCGAGGAGTTGTCGAGGCCGGGTGCGCCGCTGTTCGTCGCCGGTGACAGTGCGGGCGGGAACCTGTCGGCCGTGATGGCGCTGCGAGCGCGCGACCGGGGCGGCCCGCCCATCGCGGCGCAGATCCTGATCTACCCGGTCACCGACGCCGACTTCGAGCGCCCCTCGTACACCGCTGCGGCGAACCAGCTGGTGCTGACGACCGAGGCGATGGAGTGGTTCTGGGACCACTACGTCCCCGACGCCGCGCGCCGCGTCGAACCCGACGCCTCACCGATGCGGGCCGCGGACCTCGCCGGCCTCCCACAGGCCGTCGTGCTGACCGCGGAGTACGACGTGCTGCGCGACGAGGGCGAGGTGTATGCCGAGCGTCTCGAGGCAGCCGGTGTGGAGGTGAACCTTCAGCGCTACGAGGGTCAGACGCACGGTTTCTTCACGCTGCTGATGCTGCCCGGCAGCGAGCGAGGCTTCCAGCAAGTGGTCAAGGCGGTGCGCGCCGTGATCGCGGAGCGGTCGCGCGAGACCTCGACGGCAACACGGTAGGTGGCGGGCGCGGGAGCGCTCGACGAGGGAGGACAGGCATGACGACCGAGGCGAAGCGCACGGAAGTCGACGCGGTCATCGTGGGAGCCGGGTTCTCCGGCATGTACATGCTGTACCGGCTGCGCGAGGAGCTTGGCCTCTCGGCGCAGGTGTTCGAGGCCGGCGACAACGTCGGCGGCACCTGGTACTGGAACCGCTACCCCGGGGCGCGCTGCGACTCGGAGTCGTACGTCTACTGCTTCTCGTTCGACAAGGACCTGGCGCAGGAGTGGACCTGGAGCGGAAAGTACCCGGAGCAGCCGGAGATCCTGCGCTACCTCAACCACGTCGCCGACCGCTTCGAGTTGCGCCCCGACATCCAGTTCGAGACACGCGTCACCGCCGCGCACTTCCGCGAAGACCTCAACCGCTGGGAGGTCGAGACCGACCAGGGCGACCGCGTCCTCGCCCGCTACTTCATCACCGCCATCGGCTGCCTGTCGGCCCGCCAGGTCCCCAACATCGACGGCCTCGAGAGCTTCGAGGGGGACTGGTACCACACCGGCGCGTGGCCGCACGAGGGTGTCGACCTGGCCGGCAAGCGCGTCGGCGTGATCGGGACGGGTTCGAGCGGCGTGCAGTCGATCCCGGTCATCGCGCAGCAGGCCGCGCGCCTGACGGTGTTCCAACGCACGCCGCAGTACATGATCCCGGCGCGCCACGGGACGGTGACGCCCGAGTTCCTCGAGGACGTGAAGGGCCGCTACGACGAGATCTTCGAGGCGCGGCGCTGGTCGCAGGGTGGCTTCCCGTATGACCCTGCGGAGCGCTCGGCGCTGGATGTCGACGACGAGGAGCGGCGCGCGGTCTACGAGGCGGCATGGGAGCAGGGCGGGTTCAAGTTCCTCCAGGCGACGTTCAGGGACATCGCGCTCGACCGGCGGGCCAACGACACCGCCTCCGAGTTCATCCGCTCGAAGATCCGCGAGACGGTCCATGACCCGGAGGTCGCCGAGAAGCTGCTCCCGCGCGACCACCCGTTCGCGTCGAAGCGCGCGCTCATCGACACGAACTACTACGAGACCTACAACCGCGACAACGTCGAGCTCGTCGACATCCGGCACGCCCCCATCGAGTCGATCACGCCGCGCGGCATCCGCACGACCGACGCCGAGTACGAGCTCGACATCATCGTCTTCGCCACCGGCTACGACGCCATGACCGGGCCCTTCAACCGGATCGACATCCGCGGTCGCGACGGCGTCGCGCTCCGCGACAAGTGGGCGGAGGGGCCGAAGACGTACCTCGGGCTGGCCTCGGCGGGTTTCCCCAACATGTTCACCATCACCGGCCCCGGCAGCCCCTCGGTGCTGAGCAACATGCCCGTGTCGATCGAGCAGCACGTCGAGTGGATATCGGACCTCGTCGAGCACATGCAGGAGGCGGGCGTGGAGCTCGCGGAGGCGGATGGGGACGCCGAGGCGGAGTGGGTCGACCACGTCAATGACCTGGCGAGCAAGACTCTCTTCATGCTCGCGGACTCCTGGTAC
>DAOULE010000196.1:0-5024 GCA_034420575.1 Dehalococcoidia bacterium
CGGCGCCGAACAGCAGTGCCCCCAGCGAGCCATGCAGGCCGACCTCCTCGGCGCCGACGACGACCAGGAAGAGCCCGCCGAGCAACAGTCCGAACGAGAGCTGTGGCACCTGCAACAGATGATGCAGGAGTTCGATCACGCGCGGCAGCAGCCTGGTCGAGACCACCCAGGTCACCACGGCGAACCCGGCGATCTGCGCCAGGATGGTTGCGACGGCCTGCCAGTCGAGCTGGTCTCCGTGGCCCTCCGTCAGATGCTCGCTGATCGAGAACCCGACGACGAACAGCGCGATCAGCTCCGCGATGACCACCGCGGTGAACATCTGCACGCCCACCGGGTGCTTCAACCGCCCCTCGTCGACGAGCACCTTGGCGACCACCCCGAGGCTGGACAGCGACAGCACACCGGCCAGCCCCAACGCCTGCATGAAGCTCAGTCCCAGCCGCAGGTCGAAGAACACCTCGGTGGTGACCCCCAGCGACACGGCGAGCGAGATCAGCACAGACAGCACTGAGGCGACGAAAAGCCGGCCCCGGACAGCCGCCACGAACCCTCGCACGTCGAGTTCGTCCAGGCCGATCAGGAAGAAGAAGAGGAAGATCCCGATACCGAGGATGATCTCGACTTCGGACCCGGTCTCCACCAGCCCGGTGACGGGCCCCAGGATCACGCCGCTGGCTGCGTACGCAATGATCGAGTTCAGGCTGAAGCGCTTGAAGATGCCCTCGACCAGCTTGGCGAAGACGATCAGCAGACCGACCGACAGGAGGGCTTCGTGCATCTCCAACGGAACGGATCCCTTCGCGGACTCCACTCCGCCGGCAGCGGGCGGCCTACGCCGCGGAGAAGGCTGCCTGCATATTACGGGCGAAGTCGCGCACCATCGCGTCGGCCTTGCGGCGAATCAGCGGCTGACCCAGCTCGGCGAGGCGTCCCGAGAACTGGACATCGGCCGTGACGCGCACTTCCGAGTCGCCCGGGCCGAGCGGCACGACGCGCGCATCGATGGTCGCGTCCACGCCCGCGCCGATACGCCGGTCACGTCCGCCGCCGCGGGCGTGCAGCGTCCCGTCGGCGTCGCTCTGCACCTGCGCCTGGCCGGTCAGCGAGAACCCGACGGGACCGAGGCGCACCCGCAGCCGCCCCTCGTACTCGTCGTCGCCGACGAGGCTGACGTCCTGGACGCCGGGCACGCAGGCGGCGACCTTTGGCACATCGGCGAGGAAGGCCGCGACTGCGTCGGACGGCGCGTCGACGGTGATCGTGTGCTCGAAGATCATGCGTCCTCCGCCAGCAGCGTGCGCTCGAGGGCGCGCCGGGTGAAGACGACGGCCATCTCGCGCTTGTAGTCCGCCGAGCCGCGGAAGTCATCCAGCGGGTCGACGTGGTCTCGCACCACCTCGGCAGCGGCGCGTATCGCCTCCGCGGTCACGTGCTGCCCCGTGAGCGCCTGCTCGACCTCGGTGGCGCGCACGGGCGTCGGGCCCGCGGCGATGAGCGCGACGCGCACGCTGGTGCAGGTCCCGTCGTCGACCTCGCCGAGGGCTGCGACGGCGACCGTTGCGTAGTCGTCCTCCGTGCGCGGGAGGAACTTGAGGTACACCGAGCGCGCGCCCGCGGCCGGCCGCGGCACACTGACCGACTCGATGATCTCGCCCGGCTCGAGGGCGCTCTCGTAGTAGTCGTAGAACAGGTCCTCGACCGCGATGGTGCGCGCGCCCTCGCTCG
This sequence comes from Dehalococcoidia bacterium, assembly GCA_034420575.1. GTDB lineage: Bacteria > Chloroflexota > Dehalococcoidia > UBA2979 > UBA2979 > VXMT01. The sequence continues at coordinate 1,729 of DAOULE010000196.1, forward strand.
ACACGGCCCGAACGCTGGCGCCGAGGGCGATGAGCGCCGCCGGCGGATCCTGCGCCGGGTCGGCGTGCGCGAGGCCGCCGCCCACCGTCGCCATGTTGCGGATCCGCACCGTCGCGACGCGCGCGTACGTCTCGGCCAGCAGCGGCGCCACCTCGCGCACCAGCGGCGAGGTCTCCACGTCGCGGTGGCGCACGAGCGCCCCGATGTGCAGCGCGTCGCCGTCCAGCCGGATCTCCGACATGCCGTCGATGCGGTCGAGGCTGACCAGGTGGTCGGGTAGCGCGAGCGACTGCTTCATCAGCACGACCAGCGCCGTCCCGCCGGCGAACGGCTGCGCGTCGTAGCCGTGCTCGTCGAGGAGGGCGCACGCCTCCCGCAGCGTTGCCGGGCGGTGGAACGTGAAGTCGTGCAGCACGCTACGCCTCGGCCTGCGAGGCGGCGGCGATGGCCTCGAGGATCTGGTAGTAGCCCGTGCAGCGGCAGAGGTTTCCGGTCATCCAGCGCTTCGCCTCGTCCTCGCTCGGCGCGGGGTTGGCGTCGAGCAATGCGCGCGCCGCCACGAGCTGGCCCGGCGTGCAGATGCCGCACTGCAGCCCGCCGCGCTCGAGGAAGCCCTCCTGGATCGGATGCAGCCGGTCGTCGTCCGCAAGGCCTTCCACGGTGACCACCTCGGCGCCGTCGGCCTGCGCGGCGAGCGCCAGGCACGACGCCACCATGCGGCCGTCGAGGAGCACCGTGCAGGCGCCGCAGACGCCGACGCTGCACGCCTCCTTCGTGCCGGTCAGGCCGAGGTCGACGCGCAGCAGCTCGATCAGAAGTTGCCCGGGCGGGGCGTCGACCTCGACGGGTTCGCCGTTCACGGTCAGCCTCACGGTGAGCCTGCCGATCCTGCGCGGCTGCTGCGAGCCGTCTCGTCGCCCAACGCGCGGTAGACCTTCTCCGAGGTGAGCGGGAGGTCGGCGATGCGGACGCCGACCGCGTCCGCGATCGCGTTGGCGATGGCAGCCGCCACCGGCACGTTCGGCGTCTCGCCGATGCCCTTGATGGTGTAGGGGCCGACTCCGTCGTCGGACTCGATGAGCACGGTGCGCAGCGGGGGGATGTCGAGGCTCGTCGGGATCTTGTAGTCGCCGAACGAGAGCGTGGCGACGCGTCCGTCCTCGAGGGTGAGTTCCTCCATGAGCGCGTGGCCGAGGCCCTGCACGACCCCACCGTTGATCTGGCCCTGGTGCCCGACGGGGTTGAGCACGCGCCCCACGTCGTGGGCGGTGGTGAGTTCGATCACCTCGATCTCACCGGTCTCCGGGTCGACCTCGACCTCGGCGATCTGCGCCACGAAGCCCGTCACGCGCATGGGCTCGGTGTCCTCGATGTAGGCGCGGCCGACGACGCGCTCCTCCCACTCGGTCAGCAGCTCAGGCCAGCGGAGCGGCTGTTTCCGGCCCTCGACATGCACTTCGTCGCCGTCGATGGTGATCGCCACTTCCGGTTCGCCGAGGCGCTCCGCGGCCAGTTCGACGAGCTTGCGCCGGGCGTCCTGCGCGGCCTCGTGGGCGACTTTCGTGTTCACGCGTGACGCGCGGCTGCCTCCGATGCCCGAGTCGTCGACGGTGCCATCGGTGTCCCACACCTCGAGGCGGATCCTGTGCAGCGGCGCGCGGAGCTCCTCCGCCACCACCTGCTGGAGCGTGGTGTGCGTGCCGCTGCCCTGGTCGAAGATCGCGGTGCCCAGCACCACGTCGCCGCCGGGCTCGAGGGCGACCTCGGCATTGCCGATGCCGCCGCCGGACGCGTGGTCGCCGATGGCGATGCCGCGGCCGACGAAGGGGCGCTTCGGGTCTTCGTAGCGGGCGGCGTCCGCGGCGGCCTCGAGGGTGTCCTTCACGCGTATATCGTCGAAGAGCTGGCCCCACGCAGTCTCCTCGCCGTCCTCGACGAGGTTGCGCATCCGGAACTCGAGCGGGTCGAGGCCGACCCGGCCCGCGACCTCGTCCAGGTGGCTCTCCAGCGCGAAGACCGCCTGCGGGGAGCCGGGCGCGCGCATGTGCCCTCCGGGCACGGTGTTGGTGTAGACGTGTACGGCCTCGATGCGTGTGTTGGGGATTCGGTACGGGCCGGCCGCACGCGGCGCGCCGCCGATGACGCCCGCCGGCTTGTACCCGGCGTAGGCGCCGCTGTTCACGAAGAACTGCACGTGGTGCGCAGTGATCGTGCCGTCGTGCCGCACGCCGGTGCGTAGCCGCGTCCGCGTCGCGTGGCGCGGCATGCCCGCCAGGAACTCCTCGATGTAGTCCGCCACCATCCGCACGGGGCGACCGGAGGCTCGCGCGAGGAAATAGCAGACGGGCAGGTCCATCGGCGTGCCCTTGCCGCCGAAGTCGCCGCCGATGTGCGAGTGGTGCAGCACGATCTCATCGCGCGAGATGCCGACGGTGGCCGCCAGGTCGTCGCGGATGTTCTGAGGGACCTTGGTGTTCGTCCAGACGTGCGCCCGCCCGTCCTCGATCGAGACGATCGAGGCGTGTGGCTCGAGGTAGGCCTGGTGGTGGCGCTGCGTCTCGTACTCGCCCTCGACGATGACGTCGGCCTCGGCGAACCCCGCGTCGAGGTCGCCGCGGTCGCTGACCGTCCACCGGTACGCGTTCGAGGGCTCGTCGAGGTACCGCATGCCGGGGTAGGAGTTGAGGTCGGGGTGCAGCACCGGCGCGCCCGGCTCCAGCGCGGCATCGAGGTCGAGGACAGCCGGGAGGTCCTCGTAGGTGACATCGATGAGGTCGGCGGCGTGGCGCGCGATCTCCTCGGTCTCCGCCGCCACGGCGGCTACCCGCTCGCCTGAGTAGCGCACGACGTCGCGCGCGAGGACCGGGATGTCCTTGATCATGCGCCCGTAGAGGTAGTGGCCGACGTCGTCGCCGGTGATAACGGCGTGGACACCCGGCAGCGCACGCGCTTCGGCGGTATCGATGCTCACAATGCGGGCGTGGGGGCGCGTGCTATGGACGAGCCTGCCGAAGAGGGTGCCGGGGATCACCTGGTCCGCTACATAACGCGCGGTCCCCGTGACCTTCGCCAGCCCATCGACGCGTGGCGTCGGTCTCCCGATCTCGACGTAGTCGGCCACGCGCCGATCCTCTCCCGCCGTCACAGCGCGGCTCAGCGGACGCCGGCAGGCTCCCCGCTGTGCAGCACGAAGCCCTCGTAGCCGGCCTCGACGACCTCGTCGCACTTCTTGCGGTAGGTGCCGACGCCGCCCGGGTAGGGCATGAACACCCGCGGCTTGCCCGGGATGTTGGCGC
>DAOULE010000197.1:0-2502 GCA_034420575.1 Dehalococcoidia bacterium
GGCGCAAGCGCCGAGGCGCGCTAGACTGTCGGGCGCGGGCCTGTAGCTCAGCTGGGAGAGCGCCACACTGGCAGTGTGGAGGTCAGGGGTTCGAGCCCCCTCAGGTCCACCACGACACCTCGACGGCTCCTCGTACCTGCTGGATGGAGCGTCACCCTTGACCGACGCCCTCGCCCGCATCAGCGCGCGCAGACCCTGGGTCACCGTCGGCCTGTGGGTGGTCGCCGTCGTCCTCGCCCTGGGGGTCAGCGGGCAGCTTCTCGATAGCGCCACGACGACCGAATTGCGGCTCTCCAGCGGCTTCGAGTCCGAGGACACCCGGCTGCTGCTCCAGGAGCGCTTCCCGTCCACGCAGCAGCCGCGCGAGATCGTCATCGTCCAGTCGGACACGCTGACCGTGGACGACCCGGCGTTCCGTGAGAAGGCCACCGAGGTCTTCGCGGCCATCACGGCCCTCGGTGACGACGTGATCACCCAGGGCTTCCACTACTTCCTGCTGCCCGACCCGCGCCTCGTCTCCGAGGACCGCAGGACGACCATCATGCCGTTCCTGCTGACCGGCACGCTCGAGGAGGCCGCGCTCAACGCCGAGGAGATCTTCCACGCCATCGACGAGGTGACCGCCGACGACGGGTTCCGCGTGCTCATCGTGGGCCAGGCCAGCAGCTCATTCGAGACCAACGAGTATGCCGTGCAGGACCTGGAGCAGGGCGAGCGCTTCGGGGTCCCCGTGGCGCTGATCATCCTGCTCGTGCTCTTCGGCGCGGTGGTGGCCGCGCTGGTGCCGATCGGGCTCGCGATCGTGGCGATCGTCATCGCGCTCGGGCTCGCCGCCCTCATCGGGCAGGTCTACGAGCTGGTCTTCTTCGTGACGCTGATGATCACGATGATCGGCCTGGCCGTCGGCATCGACTACTCGCTGATCATGATCTCGCGCTTCCGCGACGAGATGGGCCGAGGGCTCCCCGTCGCCGAGGCCGTCGAGCGCACGGGCGCGACGGCGGGCCGCACGGTGCTGTTCAGCGGCCTGACGGTCGTGATCGCGCTGCTCGGGCTGTTCATCGTACCGATGGGGTTCTTCCGCTCGCTGGGCCTCGGCGCGGTGTTGGTGGTGATGGTCGAGCTGGCCGCGACGCTGACGCTGCTGCCGGCCGTGCTCATGCTCCTCGGGCCGAACGTGAACCGGCTCTCCGTCCCGTTCTTTGGCCGGGGCCGCATCGAGAGCGCGAGCTCCGAGGACCACTCGGGTCACGGCTTCTGGGACGTCACGACGGCGCTCGTGACGCGATTCCCTGTGATCGGGCTGCTCGCCGTCGGGATCCCGATGGTGATCGCGACGCTCTTCTACTTTGACATCCAGACCGGCCTGAACGGCGTCGACAAGCTGCCCGAGGGCGCGCGCACACGCGCGGCATTCGAGGTGCTGGAGGCCAACCCCACGCTCTCCTTCGGCGTGGCCAATCCCGTCGAGGTCGTCATCGACGGCGACCCGACGGACCCGCAACTCCAGGCGGCGGCCGAGCGCTTCGTCGCGTCGCTCGCGGCGGTCTCGCCCGCGGCCCCCGTCGTCGAGACGAACCCGGCCGGCGACCTCTCGCTGATGCGGGTCATCCTCCCCGGTGAGCCGAGCAGCCCCGACACCGTCGCGGCAGTCAACACGATCCGCGACGAGCTCGTGCCCGCGGCCTTCGACGGCGCGCCCGCGACGGTCACGGTCGGCGGCATCAGCTCGGTGGCGAGCGACGTGTTCTCGATCACCGAGCGCTACACGCCGATCGTGTTCGCGTTCGTGCTTGGCTTCAGCTTCATCGTGCTGATGCTGGTGTTCCGCTCGATCGTGATCCCGCTCAAGGCTGTGTTCATGAACCTGCTCTCGGTGGGCGCGGCCTACGGGATCCTCGTGCTGGTGTTCCAGAAGGGCGTCGCCACGGACCTGTTCGGGTTCCAGCACGCCGACGTGATCGACGTGTGGATCCCGCTCTTCCTGTTCACCGTGCTCTTCGGGCTCTCGATGGACTACCACGTGTTCCTGCTCAGCCGCGTGCGCGAGCGCTTCGACCAGACGGGCGACAACGCCGAGGCGGTCACCTACGGGCTGCGCGAGACGGCGGGCATGATCACCGGCGCCGCGCTGATCATGGTCGCTGTCTTCGGCGCGTTCGCGTCGGGCCAGACGATCATCAACCAGCAGGTAGGCTTCGGCCTCGCCGTCGCGGTGCTCCTCGACGCCACGCTCGTGCGGTCCGTGCTCGTGCCGGCGAGCATGGAGCTGCTCGGCGGGCGCAACTGGTACCTGCCGTCGTGGCTGGAGTGGCTCCCCGACCTGCGCGTCGAGCCCGTCGAGGAGTAGCGGCGCCCGCCCCGTCCGCGGGTGCTACCCTCGCCACGCCGCCGCACCACCGAGCCGCCGGGATCGCCGATGCCCCGCTTCCGACGCCCCCGCACGCTCCTCGCGCTGCTCGGCGCGGTCGTGCTCGCGGCCAGCGCGTGCACCGAGGGCGA
>DAOULE010000198.1:0-21039 GCA_034420575.1 Dehalococcoidia bacterium
GGCCCGGCGACGTAGTCGCCGAGCACCTCGGGCGAGTGCTCGCCGACGAAGACGCCCCCGGCGCTCGTGATGCGCTCGGCGACCGCGCCCGCGTCGGCGGTGAGGATGCAGAGGTGCTCGGGCGCGAACTCGTTCGCCAGTTCGACCGCCTCGTCGAGGTCATCCACGACAGCCGCCCCGCCGCGCTCGATGGCCGCGCGCGCGATCGCGCCGCGGTCGAGCGTCGCGAGTTGCTCCTCGACGGCGATCTGCACGTGCTCCGCGAGCTCCAGGCTCGTGGTGACCAGCACGGGCGTGGCGAGGGTGTCGTGCTCTGCCTGCGCCAGCAGGTCGGCGGCGCAGAGGTCGGGGGCCGCGTCGGCGTCGGCGAGCACGAGCGTCTCGGTCGGCCCGTACAGCGCGTCGATGCCCACTTCGCCGAAGAGCTGCCGCTTGGCGAGAGTGACGAAGAGGTTGCCGGGGCCGAAGAGCTTGTCGACGCGTGGGATCGACTCGGTGCCGAGCGCCAGCGCGGCGATGGCCTGGGCGCCCGAGGCGCGGAAGACGCGCTGCACCCCCGCGATCGAGGCGGCGACGAGCTTGAGCGGGTGCACGGTGCCGTCGGGCCGCGCTGCCGTCACGCCGACCAGCTCCGGCACGCCCGCGACCACGCCGGGGATGGCGGTGTGCAGCACCGAGGACGGCAGCACGGCGGCGCTGCCGGTCATGTAGATGCCGGCGCGCTGGATGGGGTTCACTTCCTGGCCCAGCCCCTCGTAGAGGAACGAGCGAGGGCCGTGCTCGAGCTGTAACTCGTGGAAGACACGCACGCGCTCGGCGGCGTAGCGCAGCGACTCGACGAGGTCGTGTTCGGCCTCATCGAATGCCGCATCGAACTCCTCGGGGCCAACCTCCATGGGAGCGTCGGCCGAGCCGTCGAAGCGCTGCGAGTAGCGCCGCACGGCTGCGTCGCCCTCGAGCCGCACGTCGTCGACGATGCGCGCGACCACCTCCTCGGCGGTCAGGTCCGCGCCGAAGGTCTCGCGGATCGAGGCGCGGACGGGCTCCGGAAGCTCCGAGCTACCGGCGGGGTCGCGACGCAGCACGCTGGCGCGCGCCGCCTCGGCGCCCTCGACGATCCGTAGCGCGAGGCCGTCCTCGGTGGTCATGGGGCCGGCAGGTACTCGCGCAGGCGGTCGAAGGCGAGTTCCGTCGCCTCCTCGAGGTACTGCGCTACGCGCTCGTCGCTGACCGCCTCGAATGCCTCGTTGATGATCTGCGGCGGGTCGTTGCCGATCTCCTCGATGCGCTCCTCGGAGAAGCCGACGCGGCTCAGGTGGATCTGCATGACGCGCCCGAAGCGCTCGAAGTCCGGGCGCTGGTGCGTGATGCCGCGCGTGAAGTCACGCCACTCCGGCCACAGCTCGTCCTCGATGAACGGCACGCCGACCGCGGACTGTGAGGCGTCGATGGCGTTCCGGACGTCGGTGAGCGCGGCGTCGTCCTCCAGGTCGCGGCGATTCATCTCGTACTGCAGCGAGCGGTCGAGGACGTTCGCCCACAGGTCGCCGCCGAGCGGCGAGCGCTCGCCGAAGTAGACGCGGTAGACGCTCTGGATGTAGTGCTCGTCCATGAGCAGGTGCGTCATGTAGCCGGCGATGAACGCACGCATCCCGGGGTCGAGGCCGACGGCGTCGCCGAGCTCCGGGTGCGCCTCGAACATGCGGGCAATCGAGTCCTGCGGCTCGAAGTCGTTGAGCTCGAAGAAGTGCGTCAGCTTGCGGTCCACGCGCATGAGGATGCGCATGTCCGGCGCGGTCGAGCCGAGGTAGTAGGCGCCGCGGTCGGCGTCGATGTGCGGCGTGCCCAGGCGCGTGGCGAGCCCGTAGGCGCTGGTCAGGTGTGATCCGAGCGAGGGCATGCGGCTCCTCCTCGTGCCCGCCGGCTACGCCGGTCCGCCGTCGTCCGGCGGCGCGGCCGCGGCGAGCCGCTCCACCAGCCGGTCGCGCAGCTCGCCGCGCGCCCCCGGCGGGCGGATCGTCGATCCGATGGCGCAGTTCGTCGACTCCATGATCACGTCGATCATACGGAGCCGGTTGGCGCGCAGGGTGGTTCCCGTCTCGGAACCTTCGATGAGTATCTCCGCGTCGTCCGGCACGAAGCCCTCGGAGGCCCCGCCGATCGGGATCACACGGTAGCGCCCCAGCTGGCGGTCGCGCGCGTAGTGGTCGGCCAGTTCGACGTATTCCGAGGCCACGCGGATCGAGCGGCCCGGGTCGTCGCGCCGCCAGTACGCCACCGCCTCGGCGATCGTCTCGGCCGGGACGTCCTCGGAGACCACCGCGCCCATGCGGTAGCGGCTGCGGTGCAGGTCGCACAGCTCGACGACCGGCGACGCCGGGAACGCCGCGAGGTGCGCGGCCAGCCAGTCGCGGCCGGTCAGCGCCACGTCGAAGCGCCCGAGGGCGACCGCCTGCGGCATGTCCTGTGGGCGGATCACCTTAACGGTGACGCCCTCAATCGCCGAGCCCGGCCGCCGGACGGCCTGCTGCTCGTCGTAGCCCTCGAACGCGATGCCCGCCGCGGTGAGCGCCTCGACGGTGTGTCGCTGCGCGTGCCCGTCGGGCACGGCGAGGCGCAGCGGGCCGTCCTGCCGTTCGTACCCATTGACGGGCTGTGCGGCCCGGCGGTCGAGCACCAGCGGCGTCGGGCGGATCGGCCCGTACTGCACGTCCCCCCCGGCGGGAGGCCGCACGGGCAGTTCCAGCAGCGCGTCGAGGGCCTCGCGCAGGTCGTGCTCGGCCAGCGCGTGCCGGTTCGCGACCAGCCAGGCGGAGCCGCGGTGCACCTCGGCGATGGCCTCCAGGCCCTCGCGCATGAGGATCGGGGCGGGGCGCTCGTCGGCCGGGACGGCGAGTACGGCAGCGTCGGCGTCCTCGGGCGGCCATGCCTGGGGCTGGCCCCACACCTCGATCAGCCGGTAGTCGGGGACGCGCAGCCAGTTCAGGTACTGGGCGGTGAGGTGCGGGAACGTCGTCGCGACGCGCAGCGGGCGCCGCGCGCCGAGATCGGCGAGCGTCGTCCCGGCGGGCGCCGCCAGCACCACGCGCGCCTCGCCGATGTCGAGCGCGCGCAACGAGACGATCGAGTCGTGGCCGTAGCGCGTGATCAGCTCGTCCATCGAGGAGCGGCTGGTGACTCCGAGGTCGTACTGGCCCTGCGCGATCTGGATGGGGATGTCTTCGTCCGAGAACACGCGCACCGCGACGCGCGGCCGGCTTTCGACCGGGAAGCGGTAGTTGCGTGAGCCCTCGCCGTAGCCGGGCGGCGCGAAGCCGACCGCCGCCAGGCGCTCGGCCAGGGGCGCGCGCAGGTCGCCTCGAGGCAGCGCGACGCGGATGGAGTCGTCCATCACGCGCCGCCCTCCGCGAGGCCCATGAGCACCTCGATGTCCGCGCCAAAGCCGGACGCAGCCACGGCCTGCCCGCCGATCGTCTCGGCGAGGCCGTCGTAGCGCCCACCGCGCAGGCATTCGACGTCGCCCGCGAGCGCGCGGAACGTGAGCCCGGTGTAGTACTCGAAGTTGCGCACCGACGACGCCGAGACGCGGAACGCACAGCCCGCCGCCTCGAGCGCTCGCGCGGCCGCGTCGAGCTCGGTGAGCGCCGCGTCCGCGCCCGGCACGGGGGCCAGCGCGGCGCGCAGGTTCGCGAGGTAGCCCGCCTCGTGGCCGTCGATCTCGAACAGCACGCGCAGCGCGCCGGCCTGCTCGGGCCGGGCCCAGATGACCTCGCGGATCGCCCCGTCGTCGCCGTCGAGCAGGCGGTCGAGGGTGGCGTGCTGGCTCGCGGCGTCCAGCCCGGTCGCCTCGAGCGCCGCGCGCACGAGCCCGGTGTGGGACAGGTCGAGCCGCACGTCCTCGATGCCGAGCGCGCCCAGCACGTCGAGCGCGAGTCGCAGTAGCTCGGCGTCACCATCGGGGGCGTCGAGGCCGAACAGCTCGGCGCCGCACTGCCACTGCTCGCGCTGGCCGCCGCCGGGCACGAAGCGGTAGACCGGCTGGACGTAGCACAGCCGCGACGTCTCGCCGCTCGCCTGCTCCTCGTGCCATCGCACGGCGGGCAGCGTGCTGTCGGGGCGCAGCACGACGCGCTCGCCGCTCCACCCGTCCCAGTCGAGGAACGAGTAGACGCGGTCGAGCATCTGGGGCGAGAGCGTCCCGGCGCCCGTGAAGAGGTGGAGCGGCTCGACTGTCGGCGTTCGGATCTCGGCGTAGCCCGCCCGCGCGGTCACGTCGAGGAATCGCGCCTCGACGGAGCGGAAGCGGCGCATCGCCTCGGGGTCGAGGTCGTGCATGCCGGGGCTGCGGAGCCCGGCGGCGGGGGCAGCGTGCGCGTGGTGGAGCGCGGTGTCGGTGCGTTCGCTGGTCATCTCACGTCCCGTGTCCGTGTCGTCCGTGGTGGGTGCGGCGCAAGAAAAGGCCGCGACGGGATCCCGTCGCGGCGAGCGCACTGGCATCGGCCGAACAACTAGCGATGCGCGCAGCTCCGCGACGGGTTCCGATGGACCCGATGCATATGGACATGGCTGCCGTGAACCTCGATCGTTCGCATCGCAATCGAGCGTAGGTGGGCATCCGCCCGAGGGTCAAGCGCTCGCAGCCGCGCGATCACGAGTGGGCTCCGACGGCGTGGATGAACTCGCGGCGACCGCAGCCGAGAGCCATCGATTCAGACTCACACCTTCCTCAGCCGCGAGCATCGCCGCACGGCGATGCAAGCCCGCCGGGATGCGGAGTTGTAGTTTCCCGGAGTAGTCACGGGTCTCGAAGGGCTCGGGAATATCAAGCCCATCCTCCAGTCTGACGATGGACATCTCCCGGAGGGCGTCACGGGCCATCTCGATTGCCTCCGTCGGGTCGTCGCCCTCGGAGACGACGCCGGGAAGCTCCAGCACCGCCGAAGTCCACACCCCATCCTCGTTCGGCACGAGGGTGAACGTGTAAGGAAGGGCTGCTATGCGATCCGCTTCGGCCAGAACGGCTTCGTCAGTCATCGTCATCTCCCTCGTTCAGCGCGTCTCGAGCTATGCCGCGAACCGTCCCGGTCGCGAGGTCACCGCGGTGACGAGGGACCATGACCCGGCCGGCTCCCTTCGCCCACACCTCGTGTCCGGCCCCCTCGCGGCGCAGGCTCCAGCCTGCATCGCGCAGCGCACGGACTAGATCACGGCGAGTCGTGCCTCCCGGCGAACGCGCGATCTCGGCTAGAGACCGTGGCGGCATAGTACCACTAACGATACGAATTCGGTGTTGGTGATCCTCATCAGCCTCACAGCACCGTCACGTCGCCCGCCGCGAAGCTGTGCGAACCACCGGAGTCGAGGCGGAGCACGAGTTGCCCCTCGGCCGTCACGTCCGTCGCGACACCCTCGATGTCGCCGTCCGTCGTCGACAGCCGCACGCGCGAGCCGAGCATGTCCAGGCGGGCGCGCCAGTCGGCCAGCAGCCGCTCAGGGTCCGCGTCGACCTGCGCGAGCCGGCCTTCCAGCGCCTCCGACAGCGCCGCGAGCAACGCCTCGACGCTTGGAGGCGATCCGCCGGCGCCCTCGATCGTCGTCGCGACGGCGCGCTCCTCCTCGGTCAGCCCGGCGATCGCGGCCTCCCCGATGTTGATGCCGATGCCGAGGAACACGTCCGCCTCGACGCCGCCCGGCTGTGCTTCGGCGAGGATGCCGGCCAGCTTGCGGCCGCCCGCGAGCACGTCGTTCGGCCACTTCAACCCGGTCTCGACGCCGCTCGCCTCCGTCACCGCCTCGGCCGCCGCGAGCGCGCCGGCCAGGCCCACCAGCGGGGCGTACACGATGTCGAGCACGCAGAGGTGGAACGTGACCAGCAGGGACGAACCGGGCGCGTCCACCCAGGGGCGCCGGAAGCGGCCGCGCCCCGCCGTCTGCTCGTCGGCGAGATATGCGTCGCCGCAGCCCTCGCCGCGTCGCGCCATCGCGCCTGCGCGCGCGTCGTCCATGGTCGAGGCGGTGCGGTCGCGGTAGTGCACCAGCGAGCCGATCATGCCGCCGTGGTGCAGCTCCTCGTAGCGTGATTCGTCGAAGGGCACGTGGCGCTCCTCGCCGTGTGGGGATCGAGTGGGTGGAACCAGTGTATGGGGAGCGGGGGTGGCAGAAAGAGAGCGCCCCGGCATGGCCGGGGCGCTCGTGAAGTCACACGGGCCCGGAATTAGCCCGCCGACACCTCCTTGGAGATGTCCTGCGACTGGCCCTCCGGGCCGTGACTACGATCATCATCCATGCAGGCATCACCTCCTTCCTTGCCCGCGACGATATGGCGGCACCCCGGCTAGCGTCAATCGGCCGGCGGCGCGACTTGCCTTCGAGCGTGGGCTACGTCGTGACCGCGTCGACTGCGTTGGCCAGCGCGGCGACGATCTGGTCGACCTCGTCCTCCGATACCACCAGCGGCGGCGCCATCACCAGCTCGTCCACGACGAAGCGTGTGACCACGCCCCCTTCCTCGCGGAGGTGCCGCGCAACGCTCCCGCCGACGCCCTCGGACGGCTCGTAGCGCTCGCCCGTCGACGCGTCGCGCACCAGCGACATGCCGGCGATGAGCCCGAGGCTGCGGATGTTCGCGACGTGGGGGTGCTCGCCGAGCGCGTCGCGCAGGCCGCGGCCGAGCCGCTCGCCCATCGCGGCTGCGTTCGAGATGAGGTCCTCTTCCTCGATGATCCGGAGGTTGCGCAGCGCGACGGCCGCGGCCGTCGGGTGGGCACTGTTCGTGTAGGCGTGCATGAACCGCGCGTCGGGCGGTGTCTCGCGCAGCGCCTCCATGATCGCGCCGCTCACCAGGAAGCCGCCGAGCGGGATGTAGCCGGACGTGATCGCCTTCGCCATCGTCATGATGTCGGGCTGCACGCCCCACCGTTCGAGGGCGAACCAGTGCCCGGTCCGGCCGTAGCCCGTGATCACCTCGTCGGCGATGAACAGGATGTCGTTGTCTTCGCAGATCTCGCGCACCTTCGGGAAGTACTCGTCGGCCGGGGTCCAGACGCCTCCCGCCCCCTTCACCGGCTCGGCGATGAACGCCGCGACGGTCTCCGCGCCCTCGCGCTCGATCGCCGTCTCCAGCCAGCAAGCGCACTCGCCGTCGGCGTTCTTGATGCAGTCGCACTCGCCCTCGGGCGCCTCGGTGTGCACCACCTCGGCGGGCAGCGGGCCGAAGTACTTCCAGAACGGCGGCAGCCCCGTCATCGCCGTCGTGAGCAGCGTGCCGCCGTGGTACGCGCGCGGCCGGGCGATGACCTTCACCTTCCCGGGCCGCCCGACGAGGTTCCAGTAGAACCGGGCGGTCTTCACAGCGCCCTCGTTCGACTCGGACCCCGAGTTCGTGAAGAACACACCCTCGAGGTTGTCGTACGCGATGCCCGAGGTGAGCTTCGTCGCGAGCTCGATGGCTGGGACGTTCGAGAAGCCCGTGTAGTTGTTGACGAACGCGGCCTTGCGGATCTGCTCCGCGGCTGCATCCGCAAGCTCCTCGCGGCCGTGGCCGACGGCCACGTTCCACAGCGACGACAGCCCGTCGATGTAGCGCCTGCCGCGCACGTCCGTGAGCCACACGCCCTCGCCGCGGTCGTAGATGACGGGGTGCTGGTGGTCGGGTGCGTAGTACTGCGGGTGGATGAGGTGTGCGAGGTCGTCGCGGACGAGCCCCGCGATCGCTGCCTCGTCGAGCATCGCCTGTTCGTCGGTGGTCATCGCCCGCTCCTTCCGCTCGCGCCGCGAGCTACTCCCACTCGTCGGGGTCGCTGAAGCGCTCCAGCAGCACCTCGCGCGCCACCCGGCGGTCGTCCCACGGGTGCGGGCCGTCCGCACGCTCGATCGTCGGTTCGTGGCCCTTGCCGGCGATGAGCACGACGTCCCCGAACTCCGCCATCCCGATCGCCCGCGCGATCGCGTCGCGGCGGTCCGGGACGCGCTCGAAGCGTCGGCCCTCCTCGGCGCCCGCGGCGATCATCGCACGCGCGATCTCGTCGATGATCGCCTCGGGCGGCTCGGACCGCGGATCTTCCTCCGTCAGGATGGCGTAGTCGGCCTGCCGCGCGGCCACCGCGCCCATCCCGCGCCTGCGCTCCGAGGGCCGCTCGCCGGCCGAGCCGAACACCACGATGAGCCGCCCGTCGGTGAGCCCTCGCAGCAGGCGGAGCACCTCGGCGAGCGCGTCGCCGGTGTGCGCGTAGTCCACCACCACGCCGATCGGCGCGGTCATGATGCGCTCGAAGCGCCCCGGCACGCCCGCGCACTGCGAGATGCCGACGCTCGCCATCCACGGGTCGACGCCGAGCGCGATCGACGCGCCGAACGCCGCGGCGGCGTTGGCGACGTTGAACCGCCCGGGCAGCCGCACCTGCGCGGTCAGCGTCTCCTGGGGCGTCTCCAACTCGAACGTCGAGCCGTCGCCCACATCGTCGATCCGCCCCACTCTCACATCCGCGTCGCGCGTTTCGACGCCGTACGTGATCGCGGGCGCCTGCGTCGCCGCCGCGAAGCGCCGCCAGGCGGGGTCGTCGGCGTTCAGCACTGCGCGGCGCTCGACGGCCTTCGACGTCGGCGCGTCGAGCTGCCGGAAGAGCCGCAGCTTCGCCTCCTCGTACGCCTCGACGGTGCCGTGGAAGTCGAGGTGGTCCTCGCCCATGTTCGTCAGCACCGCCACGTCGAAGGCGATGTCGGCCAGCCGGTCGAGCGCGAGGCCATGCGAGGTGGCTTCGACGACGGCGAACTCGTTCCCGGCGGCGACCATGTCGCCGAGCAGGCGCTGCACCTCGGGCGCCTCCGGCGTGCTCATGCGCGTGGCGTTGGGCGTCGCGGTGTCGCCCACCCGGGTCTCAACGGTGCTGATCAGGCCGACCGACTCGCCGTACGCCTCGAGCGCCGCCTGGATGAGGAGTGTCGTCGTCGTCTTGCCGTTCGTACCCGTCACGCCGACGACCGTCAGCCGCTCCGAGGGATAACCCTCGTGCGCCGCGGCGATCGCCGACAGCGCGCGCCGCGCAGAGGGCACCTCGACCACGGGGACGCCGAGCGCCCGCAGCGCCTCGCCGCGCCCGGGCTCTGCGACGAGCGCGGCGGCCCCCGCCGCGACGGCCGCCGCGGCGAAATCGTGCCCGTCGACGCGCAGCCCCGGGACGCAGACGAACAGGTCGCCACGCTCGACGAGGCGCGAGTCGTGCTGCACGCTCCCGATCGCGGGCAACACGGCGCGGTCGGCGTCGTCCGGCAGGCCGTCGCGCCAGTCGCCGCGTACGCTCATCGGGGTCCCCTCGCAGGTGCGTGTGCCGCGTCTGCGGTAGACTACCGCGCCGTCCGCCTACCGCCCCGCCGCGCCCGGAACGAGGTGCCCACGATGATCCAGATCACTGACGAGATGCGCACCGCCGTCAACAACGCGCTCGACGACGGCAACCCCGTGATATCCACCAGCGTCGGGGCCGACGGCCAGCCGAGCCTCGCGTTCTTTGGCAGCACGCAGGTCTACAGCGAAGACCAGCTCGCGGTGTGGGTGCGGAACCGCGAGGGCGGCTTCCTGCAGCGCATCGCCGCCAACCCGCACGTCGCGTTCCTCTACCGCAACGCCGACTTCGGCCAGATGTGGCAGTTCCACGGCCGCGCCCGCGTCGTCGACGACCAGCAGGCTCGTGACACGATCTACGACAACTCGGACAAGCGGGAGCGCGACCGCGACCCCGACCGCCTCGGCGTGGCCGTGGTGATCGACCTCGACCGCGTGATCGAGCGCGGCCAGGTGACGATGGAGCGTTGAGCCTCAGGCGGTCGGGTACTCGCTGATCGAGCGCACGTACGGCGCCCGTCGCGCCGATGCGCGCACGAGCCTCTCATCGCCCGTCCAGCACTCGAGACCGAGGTCCGCGGAGAGCAGGACGTAGCGGGCGTCGTACCCGCTGACCGCGAGCCGCAGCGCGATGCCGAGCGTCGTCAGTGTGTCCGTCGCGTGCAACTCGATCGGCACCTCGAGCAGGCTGGCGAGGGCTTCTTCGGCGAGGCCGGCGGGAAGGCGATTCCTGACGGCGGCGTTGCGGATGGCGTGCGTGAGCTCGTAGGGGAGCAGCGCGGGCGCGTGGAACTCGACGCTGCCTTCGATGAGGCAGGCGTCACGCAAGGCCCGTGCCTCCGTGATGTGCTCCTCGTCGTCCAACACCCACTTCACCACGACGGACGAGTCGATCACGTAGCGGCGGACGGGTCCGCGCGTGGTCAAACGCGGATCGCCCGCGCCGCCGGACAGGCATCGACCGGCCTCACCGGTCGCGCCCCTCCTCCACCAGCTCGCTGGCCGTCGCCCCGAGGGGGCCGTAGGCAGCAATGCGTGCGCTCAGCGCGTCCAGGCGGCGCGCGAGGTCCGCACCACCGGCGGGGGCCCCGCCGCCGCCCAGGCTGTCCAGGTAGTCACGAATGGTCACGATGGTCCCGTCCTGTTCCTCGTGCGGGTAGACGTCCACGGGGCGCCCGTC
Organism: Dehalococcoidia bacterium; assembly: GCA_034420575.1. Classification (GTDB taxonomy): domain Bacteria; phylum Chloroflexota; class Dehalococcoidia; order UBA2979; family UBA2979; genus VXMT01. Next base: position 10,521 of record DAOULE010000198.1, read on the forward strand.
CTCCAGCACCACCAGCGCCGGCACCGCCCCGCCGAAGTCCTGCCCCGGGTACTTGTGCGTCCCGAAGACCCGCCGCACCCGGTAGCGCCTGCTCACCGAGGGCCGCACAGCGCGGCTGCGGTACGCCTCCTCGCGGTCCTGCGATGTCAACTCGCCGGTGTCCACCACGCTGTAGGTGGCTGCTGCCTCCGCGAGCCGGCGCGTCACCCGCCGCAGGTCCTCGAGCCCGGCGTTCGCCGGGTCGTCATCACGGAGCTGACCGGCGTCGTAGAAGACTTCGACGTCAGACATGGCTCACCATCACACTCGTACTAGTACCCCTGCCAGCTACTGGGGGGAGTATACCAGATCCATCGGGCCAGGGGGCCTGTAAGCCGAATTCTGTACCGCCCCTCAAGGCGGCGACGACCATCCATCTAGGGCGGCGGTTGCCCGCAGCCTCCAGCGGCCTACCCGGGAGCGGAGCCGGACGCCCCGAACGCTCCCCTATTTGGCCTTGCTCCGGGCGGGGTTTGCACGGCCGCCCCGTCTCCGGGACGCCGGTGCGCTCTTACCGCACCATTTCACCCTTACCGCCACGCCCCGAGGAGCGCGGCGGCGGTATGTTTCTGTGGCACTTTCCGTCGGCTCGCGCCGCCCGGCCGTTAGCCGGCACCCTGTCCGGTGGAGTTCGGACTTTCCTCCCGCGGGTGGCCCGAGGGCTCACCCGCCGGCGGCCGTCCGGCCCCCTGACCCGCCTCGATCGTACTACCCGGCGCGGCGCCCCGGCCCGGCCTTCGATCCGACCGCTGCTACCGAGGCATCACGTGCAGGTCTGCCGCCGGCAGTTCCACCACCCAGCGCCGCTCGTGCGCGATGCCCAGCACCTCGTACGGCCTCGACGCCACCTCGACCTCGACCGGCGGGCCCGCGCCCTCGGGCTCGAGGTGCAGCGTGTGCGTGTTGCCGAAGGCAAGGTCCGCCGTGACGCGCGCGACGAAGCAGTTCTCCGGCAACGCGCCGTCCGGGTCCACGCGCCGAAGGATGCACCGCTCCGCGCGGATCGCGAGGTCCACCGTCGCGCCCTCGCTGTCCCGCCCGTCGTCGGCGCGCAGGGGCAGCCCGTCCACCTCGACGAGCCCACCGTGCACCTCGCCCGAGAAGATGTTTGCGATGCCAGTCAGCTCCGCGACCCGTCGCGACGAGGGGCGGCGGAACACCTCGTCGCGTGGCGCGAACTGCAGGACGCGTCCGCCGTCGATGACCACGATGCGATCCGCGAGCAGATGCGCCTCGCGCAGGTCGTGCGTGACGAACACGATCGGCAGCTCCAGCTCGCGCCGCAGTCGCAGCAGCTCGGCGCGCAGGTCCGAGCGCAGCGCCTCGTCGAGCGCCGAGAACGGCTCGTCGAGCAGCAGCACCTCGGAGCGCCGGACGAGCGCCCGCGCCAGTGCCACGCGCTGCTGCTGCCCGCCCGAGAGCTGGTGCGGCCGCCGCTCGTCGAGGCCCTCGATGGAGAGCAACGCGCGCAATGCCTCGTAGCGTGCGGGCGCCTCGGCGTCGCGCTCGAGGCCGATCAGGACGTTGTCGCGGGCGCTGAGGTGCGGGAAGAGTCCCAACTCCTGGATCACGTAGCCAACGCGCCGCTGCTGGGGCGGCAGCTCGACGCCCTCGGCGGCGTCGAACACCGTGCGGTCTCCGATCTCGATCCGCCCCGCGTCGGGCGGCACGAGCCCCGCGATGGCGCGCAGCGTGAGGCTCTTGCCCGAGCCGGACCGCCCGTAGAGCACGACGAGCTCGTTGCGCGCCTCGAAGTGGACTTCGAGGCGGAAGTCGCCGACGCGGGCGCTGAAGGCGGCGTTGAGCGTCATCGGTACGGCCCCGCCGTCGCGGTCAGGCGGTGCAGCGCCACCAGCAGCACGAACGCGAACCCCAGCAGCACGACCGAGAGCGAGACCGCGCCTGCCAGCCCGGCCTCCGACTCGAACGCCGCGAGGATCGCGAGCGGCATGGTCTGCGTCTCGCCGGGCAGCGAACCGGCGAACAGCAGTGTCGCGCCCAGCTCGCCGAGCGCGCGCGCCCAGCACAGCACCGCGCCGCCCGCCAGCGCGGGCCACACCAGCGGCAGCGTCACACTGCGGAACGTCCGCCAGCGCGACAACCCGAGGGTGTACGCGACGCCCTCGAGGTGCGCGTCCATGCTCGCGAAGCCGGCGTAGGCGGCGCGCACGAAGAACGGCGCCGAGACGAAGAGCTGCGCGAGGACCACCGCGGCCGTCGTGAACGACACCGTCAGCCCGATCCCGTCGAGCGCGTCGCCGAGGTAGCCCGCCCGGCCGAACGCCGTCAGCAGCGCGATGCCCGCCACCGTCGGCGGCAGCACCAGCGGCAGGTCGAGCAGCGACGTCACGACGCGCGCGCCCGCCGAGCGGCTGCGCGCCAGCAGGTACGCCAGCGGCGTGCCGAGCACGACCGCCAGCGCGAGCGTGAGCGTCGAGGTCGCCACCGACAGCCGTAGCGCCTCCCACGTCGCGCGCGACGACAGCTCCGTCGCGACATCGCCATCGGTCAGGGCGCGCCAGGCGATGCCGGCGAGCGGCAGCGCGAGGAACAGCAGCAGCACCGCCGCGGCCGCGGCCAGCGCCGCGCGACCGAGGGGGGCCCGGATGCTCATCGGGCGTGCACCCCGGCGACGGCCGTGAGGAACCCGGCGGCGCGGAACAGCGCCTGCGCCTCGGGCGTGAGCAGGAACGCGAGGAACTCCTCGGTCCCCGGCTTCGCGCCGTCCATGAGCACGGCCACATACTCGTTCGGCGGCACGGTAGGCGGCAGCGGCAGCGCGCGCAGGCCGCGCGTCAGCGCCACGTCCGAGTGGTAGACGAACGCCGCGTCGGCCTCACCCAGCTCGAGCCGCGACAGCACCACGCGCACGCTCGGATCCTGCGTCACCACGCCCGCGAGCAGCGCCCGCGCGACCGGCGGGTCGAGCTGCGACAGCGCGATCACGGTGAGCCGCCCCACCGGCACCGAGGGCGCCCCCACGGCGATACGTGCCCTCCCCTGGGCGAGGTCGGTCACGCCGTACCACGTCGAGTCCTCGGCGACCGCGACCACGAGTCGATTCGCCGTCACGACCGTCGGGAGGCTGGCGAGACCCTCGTCGACGAGGCGCTCGGCCTGGACCGCGTTGGCCGAGATGAACAGGTCCGCGTCCGCGCCCTCCGTGAGCTGGGTCGCCAGCACCTGTGAGCCGTTGAAACGCAGGCGGAACCGCGCGTCCAAGTCCGGGTTCGCGCGCAGGAACTCCTCGACCAGCCGCGGCAGCACGTGCCGCATCGAGGAGGCCGCAGCGATCTCGATCGCGTCGTCGTCACCGCAGCCGGCAGCCGTCGCGAGCAGCACCGCGCCGAGCGCGAGGCAGGACACGGCGCGCAGCACGCTGTGCGGCAGGTCGAGAAGCATACGACGCGGTCCCCCCGCGGCCTCGTGTCCTGCTACGCGTCCTGGACGATCTGGATGAGCATGCCGCCGGCGCTGCGCGGGTGGATCCACGCAAAGTCGTCGTTGGCGGGCGCGACCAGCTCCAGTCCCCGGTCCTGCACGAAGTCGGCCGCGGCCTTCACGTCGGGCGTCGCGATGCCGAAGTGGTGCATCGTGCCGTGCGCGCTGCCGCCGTAGCGTTCGAGGAAGCGCGCCGTCCCGCTGCCGCCCGACTGCGGCATCACCGCGACGATGTCGTGCCGCTCGGTGTCGCCGACAGGCATCGCCAGCACGCGCACGTCCTCGCCCTCGATCAAGCGTCCGCCCTTCATGATCGAGGTGCGCAGCGTGTCGACCTGCAGGCCCATCACGTTCGTCCAGAACTTGCGCGAGCGGTCGAGGTCGTCGGTGACCACGCCGATGTGGCTGAGGCGCGTGAAGACGCCGTCGCCCTGGTAGCGGTCGCCGACGCGGTGGTTGTCGGTCGGCCAGATCTCCAGCAGGACGCCCTCGGTGTCGCGAGGGTGGAAGAACGCCACCTGCGTCCACGGCTCGTCGGAGGCGAGTTCCTCCTCGGTGGCGCCGATGAGCCGCAGCCCGGCGGCGCGGAGGTGCGCGATGTCGTTCGGGGTGTCGGTGGCGTGCATGCAGATGTGGTGCAGCGCGCCCACGCCACCGCGCCGCTCGATGAACCCGTGCGTCCCGCCCGGCGGCGTGCCATCGGTGGGCGGCGCGTTCAGCTCCAGCTCCGAGTTGCCGATGGGGATGTCGAGGATGTCCGTCGGGTCGGCGCCGCGCTGCTTGTTGCCGTCGGGCAGCGGCGAGCGCGTGGTGTCGACGATGAGGCCGAGGCCGTCGGCGAAGACCTGCTTCGCGGCGGCGAGGTCGGCGACGGCGAGTCCGGCGTGGTGGATGCGGTCGAACATGTGCGGGGCTCCTCGCGAGTGTGTCGATGCGTCAGGGCCCACATGATCGCACCACGCGCGCCAAACCGCCCGTAGGTGCGTCGAACCAGAAAGGCCGAGGCTAGGGCGCGAGTTGCGAAGACTCAGCGATCCGGAGCAGTTCTTCGAGGGGGACCGCATCGGCCTGGAGGAGCGCGACGAGGTCGCCTTCGCGCCACACGAGCCGCACAACCCCGCCCTTCGATTGGTGGTAGACATCCCCGAGGTCCGAGTCGGCGGTCTCCCAGGAGCGAACCGCATCAGGGATACCAGTTGGGCGGTAGCGCTGCCGGAGGAGGATGTAAGCGCCGTCGGGAGCCTCGAGGAGCGCCCAGGTGGCGGCGGGGCCACAGCCGCTGGAGGGGTTTTCAGAGCCTGCACTGGCCGAGCCGTAGTCAGGTGGCACGTACAAGGGCTTGAGGAAACCCGCGACCGTCGGGAACGACCCGCGACCGATGAAGACTGAACCACTACACGACTGGCCGTCCCGGGCTTCCGTCTCGCGCGCGCCGGGAGGCGGATCGAATGCGAATAGCGCTGCGTCCAGGTCGGTGTCGTAATCGAGCGCCGCCACCTCGACCTGGAAGGGCTGCTCCTCGCCACCACCGTCGGCCGCCCACCGCATGATGAACATGCGCTCGGGGTCGATGAAGGCGCGGACACTCCCGCCGGAGGAGAGGCGGAGTTCGACGATCTGCGTCTCGCGGCCGAGGATCGTGGCCTCCCCAACGCGCACCGCCTCCAACACGTTGTCCCACTCGCGCCAGCGCTCGATGAACCCTTCGATCGTCTCCGCATGTGCCGGGCCGACGGGCGCGCTGAAGATGGGCGAGAGTGCCATGGACCCCAACTCCTCCGGAATGACGCCCCGCGTGTACGTGTTCGACCGGTCGTCGTACGCCCACGAAGCGGCACCGTCGAACAAGGTGACGACCATGCCGTCGTCGATGATGCTGCCGGACGTCTCCATCTCCCAGCGCCAGCGAACAGGGTCGGCGGCGTACCACCAGCGGATAGCGCCCGTCTGACCCTCAGCGACGCGCGAGCGGGCGAGCGGGTCGTTGCGTGACGGGTCGGCCTCGACGGCAATCTCGGCGTAGAAGCTGCGACCGGGCGCCTCGGTATCACCAGTGCAGGCAAGCACGAGCGCCGCGGCGAGCATGCCGGGGAGCACGAGGGTGCGGCGGGCGCCGGCGCCGATGCTCAACATCGAGCTCATGGCGGATCTCCCGGGACATCACGATACCCGGCGGCCCGGTGTTACGATCGAGGCCCGTCCCGGAGGACCTCGTGAGCTTCAACGTCGCGACGCTGTTGCAGGAGCCCGTCGGCAGCCGCAGGCGCGCCCGCCTCGAGGGCGAACCGATGGCGTCGCCGGCCGACCGCTGGACCGCCGAGGTCAGCGGGCGCGTCGAGATGCTGCGCACCATGCGCGGCATCCTCGTCCTCGCCACGGTCAGTTCCACGCCCGTGCTGGAGTGCGCGCGCTGCCTGGACCACTTCGCGCAGGACCTCGAGTTCCGTATCGAGGAGGAGTTCGTGCCTCTCGTCGACCTCGTGACGGGCGACCGCGTCGAGGCGGGCGAGGACGAACTGCGCATCGACGAGCGGCACTTGCTCGATCTCAGCGAGGCCGTGCGGCAGTATGAACAGGCCGCGATTCCGCTCCAGCCGATCTGCTGGCCGGACTGCGCCGGGCTCTGCCCGGAGTGCGGGGCCAATCGCAACGAGACGCGCTGCGATTGCGGCGGCGGAGCGGCAACCGGGCCGTTTGCAGCCCTCGCCGCGCTCGGCGAGCAGCTGTCCGCCCGGGAGATGGGGACGGAGGAGAGCGATGGCCGTACCCAAGCGTAGGACGCCGAAGGCGAAGCAGCGCTCGCGCCGTGGTCACCACCGCGTCGCCGTGCCGCAGCTCGTCCGCTGCACGACGTGTCGCGCGGCCCACGTCAACCACGCCCCGTGCCCCGTCTGCGGCATGTACAACGGCCGCCAGGTCCTCGACCGCGACGAGGAGCCGATCGAGCAGTAGGGCAGACGCCGTGCCCCTCCGAACGCATCGACGCACCATCCCGCTCGGCATCGCCGGACTCGCCGTCGCCGTGCTCGTCCTTGCCGCCGCGTGTGCCGGGGAGGATCCAGCGCCGCCCGCCCCGACACCCTCTCCGCCTGCACCCTCTACCTCGACCCCGACCTCCGCGCCCACGCCGACCGCCACGCCCGAATCCCGTTTCAGCGGGACCGACGGCCGCGAGCTGTACGGGCAGGCGTGTTCGGTCTGCCACGGGCAGAACCTCGAGGGCACCAACGCCGGACCGACGTTCCTGAACCGCATCTACGCGCCCTGGCACCACGCCGACATCAGCTTCATCTTCGCCGTCGAGCGGGGCGTGCGGGCGCACCACTGGAACTTCGGCAACATGGCGCCGGTCGAGGGCCTCAGCCACGAGCAGGTACTCGCGATCATCGCGTTCATCCGCGAGCAGCAGCGCGCCGCGGGCATCGAGTAGCCCTCGGCGCCCCAATCGAGTCGAGCGTCAGCGCTCCATCATCCCCGCCGCGAGGTCCTCAACGTCCCGTTCGGTCAGCCACGGCCGGAGCGTCGCCGCGAGCTCGAACGTGACGCCGCCGCGGCGCCAGCGCAGGTAGGCGATGTCGACGCCCGCTCCCGACGGCCCGGCGAAGCCCTCGGCGGCCAGCCCGCCGGCGCGCACCGTGAGCCGGTGGCTGCCGAGCGGGATGGCGAGGAACGGGACGGTCGCCTGCGTCTGGCTGAGCAGGAAGGCGTGCTCACCCTCGCGGTGCACCGAGAAGTTGACGCGCGGGTACTGCACGCCGCCCTCGGGTAGCGCGTCCTCGAATACCGCGCCGACCTGGAGCCTCGGCTCGTAGCCGCACGGACGCGCGAGCGGCAACGCCGAGGCGGCCTCCAGCTCGGCGAGGGAGCGCGCGGCCTCCGGTGACAGCTCGATGTCCTCGCAAGGCCCCCCCGAGCCGCAGCCCGCCGCCGCGGCAGCCGCGAGGACGCATGCGGCGATGGCCGCAAGCCACGTCGCGGGGCGCATCGGGGCTCCGCGCCCGGCTCGCGCCGCTAGGCGATCGCCCCCGACTCGCGCAGGGCGGCGATCTCCGGGTCAGTCACGCCGTGCTCGTGCAGCACCTCGTCGGTGTGCTTGCCGAGCGGGGGCGAGGTCAGCGGTGAGCCGGTGGGTGTCTTCGACATCTTCACGATCGGGCCGACGAGGCGCTCCGGGCCGGTCAGCTCGTGCTCCATGTCCATCATGTAGCCCATCGCCTCGACCTGCGGGTCGTCCGCCATCTCCTCGGGGAAGTTGACCTTGGAGCACGGCGCACCCTCGGCCTCAAAGGCCTCAATCCACTCGTCCATCGTCTTCGTGAGCATGATCTTGCGGACGCGGTCGAGCGTCTCGTCGACGAGCACGCGGTTCTCCGGGACGTTCGAGTCGAAGTCCGGCGTGTTGGTCGGGTCGTCCTCGATGCCGAGCACGCGGCGCATCTGGTCGCGGTTCCGCGGGGTCAGCGCGCCGAGGATGATGCCGCCGTCCTTCACGGCGTAGCCGCCGTAGAAGATGCGGCCGGCGGCGCGGCCCATCTGGTCGTGGATGCCGCCGCGCGCCTTGATCTGCTCGCCGTACGAGCCGCCGGCCTCGCGCACCTCGTACATCTTGCGCAGCGCGATGTCCTGCGTGAACGCGTCGAGCGCGGGCGCCTGGCTGACGCGGAACCCCTGCATCGCGAGGCCGGCCATGAGCAGCGAGGTCTCGATCGCCTGGCCCTCGCCGGTCATCGCGCGGTGGAACAGCGCGGCGCAGATTGCCATGGTGCCGGCCAGCCCGGCCTGGAAGTCGGCCGGCGCGGTCGCCGAGATGATCTCCGGCGCGCCGAACTCGTCGACCTTGCCGTCACCGGCGAGGAGCCCCGAGTAGGCCTGCGCGACGGCGTCGGAACCCGATCGCGTCTTGCTGGGGCCGTCGTTGCCGAAGCCGCTGTTCTCGAGGTGGATGATGTCCGGCCGGAACTGCCGCAGCGTGTCGTAGTCGACGCGCAGCCGCTCCGGCACGCCGGGGCGCGCGTTGATCGTGAACACATCGAAGCCCGGGATGATGCGGTGGACCAGCGCCTGGCCGTCCGGGTGACTGAGGTCGACCACGAGCGAGCGCTTGCCGCGGTTGAGCGCGTGGAAGCCCTTGCTCTCGCCGGGGACGACGGCGCCCTGTGCGCGCGACCCCTCGCCGCCCGGCGGCTCGACCTTGATCACGTCCGCGCCGAGGTCGGCCAGGTTCAGGCCGCAGTACGGCCCGGCGACGATCTGCGACACCTCGAAGACTTTCACCCCGGCGAGCGGTCCCGGCATGGTCTCTCCTCCTCCGATGTGGCTGGGTATGGTCGTTGTGGTTATGGCCGCTGAATATACGCCGACCGCGCGGCCGTTTCGCGCGACTGCGCGTCGGCGAGGGCGCTACGCGCCGTGCAGGTCGCGCCGGATCGCCGCGTAGGTCGCGAGGGCGTGCATGGCGCGGGCGCTCTCCTCGGGCGTCTCGTAGCTCGGCACGGCGTGCTCGCGGAAGACGCGCGACGAGATCTCGTCGTCCATGCGCCGCATGCCGACGCCAACGACGGGCTTGCCGGTGCGCGCGGGGATCGTCGCCATCCGCTCGGCAGTCACCTGCGTCCGCTCGTCGCCGCCCGCGCCGCCCGGCCCCGAGACGATGAGCCCGTCGATGTACGGCAGGTCGGCGAGGATGTCCGCGACCTGCGAGAACAGCCGCACGTCGCGGAAGTCGCCGGCGAGGTCCACGGGATTCCGTGGCGCCGGTGCGTGCGGCGCGAGCATCGGGATGAGCCGCTGCTGCGTCTCGTCGTCGAGCACGGGCACGTCGAGGCCCATGTAGGCGCAGCTGTCCGACGTCACGACGCACTGGCCACCCGTCATCGACATCACCGCGACGCGGTGGCCGTTCGGGAGCGGCGCCTCCGAGAGCGCCGAGGCGAGCGTGAAGAGGTGCATCGCCTCGTGTACGCGGATCAGGCCGAACTGCTTGCACGCTGCGTCGAACACCTCGTCCGGCACCATCAGCGAGGCGGTGTGCGAGTGCACCGCCCGGGCCCCGACGGGGTTACGGCCTGCCTTGTAGACGAGCACCGGCTTGGTGGCGACGACGCGCCGCGCGGTCTCAAGGAAGCGCCGCGGGTCCTTGAGCCCCTCGATGTAGAGCGCGATCACGTCCGTCTCGGGGTCGTCGCGGAGGTACTCGAGGTAGTCGGCGTCGTTGAGGTCGGCCTGGTTGCCGGTGCTGACGAAGCGGCTGACGCCGTAGCCCTGCCGCGAGGCTGCCTCGATGAGTGAGCCGCCGAACGCGCCGCTCTGTGAGATGAAGGCGATGCGGCCCTTCGCGGGCGCCTTCGGCGAGTGCAGGCTGAGCCCGGACGAGGCGCTCCACATCCCGTTGCAGTTCGGCCCGACGAAGCGGATGCCCGCCTCGCGTGCCGCGCTCACGATGTCGGCCTGGCGCTGCTCGCCCTCGGGGCCGCTCTCGGAGAAGCCGGCGCTGATCACGACGGCCGCGCGGATGCCCTTCGCGCCGCACTCGCGCAGCACCTGCGCCGTGACCGGGGCCGGCACGGTCAGGACGGCCAGGTCGATGTGCTCGGGGATGTCGAGCACGGAGCGGTACGCGCGCTGGCCCATGACCTCCTCGGCGCTGGGGTGGACGGGGTAGACCGGCCCGGGGAAGCCGCCCTTGAGGGGCCGCTCCATCATCATGTTGCCCCACTTGCCGACCGTGTTGGTGGCGCCGACGACCGCGACCGATCGAGGGTCGAAGAGCGGGCGGAGCTGCGCTTGCAGGTCGGGCGCGGTCATGGCGTCTCCGGCGGTCGGCTGGCGCGGACACTATCACGCCGGGGTCGTGTGCGTGTCGCGGCTATATACGTTTGTGGTAGCGCGTGTGCGGAGGTGCTATAAGGCCCATAACGCACGGATATAAGGAGGACACGATGGACTGGGCCGACAACGAAGAACAGGCGGCATTCCGCACGCAGGTCCACTCGTTCATCGAGGGCAACCTGCCGCAGTACTACCGCGACCTCATCGCCGA
>DAOULE010000199.1:0-3422 GCA_034420575.1 Dehalococcoidia bacterium
GGCACGTCGGCATGTCGCTCCAGGAACTGGGCGCGCTCGTACGGGTCCCACATCTTGTCGTGCTCGGTGATATTGGCCCCGGTGAGCCCCGCCTCGGGTCCGAGGACCATGAGCTTCTCGGGCTTGAGCGTACTGTCGGACGAAGCCACCGCGGAGTGCAGGTGCATGTCAATCACGCTGGCCTGCGGCGCTTTGATGAGTTCCAGAGTGGGCCCCCGTGCAGAGTAGTCCGGCACGCAGGCCGGCACCGCGAGTCTACGGGATGGGGTACGTCAGGGGCTACACCCCACGTCACACCCATGGATCGGCGACCAAAGCCACCGCTGGTGGTTCACAACTCGGTGACCGACCTACCGAACGGCGTTCACCTCAAGCTGCACGCCCTCGTGCTTCTGGATGCAACTGATGACCTCGAACAGGTTGCGGGCATGGGGATTGCCGGACGGCCCGAACATGCGCATCAGGCTCTTGGGTTGCTTGTTCGTGAGGGAGCCGAGCTCCTCGAATCCGATGGTGGCGTTGATGTAGTCACGCAGGACGATCTTGCCTGCATCGACGTCTCCTGCAAGCAGGCACTCCACGCCTTCCTTCAGCAACGCTTCCCGAAAGGCCGGGTCGCGCTCGGCACGGGCCTGCACAGTCTCTTTGAAGTCACGGGTGAGCGGCATGTCATTCCTCCGACCGCTTGCGACGCCTGTACTCCCGCCAGAGCTGGCGAGCATGTTCGATGTCCCTCTGCTGGCGAGCCTTCGTCCCCCCACCGAGTAGGACTATCAGGATGTCGCCGTCTCTGCCGAAATAGACTCTGTACCCTGGCCCGACGTTGATGCGACACTCCAGCACTCCGCTGCCAACGCCTCTGACGTTGGCAAGGTCCCAGCCTCCATGCGGGCGACGGACATCCTCACTCTTGCCGCTGCCCTTGCGTCGAGACTGTCAAACCAGCGACCGAAGGGGCTGCGGCCCCGACCGTCGATGTACTCGCTTATCTCGATCACGGAGCTATGGTAACGCTTACGATACCGTGATGAGAATCACGGCGACCGCGCATTCCAGGAACGACCGCGCTCGCCAGCATCTCAGCACCCGTCTGATCACCCGCACGCTCACCCACCCAGCAACGGCAACAGCACGCCATATGCGAGTGCGGCGACCAGCGCGGTGCTCCACATCGCCCGCGTCATCCGCCCTCGCACGAACCCGGCGGCGATCAGCGCTGCGAGGATCGCGATGTTGACGAAGAAGCGGAAGCGCGCCGGGTCGTCGAGCGAGAGGTACGCCGCGCCCAGCACCAGCCCGAGCAGCGTCCACCCCAGCATCATCGCGTTCACGACGACGACCCCGAGCAGTGGTAGCGGCACGCTGCGCGCCCCCGCGACGCGCTCGCGGGCCTGCACCCACCACTCGGCATTGCGGCTCATGCTGATCAGGGCGAGGCCGGTCGTCGCAAGCGCGGCGGCCGCGCCCGAGATGAAGCCGGCGACGAGCGCACGGGCCGCCTCGGGGTCCACCTACGTCTCCCCGTCCGCGGGCTCCTCGGCGATGGCGAGCGACTCGGCGCGGGAGAGCGTGCGCGCCGGGAACACCGTCGCGCCCTCGCCCTCGAGGTCGCGCCGCAGCTCGGCGACCTTCGCGCGCTCGTGCGCGAGCAGGAACACCGAGGGGCCCGCGCCGGTGAGGTGCAGCGGCGCGCCGCCCACCACGGCCGCGTAGGCGCCGTAGTGCGCCAGCAGCTCCGACTCCGTGCGCTCCACGACGTGCTCGAAGGCGTTCCACAGGTCGGCGGTGGGCGGCGGCGCGCCGCGTTCGAGGCGGTGGGCGATGCGATGCGAGCGCTCGCCGTGACTGAGGTCGTGGGGCTGCACGGCGGCGAATCGTCGCGCCGTCTTGTTCGGCGGCGAGGGCACGGGCGGCACGAGCACGAGCAGCCGCAGCGGTCGCAGGTCGCGCAGCGGCTCGACGATCTCACCGCGCCCGGTGCAGCGCGCCGAGCCGCCGTGGATGAAGAACGGCACGTCCGAGCCAAGCTGTGCGCCGACCTCGGCCAGCCGCGCGGTCGGCCAGTCGAGGCCCCACAGCCGGTCGAGCCCGCGCAGCACCGCCGCGGCGTCCGACGAGCCACCGCCGAGTCCGGCGGCGACCGGGATCGCCTTCTCGACCTCGATCGACACGTTGGGCTCACGGCCGGCGGCGGCGGCGAGCGCCGTGGCAGCCTCGGCGGACAGCTCGCGCTCCCCCTCGACGGCGGGGGCGTAGCGGCCGCTGAGCTGCACGTCGAGGGAGGCCGCGGGCCGCAGGCGCACCGTGTCGGCGAGGTCGATGGCCGTCATCACCGTGTCGAGGTCGTGGTAGCCGTCATCGCGGCGGCCGAGGATCTCGAGCGTCAGGTTGATCTTCGCCGGCGCGAGCACGCGGAGCCCCGCGGGGTGTCCCCGCGTCGAGGACGAACTGCCGGTTGTGTCGCTAGCCGACATCGAGCGCTCCGGGGTGGGCGGCCTCGACGCGGGCGTGGAGCCGTCGCCAGTCGTCGAGGTCGAGGTGCTGCGCGCGCCGCGCCGGGTCGATGCCGGCGGCGTCGAGCACGGCGTGGGTCTGCTCGCGGGTGAGGCCCAGCGCGGAGCGCAGGCCGTTGTGGAGCTGCTTGCGCGGCTCGGCGAAGCCCGCGCGTACGAGCAGGAAGAAGCGCGCCATCTGCTCCGGTGGCAAGCTCACCGCGGGCGCGGGTCGACGGTCGATGCGCACGACCGCCGACTGCACGTCGGGCTCGGGCCAGAACGCCGTCGAGGGCACGTCGAACAGCAGCTCCGGGACGCCGTACGCGCCGATGGAGAGCGAGAGCACGGACTCCTTGCCCGGCCCGCCGACCATGCGCCGCGCGACCTCGCGCTGCACCATCACGACGAGCCGCCGAGGCGCGGGGTCGGATTCCAGGAAGCGCCGGATGACGGGCTGGGTGATGTAGTACGGCAGGTTGCCGGTCATCACGTACGGCGGCTCCGCGCCGCACTCCTCCAGCAGCTCGGCCGGGGTCACGTCGAGGATGTCGGCGGGGACGATGCACGCCCCGCTCCCCGCGAGCTGCCGACGCGCGACGGCCGCCAGCTCCTCGTCGATCTCGACGCCCACGACGCTGCTCGTGCGCTCCACGAGCTCGCGCGTGAGGCCGCCGGGCCCCACGCCCACCTCGATCACGGTCTCGCCGGGTTCGAGCTCGCAGGCATCGGCGATGCGGCCGAGGAGTAGCTCGTCGGTGAGGAAGTGCTGGCCGAGCGCCTTGCGAGGCGAGACGCCGAGGCGGCGCAGGAAGTCCGGCGGGTCCTCGGGCCGGGCGCGGCGTCGCGAGCGTGTGGGGGTCACTGCACGCCCCCTCGCGAGGCGGGCCGACGCGCCGGGGCGCGGCGGCGCGACGCACGGCGGTGGTG
>DAOULE010000200.1:0-4083 GCA_034420575.1 Dehalococcoidia bacterium
AGCGTACAGCTCCACGACCGCTTCAAGCAGGCCACGTTCAACGACGGCGAGCGCCAGTGGTCGGAGCGCGTCGAGGAGGAGGAGGGCTTCCTGCTGGAGAACCGCGAGTTCATCGCCGCGCTGCGCGCCGGGCGCGCCCCCGAGCTCGACGCCACCGATGGCATCCAGGCCACGCGCATCGTGCTGGCCGCCGACCGGGCCATCCGCACCGGCGAGGTGCAGCGGCTGTGAGCGCCACACGCCTCGTTCAGTACGTAACCACCTCCGGTGAGCGACGCGTCGGCGTGGTCGCCGGCCGCGACCGGATCGACGAGCTCGCCAGCGTCGAGTCGATCCTGGAACTGGCCCGCGAGGCGGACACGTCCGGGCGTGGGCTGCACGACCTGGTAGCCGGCTGCGACCGCGCCGCCCGCGTCGACTACCAGGCATTGGTCGACCAGCGGCGCCTGCTGCCGCCAATCGACCACCCCGATCCCGCCCACCTGCTGATCTCCGGCACCGGGCTCAACCACACCGGCAGCGCCATGGCGCGCGACGCCATGCACGGTGGGTCGGGCTCGGGGGACGACGCCGACGACGACGCCGTGACCGACTCGATCCGCATGTTCCGCCTCGGCCTGCGCGGCGGCAAGCCGCCGGCCGGCACCATCGGCGCGGCCCCGGAGTGGTTCTACAAGGGCGACGGCAGCATCCTGATCCCGCCCGAGCACGAGCTGCCCCTGCCCGGCTTCGCCGGCGACGGCGGCGAGGAGGCGGAGGCGGTGGCCATCTACCTGATCGGCCGCGACGGCCGCCCGCGCCGCGTCGGCTTCGCCCTCGGCAACGAGTTCGCCGACCACGTCATCGAGCGCCAGAACTACCTGTACCTCGCCCACTCCAAGCTGCGCGCCTGCGCTATCGGCCCCGAGCTGCTGCTCGGCCCGCTGCCCGAGTCAGTTGAAGGCGAGGTTCGCGTGCGCCGCGGCGGCACCGTGCTCTGGGAGGCCACCTTCCTGACCGGCGAGGCCAACATGACCCACACCCTGGCCAACATGGAGCACCACCTTTTCAAGTACGACCTGTTCCGCCGCCCCGGCGACCTCCACTGCCACTTCCTGGGCGCCCCCATCCTGAGCTGCGCCCACGGAGTCGAACCCCAGACCGGCGACCGCTTCGAGATCGAGTCCCCACTGTTCGGCCGTCCGCTACGCAACCTTCTCGCCTCACGGGGCGAAGACCCGCTGATCGCCGTCGCGCCGTTGTGACTCAGGCAGACCGATAGTCTCTTGGATCGAGACAGGCGTCATAGAACGCCTTGTCCATCTTGAACCAGTCCGTCTTGTGGATACCCTGCCTCGAGGTGGCGTTCGGTCCTGACGGGAAGGCCGAAGCAACTTTCAACCACCGGTTCGCAGCGCGAGCAATATCGCGCACCTCGACTGCGACCTCGACGAGGTCCTGATCCTGGCTGAAGATCACGGCCACATCCAATTCTCCAAGGCGCGCCATGCGCACCACATCCAGACCGAGACGAAGATCTATCCCCTTCTCCCTTCCGATGGGGCTCTCCCGAGAAGCGGGGTCGTCCACGGAAACGTGCTCCATCCGATAGCGCAATGGGCGCGACGTGACGACGATCCCGGAGCGCCTCATGGCCAGCAGGCGACGGGTCCAGTAGTCGTGCCACATGGGATCCAGATCAGCCCTGGGAACGCCCGTGTAGAATCGTACGCTCCGATTGACCCACCCGTGGGCGGCGCACACCGCAGCGCTCAACTTCCGTACGTCGTAGTTCGGGTGATAGTGCCCGAAAGCATCCTTCGCGTGCCGGAACAGGTTCTGCCCGTCGACAAACGATACGGCGCGCTTGACGTCGGGCTCGCGGGGCATGCTTCTCAGAGAAGAGAAATAACCCCGCCGGGGCCTTTCGGCGAGTCCGGCGGGGACCAATTGTTTCGAGAGATACCACGCCGGGCGCACAATGTCAACCGCCCGTGTCGACTCGATTGGTGTCCCGAGGCGACGACTTCGTTCAAACGGACGTCGATTCCGCCGTGCCCGCGATCACCGTGATACAGTCGATCGAGGCGAAGGAACCAATGGCAACGCAGGCGGTGTCGGCTTCGGCTCCCGCGGCCCTCTCCGCCGCCGAAGTGGAGCGGTTTCGCCGCGACGGGTACCTCGGTCCCTACTCCCTGTGCTCGCCGGACGAGATGGCAGCGCTGCGGCCGTCCATCGAGCGGGTTCTGGAAACCGATCCTCCGGTGGCGCACAACCGGGTCCACAACCGTCACCTCGACAGCCGAGCGGTGTACGACCTGGCCACCGCTCCGGCGATCGTCGCGCGCATGGTGGCCCTGTACGGCCGGGACCTGCTGCTGTGGCGCACCAACTTCTTCGTCAAGAACCGTGGCAGCAAGGCGATCCCGTGGCACCAGGACTTCCACTACTGGCCGCTGGAGCCGCCGGTGATCATCTCCGCCTGGATCGCCGTGGATCCTTCGACCCGGCAGAACGGCAACCTGCAGCTCATTCCCGGATCGCACCGCACCATCGTCCCTCACGTCGAGGCGACCCCGGACATGCAGTTCAAGGTGATGGCCGATGCCGGATACTACGACCCGGGCGACCTGACCGACCTGGAGATGCAGCCCGGCGAGTTCATCCTGTTCAACGAGCGCACCCTGCACCACTCGGAGGCCAACCGCTCAGACCTGCGACGCATCGGGCTGGCGGTCCGGGCGATCATTCCCATCGTCAAGGTCCTGGAGTACGACTCCCCGGACCATGCCCTGCAGGTCATTCACGGCACCGACACGATGGGCCTCAATCACCTCGCTCCGCCGCCGGCTCCATAGCCGACGCGCAGAACCAACGGCGCCTGCCGTCGAAGCCGCCGTCCCTGCGGCAGGCACGAGCCCGCGATGGTGATAGACTCGCTCCTGATGGCTGACCAGGATGAGAGCATGAACACGCGAAGGCGCAGGAGAGGCTTCCGGATCGGCGTGGGCGTGCTGGCGGCGCTGTGTGCCGTCCTGCTTGCGCTGACCGCGCTGTCCGGCTGCACGGTCTACGTCGGGGGTCGTACAGCTCGGAATCCGTTTCTGGGGGAGTGGCACACCGAGTTCACGTCGGCAGGCACCCGCTTCTCGGCCGAGTACGAGTTCCGGAGCAACGGCAGGTACGCCTACATTCGCCAATCGGCCAGCGGCGTCGTGCGTGTGATTGTCAGGACTCAAGGCAGGTACCGTTACGACGACGACACTCTGGTGCTGACACCCGACGCCAGCGATGTCGGTGAGTCACGCTTCGAATACGAGTTCACGAGCGACGACGAGCTGGAGCTCGAAGAGCAGATCAGCCCGAGCATCACCCTCGTACTGACCTATCACCGCCACTCGTAGCGCGACCATGCCTGTCGACGCAGACGCGCTCCGCGCGCGCTTTGCCGAGGAGGGGTACGTGGTCGTCCGCGGCGCGTACGCCGGTCAGGTGCGCGAGTTGCGGCGGATCTGCGAGGGCGCGCTCGCCCGCTTCGTGACCACCGGGACCGAGGACAACCAGCCGAGCGGCCGCAACTACTCGGCCAGGGCGCGCATGCTCATTCACCTCAACCACCCCGACTACCACCGCGAGCGGCCGGGGGACCTGGCCGCGCTGCTGAACGCCGTGGCGGGCGAGGACGCGATGGCGGTCGCCACGGCGATCCTGGCCGAGCCGCCGCTGTTCCTGCAGTGCAACCTCTACGTCGAGCCGCCGCGCGAATCATGGGTGGGCGGCTGGCACCGCGACTGCCAGTACGACAAGTTCGACCTGCGCCCGGACACGGACACCGAGCGCATCGTCCTGAGCGAGGCGGTGCCGGCGCGGGAGGTGCACATGCACATCTGCCTGTGCGACTCGGCAGCGACCGAGATCGTGCCCGGCTCCCATCGGCGCTGGGACACCCCCGGGGAGTACGAGGTGCGTGTCAACGACTACTGGTCGGACAACATGCCCGGCAGGCAGCCGATCAGGCTGCAGGCGGGCGACCTGGCGTTCTTCCACGTCAACTCCATCCACCGCGGTCTGTACAGCCGGCGCAAGCGGCGCCGGACCATCGCC
>DAOULE010000201.1:0-11714 GCA_034420575.1 Dehalococcoidia bacterium
CGCCCGCGCGCAGCCGCGTGGTGGTGCTGCTCACCGACGGCGAGAACAACGCCGGCGAGGTGCCGCCGCTGCAGGCGGCCCGCATCGCCGAGGCCCTCGGCGTGCGCGTGTACACCATCGGCTTCCACGGCGCGGTGACGCGCGCCTCGAGCAGCGTCGACGTGCGCCTGCTCCAGCAAGTCGCCTCGACCACCGGCGGGGCCTACTACGACGCGTCGAGCCCGGACGAGGTGGAGCAGGCGTACGAGTCCGTGCGGACGCTGGAGCGCGCCCTCATCGGCGAGCGCCAGTTCACGGAGTTCGAGGAGCTCGCGCCGCGTCTGGCGATCGCCGCGATCCTCCTGCTCCTCGCGGAGGCGGGGCTGCGCTCGACGCTGCTCCGGCGGTATCCGTGAGGGCGTTGCGATGATCACGTTCGCGAACCCGCTCGCGCTGCTGTGGCTCCTTGCCGTCGTCCCGGCGGTCGCCGCCGCCTGGTACGCGTCGAGGCTGCGACAACGCGCCGACGCCGCCTTCGGCGGCGCTGCCGAGCTGCGACGCGAACGCGGCGCGCGGCGCTCGATGCAGCTTGGCCTGCTCCTTGCCGCGCTCGTCCTCGCCGCCGTGGCGGTCGCGCGCCCGCAGTGGGGGCACGAGGAGCGCGAGTTGACGCGCCTCGGCGTGGACGTGGCCGTGGCGGTCGACATCTCGCGCTCGATGACCACCGACGACGTCCAGCCCTCGCGCGCCGAGGCCGCGGCGGCGGGGCTCAGCGAGATGCTGGCGCACCTGCGCGGCGACCGCGTCGGGCTCGTCACGTTCGCCGGCGAGGCGTTCCAGCGCTCGCCGCTCACGCTCGACCTCGAACCGCTCGCGCAGCTCATCGCCCGCTCGCAGAACGAGGCGGCGCTCGTCGCGCAGGGCACGGACCTGGGCGGCGCGCTCACGGCCGCCCTCGACCTGCTCGACGTGGACGACCCGGCCGACACGCAGGTGATCGTGCTGGTCTCGGACGGCGAGGACGTCGCCGAGGACTTCGAGGAGGCGCTGCTGCGCGCCAACGACCTTGGCGTCCGCGTCTACACAGTCGCGGTCGGCACGCCCGAGGGTGGCTGGATGCCCGCCGCGCGCGACAGGCCCGCCCCCGACCAGCCGAGCTTCGTCGACGTCGAGGTGCTGAGCAGCATCGCCGCCGCCACGGGCGGCAACGTGCGTGACCTCGACGCGATCGCGGGCCTCGCCGTGGAGTTCCAGCGGCTGCGCCGCTCGGCGTTCGACGAAGGGGCGAACCGCGCGCCGATCGACCGCTTCCAGTGGTTCCTCGCCTGCGCGCTCGTACTGCTGCTGGCGCAGACGTGGCTCGCCGAGGGCGCGCGCGGCGCGGCGCGGCTGCCCGCCGGGCGCATTGCGCTTGGCGCCGCGGGCCTGCTGGTGGCGGTCGTGCTCGCCGCCTGCGGGAGCACGGCGTACGAGGACGTGCAGCGCGGCAACGAGGCCTACGAGGACGAGGCGTTCGAGGAGGCGCTCACGGCCTACCAGGAGGCAGCGGGCGAGCCCTCGGAGTCCGGGGAGGCGCCGCCGCCGGTCGACTACAACATCGGCAACACGCTGCATCGCCTCGAACGCTACGAGGAGGCGACGGTCGCCACGACCGCCGCGCTGAACGCGACGGACGACCCGGTGCTCGTGGCGCGCAGCACGTACGCGGCCGGCAACCACGCCTTCCTCCGTGGCGACCTCGAGGCCGCGCGGCTGGCGTACATCGCGGTGCTGCTGCGCGACCCGGGCGACATCGACGCGAAGCACAACCTCGAGCTGGTGCTGCGGCTGCTCGCGGGCGGCGAGCAGCCCCCGCCGGCGGGCCGGCAGCAGCCCCCGGAGGACGAGCCCGACCCGCCGGAGTCGGAGAACGAGGGCGAGCCGGACGAAGACCAGGATCCGGGCGACGGCGAGGGCGAGCAGGGCGACCAGGAGCCCGAAGAGCAGGAGCCCGGCGAGGGCGAACCGGGCGAGCAAGGCGAAGAAGAGTCGGACGAAGGCGGCTCCGAGCCCCCGCCGGACCCGGGTGACCAGCAGAGCGACCGCCAGGCAGGGCAGCCGCCCGAGCCGCAGAACCTGGACGAGGCCCGCTCGCGGCTGTCAGAGGCGCTGCTGGAGCTGGGCGACGCCCCGCTCACGCTCGACCAGGCGCTCGACATCCTCGACCTCGTGCGGATCACGAACTCACTGGAAGCGCTGGAGCCGCCGGACCGGCAGGCGGGTGGAGCGCTCCCGGACCGCTAGCCTCGCAACGGGGCGGCCGCCTTCGATCTTCGCGCGATGAGGCCATCACGATTGATGTATCTTCACGTCAAAGAATGACATCCGTCATTGAACCGTGCCGCACCGGGGGAGAGGCGCCAGGCGATGATCGAGTGGCTGGGCGTCGAGCACCTCTTCGAGCTGTCCCGGACCGAGGCGATCTGGGGGTTCTTCACCCCGCTGATCGTTTTCGCCGCGTTCTTCGTCGTGCAGCTCATCCTGCCGGGGCGGCGCGTGCCGGGGTACGTCGTCAACCCGGACACCGGCGAGCCCCGCAGCTACCGGCTCAACGGCATCCTCGTGTTCGCGATCGCCCTCGTGGTGTGGGCGACCGAGGTCACCGGGATGCCGCGGGACTGGTTCTACCGCTCCTCGGTCTACGCGGTCGCGGGCGGGACGGTCTTCGCGACGATCTTCACCGTCCTCGCCGTGTACATCCCGGCCCGGCGCAACGAGATGCACCCGGTCAACGAGTTCTGGAAGGGGCGCGTCCAGGAGATCGCGTTCTTCAACGAGCGCATCGACATCAAGATGTACTTCTACGTCGTCGGCGGGACGATGCTGTCCCTCACCGCCCTGTCTGGGGCCGCGTACCACTACGACGTCTTCGGCGAGGACTCGAATCCCGGCGTGTTCCTCTACGCCGCGTTCTTCACGTTCTACGTGCTGGACTACTTCGTCTTCGAGCGCGTGCAGCTCTACACCTACGACCTGATCCACGAGGGCATGGGCTTCAAGCTGTTCTGGGGCGGGCTCATCGTCTACGGGTGGATGTTCATCATCCCGCTGTGGGGCATGGCCGCCCATCCCGACCCCGGCTTCGCGACGCCGTGGTCGTACGCCTGGCTGATCGGCGTCCCGGCGCTGTTCCTGCTCGGGTGGGGCATCTCGCGCGGCGCCAACCTGCAGAAGTACACGTTCAAGCGCTTCCCCGACCGCAAGTTCCTCGGGCTCATCGAGCCCGAGTACATCGAGGCCGGCGACCGCAAGATCCTGACCAGCGGCCTCTGGGGCGTCGCGCGCCACTTCAACTACATGGGCGAGGGCTTCCTGTCGCTCTCGATCGCCCTCGTGTTCGGCCACTTCGCCAACCCGTGGGCATGGACCTACTTCGCCTTCATCGTCACGATGTTCACGTTCCGGCAACGCGACGACGACAAGCAGTGCGCGGAGAAGTACGGCGCCGAGAAGTGGGCCGAGTACCAGTCACGCGTGCCGTACCGGATCGTCCCCGGCGTCTACTAGCGAGCCCCCCGCGAGGCTACCCGCCCGGGCCGCGCCGCCGCAGGCGGAACGGCCGTAGCAACGCCACCCGCACCAGCCGGTTGCGCACCTCGCGATAGGCGCGGTCGAGGCGGTCGAGTTCGCCGTCGTCGTCGCCCTCGCCGATGGTGCGGCCGTAGCGCTCGCGCGTGAACGAGCGCGCGAGGCGGTCGACCGGCTCGTCGACCTCGATGGCCCGGCCGAGCGTGGCAGCCGACTCGAGCGGCGTCCGGTCCGCGCCCGACGAGATGCCAGCCCAGCTTGAGAGCCGCTGCACCTTCGCCCAGCGCTGCGTCGCCGGTGCGAGCCGGCGGTAGGGGTACGCCCACGCGAGACTGGCGAGGAAGTAGGCCGCGGAGAGCCCCGCGACGGCCGCCAGCAGCCACAGCAGCGGCGCCGTGAAGTCACGCGCCACCGCCTCGACGATCTCCTCGTCCGTCCGGTCGGGGGCGCCGGGGTCGTCCTCGTCGTCGAAGGCGGTCGCCTCCAGGAGCAGCAGCTCGTCGGTTCCCTCGGCGATGACGAGCGGGTCCTCTTCCTCCAGCCCGAACGCCTGCGGGCCGGGCCGCGAGACCCTCGCGCGCGCCGGGGTGGGATTGAACTCGACCCACCCGAGGCCGGGGAAGTAGACCTCCGGCCACGTCCACGAGTCTTCCTCGGTCAGGATGTACGACTCTGTCTCCGGGTCGTAGATGTGCGCGCCCATGTAGAAGCCGACGGCGACGCGGGCGGGGTAGCCTAGCGAGCGCATCATGACCGCCATCGCCGACGCGAAGTGGTCGAAGTAGCCCGCCTCCGACTCGAACAGGAAGTAGTCCACCGGGTCGCGGCGCGGCGGCTGGTCGTCGACCTTGAGGTCGAAGTCGTAGTTGGTACGCAGGTAGTTCTCGATCTGGAACGCCGCGACGTACGGCGACTCGGTGTTGCCGGCGATGTTGAAGGCCAGGTCGCGCACCCGGTCCGGCAGGCTCTCCGGGAGCTGCAGGTAGCGCTCCGTCACCCACGCGGGGTAGTCCGTGCCGGCACCGACGAGGATCTCCGGGTTGGCCGCCGACACCGTCCCGACGGTCACGTACTGGTCCCCCGCCTTAATGCGCTCCTCGGGCTGCAACGCGGCGAGGTCCGCCGTGGACGCGCCGGTGACGGCCTGGGCCTCGATGTCGGTGGCCAGCGGGTCGCCCGCCGCGAGCAGCCGGCGGTCCGAGAGCGGCTCGATCACCTCGATCTGCGTGACGATGGGTCGGCGGAGCTGTACGCGCGTCTCCGGCGTGCCGAAGCTCGCCGCCTCGATCGTCGTGCCCGGCAGCGGCTCGCGGTCGGTCTCGGAGAGCTCCCAGCCGGCCCGCGTGTACTCGTCGAAGGCGGTGGTGCGGAGCTGCAGGAACTCGTCGCGGCGTAGCTCCTCGTTCGCGGGGAGCGTGACCCGGTACATCGGTTCGTCGTCGAGCTTCACGCGGCCCTGCAGCGGCAGTGCGTTGTCGAAGTGGTGGATCAGGTTGCCGCGCTTCGAGTCGATCCCCAGGAACACCTGCCCGAAGCGGTCGACGCGGTCGGTGACCGGCTGAGTGAGGCGCTCCCACCCCGCCGAGACGCGGTCGAGCTCGCCACCGGTGGGCACGAGCCACGAGGCGAGGATGAGCAGCAGGGCCACCCACGCCCCGGCGTGGAGCACCTCGAGCGAGAGGAGCTGCGGCAGCGCGGCCCGCTGGCCCTCCCAGCGCGAGATGGTGCGGAGCAGCTGGAGCCGCGTGAAGAGCAGGATCGCGGCGAACAGGAAGAGGATGAACGCGACCGAGGGCTGACCGGGCAGGTACGAGATGTTGGTGAGGATGCCCACCCCCGCCGGCACCAGCGCCAGCCACGGGTTGCGCCAGCGGAACACGGCCCAGCCCGAGAGGTACGGGACGATCCACGTCACGAAGACCATGAGCAGCACGAACGGCAGCGGGTCCGAGGAGACGCCGCCGAAGATCAGCGCCGTGCCCCAGTCCTTGAGGCGCGCCCACAGCTCGGACCACCGCGCCTCGATGCCCCCGGTGGTGAACGGGTCGGCCAGCTCCATCGTGTGCATGACCATCGCAACGGAGACGATGGCGCCGAAGGCGAGCCCGGCCGGGAACAGCCACCACGCCGACCAGCGCACGCGCGACAGCGCCGCGCGCTGCGCCGGGACGTAGGCGAGCCAGCCCGCCGAGCCGTGCAGGCGCGCGAGACCGGCGCCCGCGAGGAGCCCGACCCACGCCGCGACCGTCAGGTCGGGCATCTCGTCGACCCAGTTCGCGTTCGCGATCGAGAGCGCGAACGCGGTCTGGCTGGCTGCGAGCAGCACGAAGGTGAGGATGTCCTCCCAGTAGGCGAGCGCGAACCTCCGGTCGCCCTCGGCGACGAGCTCGGCGAAGCCGCGGCGGCGGCGGCCCTCGTCGGCGGGGATGCCGGCGGCGGTCATAGCGGCGACACCGGCCCGGTGGGAGCGCCGGTTTCGGGGTTCGGCGTGCTCGTGGCTGCGCTGAGCACGTGCACGAGGTCGTCGCCGTGCTTGACGGTGTACGTGTACACGCCGCCCGCGGTCAGCGTCCCGTAGACGTCGAGGGAACTGCGCTCGCTGCCGAAGGTCTCGGCCTCGAGCAGCACGGCGGCGACCTTCACGCCGCGCGAGGCCAGCGACATCAGCGCCAGTGCCCATGCATCGCTGGGCGAGGGTGTGACCGCCACGACAGTGGTGTGGCGGCCGAAGTTGCGCTGCTCTTCGAGCAGCAGGTGGTCGAGCGGCACCTCGCCGACCGAGCGCGCGAGCGCGAGGGTCTCGAGGATGCGCGTGTAGTGGTTCGCCCCGCGCTCGGGCTCGTCGACGCGGAGGTCGTCGCCGTAGGCGATGAGCCCGACCGAGCGGTTGGCGGCGATGAAGTAGCGGGCGATCGAGGCGGCGACCATGACGGCGGTCTCCTCGGTCCCGTCGTCACCCTCGCCGGTGTGCACCTCGTCCTGGAGGTCGAGCAGGATCCAGACGTCCGAGGCGGGGTCGAGCTCGAAGAGCTTGACCATGAGGTTGCCGGTGCGCGCCGTGGCCGGCCAGTGCACGCGGCTGAACGAGTCGCCGGGCTCGTAGGCGCGGATGCCCGCCACGTTCGGCGTGACGTTGTGCGTGCGACGCCGGAAGCGGCCGTCGCCGGGCAGGCTCGCCGGCGGGAGGTAGAGCCCCGGCAACTCCGGAGCGTTCGGGTAGACGAGCACCTCGACGGGCTCGCCGAAGGTGCGCGACATGCGGAAGAAGCCGAACGGGTCGGCCGAGGTGATCGTGATGGGGCCGAGCGTGTAGAGCCCGCGGCGCAGCGTCGGCGTCTCGTAGCGCCAGACGTCGACGCCGCGCGAGCCGAGCGTGACGACGCGGTTGGTGATGTGGCCGGGCAGGTCGGAGGCGTCCTCGACCTCCAGCCAGATCTTGGGCAGGCGCGCGCTCGACGTGATGAGCACGCGGCCCTCCAGGTCGCTGCCGCGCGTGACGCGCCGGTGGCGGCGCAGGATGTCCACCTCGATGTTGCGGATCATCGAGCGGTTCCAGAAGTAGAGGATCGGGACACCGATGAAGATCACGTAGGAGAGGCGGAAGAGCAGCCAGAAGCCCGTGGCCAGGCCGATCGCGATGCAGATCAACGCTACGCCGAGGGCGATAGTGATGTTGGGACGTCGGCGGGGCGCGGCCGCGAGCCACGCGAGCCAGCGCACGGCCGGCTCAGGCGCCGCCGCGGGCGCGCGCTCCCGGTACCGGGACGCGCTCGATGCACTCGTCGATGATCGCCGAGGTCTCGACGTTCCGTACGCGGGCGGCCGCGCTGACGATCACGCGGTGCCCGAGCGCGGGGAACGCGAGGAGCTTGATGTCGTCGGGCTGGACGAAGTCGCGCCCCTCCAGCATCGCGAACGCCTGCGCGCAGCGCATGAGCGCCAGCGAACCGCGCGGCGAGGCGCCCAGGTAGACCGCCTCGTGGTCCCGCGTCGCGTTCACCAGCGTGACGATGTACTGCTTGATGAGCGGGTCGATGTAGATCTCGCGCACTGCGTTCTGCAGCTCGACGACCTCGCCGGCCGTCGTGACCTGCTCCAGCGAGTCGATGGGGTGCGACGCCTGCTGGGCGTCCATCACCATCACCTCGTCGGTGGGGCTGGGGTAGCCGAGCCGCACGCGCATGAGGAAGCGGTCGAGCTGGGCCTCGGGCAGCGGGAACGTGCCCTCGTACTCGATGGGGTTCTGGGTCGCCATCACCATGAACGGCTCGGGCAGCCCGCGCGTGACGCCGTCGACCGTGACCTGGCGCTCCTCCATCGCTTCGAGGAGCGAGGACTGCGTCTTCGGCGTGGCGCGGTTGATCTCGTCGGTGAGCACGATCTGCGCCATGACGGGGCCGGCGCGGAACTCGAACTCCCTCGACGCCGGGTTGAAGACGGAGACGCCCGTCACGTCCGAGGGCAGCAGGTCCGGGGTGAACTGGATGCGCTGGAAGTCGCACCCGGTGGAGCGGGCAAGCGCCCGTGCCAGCATGGTCTTGCCCACGCCGGGCACGTCCTCGATGAGGAGGTGTCCGCGGCAGAGCAGCGTGACGAGCGCGAGCCGTGCTTCCTGGGTCTTGCCGATGATGACGCGCTCGACGTTGTCGAGGAGGCGCTCAGAGATGATGCGAGGGTCTTCCAACGCGCACTCCTGTAACGCGGTACGTGGGGCGGGCTGCAAGAGGCAAGTATAAGCAACTCGTTACGTTCGCGCTGACCGTGGCAGGCCGGGCGTGCATCACGCGCGCGCGACGACCGCACCCCACTCTCCCTCGACCCGGCGCTCCACGTCGTGCAGGCCGGCGGCGCGCGCGGCCTCCTCGACGCCCGGTGTCGCCTCGGCGAGGAATCCGCTCGCCACGAGGACCCCGCCGGGCCGCAACGCAGCGGCCGCCTCCGGCAGCAGCTCGGTCACCACCACCAGCGCGATGTTCATCGCCACGCAGTCGTAGCGCGCTCGCGATGCGTCGGGCCACGGCCAGGCGTCGCCCAGGGAGCCCTCGCGCGCGTCGATTGCCGCGCCGAGGCCGTTGCGCGCCGCGTTGTCGCGCGCGGCGGCGACGGCGACCGGATCCGTGTCGAGCGCGTCGACCCTCGCCGCGCCGAGACAGGCGGCCGCAAGCGCGAGGATGCCAGACCCCGTCCCGACGTCGAGCACCACATCCCCGGGCCGCACGAGCCGGTCCAGGGCGGCGAGGCAGAGGCGAGTCGTCTCGTGCTGGCCAGTGCCGAACGCGCGGCCGGGGTCGAGCGTGATCACGAGGTCCTCGGGCCCGGCGTCCGCGGCCGGCTCCCACGAGGGCTGCACCAGCAGCCGCCCCACGCGGAACGGGTGGTAGAAGCGCTTCCACTCCTCGGCCCAGTCGGCCTCGCCCACCTCGCTGTAGCGCAGTCGCGGGAGGGGCGTAGCGAGGGGGAGCGTGGCGAGGCGACGCCGGATCGCTCGCCGCTCCGCCGGGCTGAGCGGCGCGGGGAAGAACGCGCGCACCATGGCGTCCTCGTCGGTGAGTTCGAGGCCGAAGCGCTCCGGCTCGATGTTGCGGAACGGCGTGTCCATCGACGCGCCACCCGGCGCGATCGCCGCGAGCACCTCGGCGACGATCTCCGCGTCGCCGACCGGGAGCCGTACGGACAGCGCGATCCACGCGTCACCGCGCGAGGGGCCGTCGGGGGTGATCGGTGCGTCGCCGGGCGGGGGCGGCGGCATGGGTGGCTAGCTGAACGCCTCCCGCACGCGCTCGAAGAAGCCTCGCTCGTGCTCGGGCATCGCGGGCGTGCCGAGCGACTCGGCGAGCTGTTCGAGCAGCTCGCGCTGCTCCTCGGTGAGGCTGGTGGGCGTCACCACGTGGGTGTGCACCAGCAGGTCGCCGCGGCCACTGCTGCGCAGGTGCGGCACCCCGTAGCCGCGGACGGTGAAGACGTGGCCCGGCTGCGTGCCCGCGGGCACCTCGATCTCCACCGGCTCCCCGTCGATGGTCGGCACCTCGATGCTCGCGCCGAGGGCGGCCTGCGCGGGGTTCAGCGGGAGCTCGTAGACCAGGTGGCTGCGCTGGCGGCTGAACCGCTCGTGCGGCTCCACCTCGATGTCGAGGTAGACGTTGCCCGCGGGGCCGCGCCGCTGGCCGGCGTCGCCCTCGCCGCTGAGGCGGATCTGGTGCTCCTCGTCGACGCCGGCGGGTACGTTCACCACGCGCGAGACGTGCTCGCGGCGCAGCCCTCGCCCGCGGCACTCGGCGCAGGGCTCGGAGACGACTTCGCCGTCACCCTCGCAGCGCGCGCACAGCGCAGCGTTCACGAAGCGCCCGAAGAGCGACTCCTGGACCCGGCGCACCTCGCCCTGCCCGTTGCACTCCGGGCAGGTCACGGACTTCGTGCCCGGCGCGCCACCGCTGCCGCGGCACTCCTCGCAGTGCGCGACGCGGTCGAACTCGATCTCCTGCTCGCCGCCGAACACCGCCTCCTCGAGCGAGATGCGCAGGGTCGCGCGCCGGTCGGCGCCGCGCTGCGGGCCGGGACGGCGGGTGGCGGTGCCGTTGAAGAAGGCGTCGAAGATGTCGCCGAACCCGCCGAAGCCCTCGAAGCCGGAGAAGCCGTGCTGGCCGCCGCCGTTGAGGCCGTTGATCCCAAAGCGGTCGTAGGTGCGGCGCTTCTCCTCGTCAGAGAGGACGTCGTAGGCGGCGGAGATCTCCTTGAAGCGGTCCTCGGCGCCGTCCGACTTGTTGCGGTCGGGGTGGTACTCCATCGCGAGCTTGCGGAAGGCGCGCTTGATGTCCTCCTGCGAAGCATCGCGGGAGACCCCGAGGGCGGCGTAGAGGTCGGCGTTGGCGTTCATTGATCCCTCAGTCTAAGGCCTGCCGCCCAGAACGCGCAGCGCCGGCGCGCGCGACGCTCCCCGGGCCGGGACAGGAGAGACCGCGCGAGCACGAGCAAAAGTCTACGCTGCAATTGGCATCAATCGACGCGTAGACTTTCGCGGACACACCGACGGCATTGGCAAGTCTACGCTCCGATTTGTGCTCGACGAAGCGTAGACTTTCGCGCCGCCGACAGCGCTAGACCTCGCGGAACTCGCCCTCCACCGTGCTCGCCGCCTCGCCCTCGTCGTCGCCGTCGGCGCCGGCTGCGGCGTCGCCGTTGGGGCCCGGCGTCGCGCCGGCCTCGGACGCGCCGTACGCCGCCTGGCCGATCTCCTGCAGCGCCAGCGAGAGCGCCTCGCTCGTCGACTGGATGCGCTCCGCGTCGTCGGCTTCGAGGGCGGACCGCACGTCGGCGATGGCGGACTCGACCCGGGACTTGATGTCCTCGGAGACGTTCTCGGCCTGCTCGGTGAGCGTGCGCTCGGCGGAGTAGGCGAGGGTGTCGGCCATGTTGCGCAGCTCGACTGCCTCACGCCGCGCCTGGTCCTCGGCCGCGTGCTCCTCGGCCTCGCGCGTGAGGCGCTCGACCTCGTCGTCGGTGAGGCCGGAGGCGGGCTGGATCGTGACGTGCTGCTCCTTGCCCGTCGCCTGGTCGCGCGCGGCGACCGTGACGATGCCGTTCACGTCGATGCTGAACTCGACCTCGATCTGCGGGACGCCGCGCGGCGCCGGCAGGATGCCGTCGAGGATGAAGCGCGCCAGTGACTTGTTGTCCGCCGCCATCTGGCGCTCACCCTGCAGGACGTGGATCTCCACCGAGGGCTGGTTATCGGCCGCGGTCGAGAAGGTCTGCTGGCGGTCGGTCGGGATAATCGTGTTGCGCTCGATGAGCGCGGTCATCACGCCGCCGAGCGTCTCGATGCCGAGCGTCAGCGGGGTGACGTCGAAGAGCGCGACGTCCTTCACGTCGCCCTTGAGGATGCCGGCCTGGATGGCAGCGCCGATGGCGACGACCTCGTCCGGGTTCACGCCCTTGTGCGGCTCCCTGCCGAAGAAGTCCTGCACCTGCTGCTGCACCAGCGGCATGCGCGT
Source organism: Dehalococcoidia bacterium (assembly GCA_034420575.1). Taxonomy (GTDB): domain Bacteria; phylum Chloroflexota; class Dehalococcoidia; order UBA2979; family UBA2979; genus VXMT01. The sequence goes on from DAOULE010000201.1 coordinate 11,538, forward strand.
CATGCCGCCCACCAGCACTGCCTCGTTGACCGCGCCCGGCTGGAGCGAGGCGTCGTCGAGCGCCGACTTCACCGGGCCGAGCGAGCGCTGCACGAGGTCGCCCACGAGCTGCTCGAAGCGCGCGCGCGTGAGCGTGATCTGCATGTGCTTGGGGCCGCTCTGGTCGGCGGTGATGAA
>DAOULE010000202.1:0-1973 GCA_034420575.1 Dehalococcoidia bacterium
TAGCACTCGTTCCAGACCTTGCGCGGCAGCTCCATCACGTCGGCCTGGATGAAGCCGAACCGCTCGAAGAACTCCGGCTTGTAGGTGAGCGCGAAGACGCGGTCGAGCCCCAGGCGACCCGCCTCCTCGACGCACGCGCGCACGAGGTGCTGGCCGTAGCCGCGGCCCTGGCAGGTCTCGGAGACGGCGAGGGACTTCAGCTCGGCGATGTCCGCCCAGACGATGTGCAGCGCGCCGCACGCGACCACCTCGCCGCCTTCGCGGATCACGAAGAAGTCGCGCAGGTTCTCGTACGTCTCGCCCTTCGTGCGCGGCAGCATGTCGCCGCGCGCGGCCCAGAAGTCCACGAGGTCCGTGATCGCGTCGACGTCGCCGACCGTCGCACGGTCAACCACGGCGCCGTCGGGGAGCGCGGCCGGGAGGGCGAGGTCCGTCGTCATGCGTACAGGATAGAACCGCGCGGCCCGATAGGCATCACCCCCTCGCGGTCGCCGGTTCACTCCTCCCGGGTGTCGAGCTGGTGGTCCATGCGCAGCCAGCCGAGCCGGAGCGCCAGGTTGGCGTAGAACTGCTGCTCACCACCCAGCCGCACGAAGCGCGCGACGCGCGGTGACCGCGTGACGCTCACGACGGTGCCGGAGGGCACCGGGCGCTCGTGGTGGCCGTCGACGGTCATCATCGCCTCGTACCCGCGCGCCATCTGGAGCGTGACCTCGGTCTCCCCTCGCACCACGAGCGCGTTGCCGTACGAGAGGTGCGGGGCGACGGCTCCGACGATCAGCTCGGGCGAGGTCGGGTAGAGGATCGGGCCGCTGATCGCCAGCGTGTACCCCGTCGAGCCCGTCGCCGTCGCCACGACCACGGCGTCGGCGCGGTACTCGGCGAGCAGCACGCCGTCGACACGCAGGCCCACCGTCACCGTGCGGCCGAGGCGGTTGCGGCCGATCACGACGTCGTTGAGGGCGTGCAGCGCCTCGGGCCGAGCGCTCCCGTCGACGACGGTCGCCTGCGCCATCGTGCGCTCCTCGATGCGGCCTTCGCCGAGCAGGATCAGCGCGAGCGCGGCCTCCGCCTCGCCCTCGGTCGCCTCCGCGAGGAAGCCGAGGCGGCCCATCCGCACGCCGAACACCGGCACACCAAGCACCGAGGCGATCCCGGAGGCCTGGAGCATCGTCCCGTCGCCGCCGACACAGACCAGCAGGTCGGTCCCGGGCAGATGGGCGGCGACCTCGCCACCCTCGGGCGATGCGTTCCCGTCGCGTTCGAGCGCGGCGATCCACACATCGCATCCGGCCTCCGCAGCCTGGTCGTACAGCCGCTTCGCGAGCTGCGCCGCGCCGGGGACATCCGGGTGGTAGCACACACCGCAGCGCTCGACGGGGCTCATGCCCCACTCACCGTTCACCGCGCACCTCGCGGTGCGCTGCCCGGTGCGCGTAGCCACAGGAAGAACTCGCGGTTGCCTGCCGGGCCTCGCAGCGGCGAGCGCACGACGCCGCGCACGCGCACGCCTCGCTCGATGGCCCACGATGCCACCCGCCCCACGGCGCGGGCGTGCACCGTCTCGTCGTGCACCACACCGCCGCGCCGCACCTCGCCGCGCTCGGCCTCGAACTGCGGCTTCACGAGCGCCAGCACGTCGGCGCCGGCGCGCAGCGAGTCGAGCACGGCGGGCAGCACGAGCGTGAGCGAGATGAACGAAACGTCGATGACCGCGAGGTCGGCGGGCGGGTCGAGGGCTTCGAGCGTGCGCGCGTTCGTGCGCTCGCGCACCTCGACGCGCGGGTCGTCGCGCAGTTGCTGCGCCAGCTGCCCGTAGCCCGCGTCGACGGCCACGACCTCGCGCGCGCCGCGCTGGAGCAGGCAGTCGGTGAACCCGCCGGTCGACGCGCCGACGTCGAGGCAGCGCAGCCCGCGCACGTCGATGCCCGTCCGGTCGAGGGCGTGCGCGAGCTTCTCGCCGCCGCGGCTCA
>DAOULE010000203.1:0-5730 GCA_034420575.1 Dehalococcoidia bacterium
TAGCACTCGTTCCAGACCTTGCGCGGCAGCTCCATCACGTCGGCCTGGATGAAGCCGAACCGCTCGAAGAACTCCGGCTTGTAGGTGAGCGCGAAGACGCGGTCGAGCCCCAGCCGCCCAGCCTCCTCGACGCACGCGCGCACGAGGTGCTGGCCGTAGCCGCGGCCCTGGCAGGTCTCGGAGACGGCGAGGGACTTCAGCTCAGCGATATCCGCCCAGACGATGTGCAGCGCGCCGCACGCGACCACCTCGCCGCCCTCGCGGATCACGAAGAAGTCACGCAGGTTCTCGTACGTCTCGCCCTTGGTGCGCGGCAGCATGTCGCCGCGCGCGGCCCAGAAGTTCACGAGGTCCGTGATGGCGTCGACGTCACCGACCGTTGCACGGTCGACCACGGCGCCGTCGGGGAGCGCGGCCGGGAGGGCGAGGTCCGTCGTCATACGTACAGGATAGAACCGCGCGGCGCGATAGGCATCACCCCTCGCGATCGCCGGTTCACTCCTCCTGGGTGTCGAGTTGGTGATCCATGCGCAGCCAGCCGAGCCGGAGCGCGAGGTTGGCGTAGAACTGCTGCTCACCGCCCAGCCGCACGAAGCGTGCGACGCGCGGTGACCGCGTGACCTGCACGACGGTCCCGGAGGGCACCGGGCGCTCGTGGTGGCCGTCGACGGTCATCATCGCCTCGTAGCCACGCGCCATCTGCAGCGTGACCTCGGTCTCGCCCCGCACCACCAGCGCGTTGCCGTACGAGAGGTGGGGGGCGACGGCGCCGACGATCAGCTCCGGCGAGGTCGGGTAGAGGATCGGGCCACTGATCGCCAGCGTGTACCCCGTCGAGCCCGTCGCCGTCGCCACGACCACGGCGTCGGCGCGGTACTCGGCCAGCAGCACACCGTCGACGCGGAGGCCCACCGTCACCGTGCGGCCGAGGCGGTTGCGGCCGATCACGACGTCGTTGAGGGCGTGCAACGCCTCCGGCTCACCGCTCCCGTCGACGACGGTCGCCTGCGCCATCGCACGCTCCTCGATGCGGCCCTCGCCGAGCAGGATCAGCGCGAGCGCGGCCTCGGCCTCGCCCTCGGTCGCCTCCGCGAGGAAGCCGAGGCGGCCCATCCGCACGCCGAACACCGGCACGCCGAGCATCGAGGCGATCCCGGAGGCCTGGAGCATCGTCCCGTCACCGCCGACGCATACCAGCAGGTCGGTCCCCGGCAGGTGCGCGGCGACCTCGCCACCCTCGGGCGACGCGTTCCCGTCGCGTTCGAGCGCGGCGATCCACACGTCGCAGCCGGCCTCGGCGGCCTGGTCACACAGTCGCTTCGCGAGATGGGCCGCGCCGGGGACATCGGGGTGGTAGCAGACGCCGCAACGCTCGACCGGGCTCATGCCCCACTCGTCCGTCACGACGCACCTCGCGGTGCGCTGCCCGGTGTGCGTAGCCACACGAAGAACTCGCGGTTGCCCGCGGGGCCCCGCAGCGGCGAGCGCACTACGCCTCGCACGCGCACGCCCCGCTCGATGGACCATGACGCCACGCGCCCCACGACCCGGGCGTGCACCGTCTCGTCATGCACGACCCCGCCACGCCGCACCTCGGCGCGCTCTGCCTCGAACTGGGGCTTCACGAGCGCCAGCACGTCGGCGCCTGCGCGCAGCGAGCCGAGCACGGCGGGCAGCACGAGCGTGAGTGAGATGAAGGACACGTCGACGACTGCGAGGTCGGCGGGGGGATCGAGGGGCTCGAGGGTGCGGGCGTTCGTCCGCTCGCGCACCTCGACGCGCGGGTCGTCGCGCAGCTGCTGCGCAAGCTGGCCGTAGCCGGCATCGACGGCCACGACCTCGCGCGCGCCGCGCTGGAGCAGGCAGTCGGTGAACCCGCCGGTCGACGCGCCGACGTCGAGGCAGCGCCGCCCGCGCACGTCGAGGCCGGTGCGGTCGAGGGCGTGCGCGAGCTTCTCGCCGCCGCGGCTCACGAATGGCGGCGGCTCTCGGACCTCGATGGCTGCACCGTCGGCGACGGGCTGCGCGGGCCGCGTCGCGACCGCGCCGTCCACGCGCACGTCGCGCGCCATCACGAGCGCGCGTGCGCGCTCACGCGAGGGCGCGAGGCCGCGTTCGACGAGTGCAACGTCGAGGCGCGGGCGCGCGCGCGTGCGTCGGGCGGGGGTGGTGGTCATGTGCATCGAGGATAGCGCGCAACCACGCCAGCCGCTGCCGGCGACTCGCGACATGGGAGGACGGCTGCAGGGTTCAGGCGGACTCGGCGTCCGGGGGCTCCTCGCCCACCACCTGCTCGCTCTCCGTCACCAGCAGCGGACGCGCCCGGTTGCGCACCGTCTCGGCCGAGACCACGCACTTGCGGATGTCGGGGTTCGAGGGCGCCTCGAACATTACGTCCAGCAACAGGCCCTCGACGACCGTGCGCAGGCCGCGTGCGCCAGTCTTCTGCTCGATCGCCTCCTCGGCGATGAGCCGCAACGCGTCGTCGGTGAACACCAGCTCCGTGTTGTCCATCTGGAACAGCCGCTGGAACTGCCGCGCCACTGCGTTCTTCGGCTTCGTCAGGATCGACACCATCGTGTCCACGTCGAGCGGGTCGAGGACGGAGACGACGGGCAGGCGGCCGACGAACTCGGGGATGAGGCCGAACTGCAGCAGGTCGTCGTGGGTGACGTGCTTGAGGATCATCGCCCGGTCCGCCTCGGACACGGTCTCCGAGCCGAAGCCAAGGCTCCGCGCCCCGATGCCGGTGCGGCGCGAGACGATGCTCTCGAGGCCCTCGAAGGCCCCACCGACGATGAACAGGATGTTGCTGGTGTTGATCTGGATGAAGTCCTGGTGCGGGTGCTTGCGGCCGCCCTGCGGCGGCACGCTGGCCACGGTGCCCTCGATGATCTTGAGCAGCGCCTGCTGCACGCCCTCGCCCGACACGTCGCGCGTGATCGAGGGGTTGTCGGACTTGCGCGCGATCTTGTCGATCTCGTCGATGTAGACGATGCCGCGCTCGGCGCGCGGGATATCGAAGTCCGCGGCCTGGATGAGGTGCAGCAGGATGTTCTCGACATCCTCGCCGACGTAGCCCGCCTCGGTCAGCGCGGTGGCGTCGGCGATCGAGAACGGGACGTCGAGGACCCGGGCGAGCGTGCGTGCGAGCGCCGTCTTGCCGGTCCCCGTCGGCCCGATGAGCAGGATGTTCGACTTCTCAAGCTCGAGGTCGGCCTGCGCGGGCGCGTCGATGCGCTTGAAGTGGTTGTAGACGGCGACGGAGAGCACGCGCTTCGCCTGGTCCTGCGAGACGATGTACTCGTCGAGCAGCGCCACGAGTTCACGGGGCGTGCGTGTCGGCTTCGAGCCGCTCCCCTTGCGGGAGCCGCCCTCGCCCTCCTCCTGGATGATCTCCTGGCAGAGGACGACGCATTCGTCGCAGATGTAGACGGCGCCGGGCCCGGCGATCAGCCGTTTGACCTGGTCCTGGTTCTTGCCGCAGAAGGAGCAGTGATACTGGACCCTGTTCCCGCGGGTCGATGACTTCGCCATGCTGCCCCCAGCGTCCCCCGCCGGGCCTCGATGCCAGCTTAGCCGATACCGCTCCCGTTGCTGCTCGCGGTGGAGCTCCCATCGTCGGGCTTCGCCAGGATCTCGTCGATCATCCCGTACTCCAACGCCTGGTCGGCATTGAGGTAGAAGTCGCGGTCCGTGTCCATGCGGATGCGGTCGATGTCCTGCCCGGTCCGCTCGGAGAGGATGTTGCGGATGATCTCGTTGTTGCGGAGGATCTCGCGCGCCGCGATCTCGATGTCCGAGGCCTGACCGCGCGCCCCGCCCATCGCCTGGTGCATGTGCACGGTGGCGTTCGGGAGCGCGTAGCGCTTGCCCTTCTCACCGGCCGAGAGCAGCACCGTGGCCATCGAGGCGGTGGCGCCGACGGCGATGGTCGACACGTCGGAACGGATCAGGTTCATCGTGTCGTAGATCGCGAGGCCGGCGGTGATCACGCCGCCCGGCGAGTGGATGTACATGTTGATGTCGCGGTCGGGATCCTCGCGCTCCAGGTAGAGCAGCTGGGCGACGATCATGTTCGAGATGTGATCGTCGATCGGCGTCCCGAGGAAGATGATGCGCTCCTTCAGGAGCAGCGAGTAGATGTCGTATGCGCGTTCGCCGCGCGCGGTGGTCTCCACGACCATCGGCACGACGTTCATGGGCGAGACCGTCAAGGCGGTGTCCTTCCGTGAGCAGGCGGTGCCTGTTCGAGTGTTGCTGGCGGGCCGGCTAACCCTCGTCGCCGTCCCCGTCGTCGTCATCTGTACTGGATCCACTATCGGCTGCATCGCCGCTGGCCGCATCCTCTGCGTCCTCGGCCGTGGCGTCGTCGTTATCCGCAGCAGCCTCGGCGTCGTCGGCTTCCACCTCCGCCGTCGCCTCGTCGTCGCCTCGCGAGCCGCGGCGGCGCCGGCTGCGGCGACGCGCCGGGCGGGGCTCGATCTCGTCGGGCTGCGAGGCGATCTCGACCAGTCGCTCCAGCGTCTTGGCGATGAGCAGCCGGCTCGAGATCTGGCCGCGCGTCTCCTCGGTGTCGAGCAGCCCTCGGAGTGTGGCTCGTTCCTCGAGGTCAGTGGAGCCGCCGCTCATCTGCTCGACCAGGTCGTCCATCTCGGACTGGATGTCCTGCTCGGACGGCTCGACGCTCTCACGGTCGGCCAGCTCGCCCATGACGAGGCTCCGGCGCAGCACCAGCTCGGCGTCGTCGCGCAGCGCGCCGCGGACCTCCTCCTCGGTCTGCCCGATCGCCTCGAGCCACTGGTCGAACGTCTCGCGCTCGTGGAAGGCGTGGTTGGACTGCTCGTCGACCATGCGGTCGATCTCGCGCTCGACCAGCACCTCCGGGTAGTCCAGCTCGGAGGTCGCCAGCAGCAGGTCCAGCACCTCGTCGCGGTAGGCGGCTTCCGCCTCGGCCTCGACGCGGATGCGCACGTTCTCCTCGATGCGCTCCTGGAGCTCCTCGAGCGTCTCGATGCCCTCCTCGTCGAGCGAGCGGGCGAAGTCGTCGTCGAGGTCCGGGAGGACCTCCTGCTTCACCTCCTGGACGGTGACGGTGTAGCTGGCGGTCTTGCCTGCCAGCTCCTGCGCGTCGTAGTCGTCCGGGAGCGCGAACTCGAACTCATGCGGGCCGCCGCGCTCCAGCCCGATCAGTTGGTCGAGGAACCCCGGCAGCGAGACGATGCCGTCCTGCGAGACGCGGAACTCCGCGCCCTCCTCGACGTGCGGCTCGCCCTGGCCCTCGACGGTCACCGAGACATCGACGCGGACGGTGTCGTCCCAAGCGATGGCGCGGTCGACGGGCTCGAGGGTCGCGTAGCGACGGCGCACGTCCACCATGGCCTGCTCGATCCGCTCGGGCGTGGCGACGGCCTCGTCGCGCGGCACGCGCAGCGAGGCGTACTCACCGATGTCGACGGTCGGGCGGACGGGCACCATGGCGGTGACGACGAGGGGTTCCGTGGACTTGAGGTCGATCTCGGGCTCGCCGATCGCGTCGATCTGCTGCTCCTCGAGCGCCTCGGTGTAGACGGTGGGGAGCAGGTCCTCGATCGCCTCCTGCAGCAGCAGCGGGCGTCCGACCATGCCCTCGACGACGTTGCGCGGGGCCTTGCCGGGGCGGAAGCCGGGGATGCGGACCTGCTGCGCGACCTTGCGCACGGCCTTCTCCAGCGCGCCCTCCAGGCGCTC
>DAOULE010000204.1:0-2750 GCA_034420575.1 Dehalococcoidia bacterium
GACATCGAGGTGCTCCACGCCGGCCACGGCGAGCCGACGGGCATGTCCGGTGATGGTGCGACGCTCTGGATCGCCCAGGACGGCCTCGGCGCCGACAACGCCGTCTTCGCCTACGACCTCGCGACCGGCGCGCGCGCCACCGAGCGCGACCTCGCGCTCGGCCCGCATGATCCCTCCCCGCGCGGCATCTGGTCCGACGGCGTGACGATGTGGATCTCGGACAGCGGCCGCGACCGCCTCACCGCCCACGACCTGGCGAGTGGAGCACGCATCGAGGAGCGCAGCATCGACCTCCACCCCCGAAACGCCGACCCGCGTGGCGTCTGGTTGGACGGGAAGACATGGTGGGTGCTGGACGCCGGGCAGGACGCCCTCTTCGCGTACGACGCCGCGGTCGGCGCGCTGATCGCCGAATACGCCCTCCACGCCGCCAACAGCGACCCCGGCGACATCTGGTCCGACGACGTGACGGTATGGGTCTCCGACCCCGGGGCGGGACGTCTCTTCGCCTACCGCCTGCCGGAACTGCCAGCCGCGAGGGAGAGGGCTCGCGACGAGCCGCCGGCCCTCGAGCGGGTGCAGGGCGAGGAGTTCGCGCAGCTCTGGAGCGCAGGCAACGACAGCCCGCGGGGCATCTGGTCCGACGGCCAGGTCATGTACGTGGCCGACGCCGACGACGGCCGCGTCTACACCTACAACATGCCCGACGCCATCGACGTGCGCCTGGCGCCCGTGAGCCTCGGGGACGTGGTCTTCGGCGGGCTCTCACCGGCCGTCACCGGGTACCGCGGCAGCGCCCTCGAGCGCGCCGTCACGGCGACCATCAACGCGACGGCCGCGCAGTCCCGCGCGACGGTCGTGATCGAACCTCCCGACGCGATCGTCGAGACGGCCGGGCACCAGGTGGCGCTGGATGACCTCTCCCGGGTCACCATCACCGTGACGTCGGCCGACGGCAGCCGCACGAAGGTCTACCGCGTGCCGTTCCGCGATCCCACGTGCCTGCGCGGCGACGTGGCGGTGGGCTTCAGCCTCGTCGTCTACGAAGGCGGGAGCGTCGATGACCTCGTCGCCTGCGCGGCGGCTCGTCACGTGACTGCCCTCTACGCGCTGCACGCGGGCGCGTACGTCGGCTACATCCCCGGAGCGGCGGAGTTCGTAAACCGCGAGTTCCGCGAGCTGTTCGCAGACGGCGTGCCCGCGCTCACCTCGCTGGTCGTCGCCAGCGAAGGGCCCTCCTCACACGACCCCGGCGGCCCCGTCGATGCCGGCCCGCCGTGGCCGGAGTGCCTGCGCGGCCCCGCCGCCGAGGGCTTCCACACCGTGGTCTACGAGGGCGGCGGCATCGATGACCTCGTGGCCTGCGCGCGCAGCCACCACGTGACAGCGCTCTACGTCCTGCACGAGGGCGACTGGGTGTCCTACCTCCTCGGCGCCGCGGACTTCGTGAACCGCCCCTTCGCCGAGCTGTTCGCCGGTGGCGTCCCGGCCGTCACGCCCTTCATCGCGCGGGGCGAGGAACCGCCGACCGCGGCCGGGCGCTGAGGCCGCCGCGTACTCGGACCCCGATCGGGCTGTGAGCCTGCTGGTGCACCCACGGAACGCGAGGGAGGCAGCCTGCGACGAGATCGTCCGGGCGGGACATCGTCAATCCACCAGTCTCCGGTGGAACCAGCCAACATGAGCGTCTCGAGCCCCGGCCGTCAGCCTGAGGCGAGACGCCGGAGACGAGGGGTGTTGGTGGCGCATGCGGGATTCGAACCCGCGATCTTCGCCTTGAGAGGGCGATGTCCTGGGCCACTAGACGAATGCGCCACCGCAGGGCACTCACCGTATCAGAGCACCTCGCGCACGCTCAAGATCCGGGCTCAGCCCCCCCGGGCGCCTCGTCCGGGTAGCGCAGCTCCATCCGCGAGTGCCGCCCGAACGGTGAGCGGAACGCGAGTCCCGCACGCGCGTACACGCCCGGCGGGATGCCGAGGTCCGCGAGCCACAGCTCGCCCGCGTTGGCGCGCCTGAGCCCGCGCTTGGGCAGCGCGAGCGTCAGCGTGCGGTGCGGGTGCACCGCCACGCCCGCCGCAGTCCCCGAATCGGCGTCGACGCCGGAGGGTACGTCGAGCGAGAGCGTGGGGGCGAGGGAGGCCTGGGCGGCGCGGATCAGCGCCATCTCCGGGCCGCGCGGCGCGCCGCCGAGGCCGTAGCCGATGACCGCGTCGATCACGAGGTCCGCCTCGCTGGTGTCGAAGGCGTCGGACCACGGGATCACGCGCGCGGGCGCCTCTTGCAGCGTCCGCAGCTGCGCGCCGACCGCCCCATCGACGGTAGCGGCGGGGCGGGTGAGCACCGCGAGCACGCTCACGCCGCGGATCGCGAGGTGGCGCGCGGCGCTGAGCCCGCCGCCGCCGTTGCCGCCGCTGCCGGCCAGCACGATGACGCGGCGGCCCCCGAAGTCCTCACCCAGCATGTCGAGCGCGGTCTGCGCCGTCTCGAGGCCGGCCCGCTCCATCATCTGCAGCAGCGACGGGCCCGTCTCGTCGGCGGCGACGCGGTCGACCTCGCGCATCTCCGCGGCGTCGACGGCGGGGACAGGGCGTCCCTCGACGGTCCAGAAGCTGGGGCGGGCGGGCGAGCTCAGCGTACTTCCCCGATCACCGGGTGCGAGGTCTCCGCACGCTAGCACCGGTCGCGCCCGCTGTCAGCGATCACCGGCTCCAGGTGCGCGAGCGGATCCGGCCGCAGCCCGACCTCGC
>DAOULE010000205.1:0-17582 GCA_034420575.1 Dehalococcoidia bacterium
GCCCCCCGGCCCTGTCGCGCCCCCCGGCCCTGTCGCGCCCCCCGGCCCCGTCGCGCCACCGGGCCCCGTCGCCCCGGTTCCCGGCACGGCCGACTTCGCCTGGACCGTGCAGCGCGACATCGAGGCGCTGCACTCCGGCCACACGGCGCCGACAGGCATGTGGAGCGACGGCGAGACGCTCTGGATCGCCCACGACGGCAGCGGCGCCGACAACGCCGTCTACGCCTACGACCTCGCCAGTGGCGCGCGCCTCCCGGCACGCGAGCTCGCGCTCGACGCGTCTGCGCGCACGCCGCGGAGCATCTGGTCCGACGGGGAGACGATGTGGGTCTCGGACAGCGAGCGTGGCCGCCTAGTCGCCCACGACCTCGCGAGCGGCGACCGCATCGAGGAGCGCGATATCGAGCTCGCGGCCCGCAACCCCGACGCGCGCGGCATCTGGCGGCACGGCGACGCGTGGTGGGTGCTCGACGGCGGCCGCAACGCCCTCGTCGCCTACGACCCGGCGAGCGGTGCGCTCCTCGCCGAGTACGCCCTCGACCGCGCGAACCGCGACCCTCGCGGCATCTGGTCCGACGGCGTCACGGTCTGGGTCTCCGACGCGGGCGCGAAGATCCTCTTCGCGTACCACCCGCCCTCGTTGCCGGCCGCGGGTGGGGCGAGTGGCCAGACCCCGGTCGCCCTCGAGCGCGTGCGGGACGAGGAGTTCACGCTGCTCATGCGCGCCGGGAACAACAGCCCACGCGGCATCTGGTCCGACGGCGAGGTGATGTACGTCGCCGACGCCCACGACGGCCGCGTCTACAGCTATCACATGCCCGCCGCCATCGACGCCCGACTCGCCTCGCTCACCCTCGAGGGCGTCGAGTTCGGCGCGTTCGACGCCGCCCGCACCGAGTACAAGGGCAAGCCGGCTGAGGGCGTCACGGTGACCACGGTCACGGCCCAAGCAACGCAGCCCGCCGGGGCCGTGGCCATCGATCCGCTGGACGCCGACGAGGCCGCCGACGGTCACCAGGTCGAGCTCGCAGGCCTCGCCGGTATCACCGTGACGGTGATCTCCCCGGACAGCAGCCGCACCCGGGTCTACCGCGTGGTGCTGAACCCGACGGAGTGCCTGCGCGGCGAGATCGCGGAGCGCTTCAGCGCAGTTGTGTACGAAGGCGGGAGCGTCGACGAACTCGCCGCCTGCGCGCGCAGCCTCGACGTCACGGCCATCTACGTTCTGCACGACGGCGCCTACGTCAGCTACATCGTCGACGCTCCGGCGTTGGTAAACCGCTCCTTCGGCGAGCTGTTCGCCGGGGGTGTGCCCGCCGAGACGCCGTTCATCGTCCAGGGGTACGCCTCGGCGGCTGCGGCAGCGCGCTGAGGAGGTCAGGAGCGCGAGGACCGCCCCTCGACCTCGTCGATGAACCGCAGCACCGAGGCGTTCCACGGCTCCGGGCGCTCGAAGTAGGCGGAGTGGCCGGCGTCGGCGACCTCCGCGTAGCGCGAGCCGGGCGTGAGCTCGTGCGACATGCGCACCAGCTCGGCCGGGATGACGCGGTCGAGCGCGCCGACGATCCAGAGCAGCGGGACGCCCGACTCGATGAGCCTCGTCGCCGACGAGCCGCGGAAGTTGCGCAGCGCGGGCGACGGGGCGAGGAAGTCCGGCGGGCGCGGCGGGTTGATCGAGCGGATCTGGCGGTAGAGGTGCCACAGCTCCGGCTCGCGCTCCCGGAAGTCCTCGGGCAGCGCGCGCTGGAGCAGCGTGCCGGCCGTCACGCCTGTGGCCGCGAGCTCGGCCTTGCGCTCCCGCAGGCGGTCGTCGACGCACCCGGCGTTGGAGCCAGAGACGGTGAGCGAGCGGAACCGCTCCGGGTCGAGGCGCATCAGGCCGATGGCCGTGCGCGCCCCCATCGAGTGGGCCACGAAGTGCACCTCGCCGAGGCCGAGCGAGTCGAGGAGGGCGAGCACGTCGGCGCCGAAGGCGTTGCGGCCCGGGCCGTCCTCGACGTCCGGTGAGCGGCCGAAGGCGCGGTGGTCGAAGATGACGACGGTGTAGCGCTCGGCGAAGACCGGCACCTGCCGCCACCACGACATGGCATTGCCGCCCGCGCCGTGCGCGAAGACCACGGGCGGGCCCTCGCCGTGCTGCTCGTAGTACAGCCGGAAGCCGTCGGCGAGGTCGAGGTGCGGCATCAGGCGCCGCCCCCGGCGGGTTCGTCATCCTCGTCCCACGGGACGCCCGTCGCCTTGGCGACCACGTCGAGGATGTCCTCGATGTCCCCGCGAAGGCCCGGCTCGGGGTCGCAGGTGAGCGCGCGGAGCATCACCTCGGTGGTGAGGGCGTAGAGCGTGGCGGCGTCCTGCTCGACCTGCTGGTGCGGCGCGCGCGGCTTCTCCAACGCATTCGCGACGAACTCGCGGCACCAGCCGAGCGTGTAGAGGATGGCCGCGTCGCGCGGGCAGAGCGCGGCCGCGCGCTCGAGCGCGTCGAGGCCGTCGGCGAAGCGGCGCCTGCGCGTGACCAGCGTATTGCCGAGGTAGGCGTGGGCCTCGCAGAAGTCGGGCACGCTCTCCACCAGCGTCTCGGCCGCCGCGATCGCGGCGTCGACCTGGTCCTGGGCGTGGAGCCGCATCGCCTCGCGCAGCGCGGCGCGCTGCTCGAGGGTGGCCTCGCCACAACGTGGCTCAATGGGGGGTGGCTGGGTCGAGGGCTGCTCGATGGTGGGAGGGGTCACGCGGCGCCCATCACTCGATGGCGTCGTAGGCGGCCATCATCTCGTGGTAGCGAGCCTCGACCGGGCCGCGCTGGTCGGCGTGGGTGAAGATGTAGAGGCGGTTCGCGCGCACCCCGTCCAGCACGCGCTCACCGACCTCGCGTGGCTCCATCGGCGGCGGCCGGTCGGCTGCTCTCGCCCGCCTGCGTTCGGCCACCTCGGGCGCCTGCTCGATGGGTCCGCCGAGGGCGTCGGGGCGGTTGCGTCCCGCCTCCTGGATGCGCGTCGCGACGCCGCCGGGGCACAGCACCGAGACGCCGATGCCGTCGGGCTCGAGCTCCATGCGCAGCATCTCCGAGTAGCCGACGACCGCGTACTTCGAGGCGGTGTAGACGCCGATCGGCATCCCGCGGATGGGGAAGGTGCCGGCCACCGAGCCCGTGTTCACGATGTGCGCCTCGTCGCCGGGCTGCTCGCGCATCCTCGGCACGAACGCGCGCACGCCGTGGATGGGGCCCATCACGTTCACGCCGAGCGTCCACTCCCAGTCCGTCTCCGGCGTCTCGACCAGCGGGGCGACGCTGAGCACTCCGGCGTTGTTGCACAGCAGGTGCACCGCGTCGAACGCCTCGTAGGCGCGGGCGGCGAGCTCCTCGAGGGACTCGCGCGAGGAGACGTCGGCGCGGACGGCGATGGCGTCGCCGCCGAGTTCGCGCACGTCGTTGGCAACGCGCGCGGCCTCGTCCTCCTCGACATCGCCGAGCACGACGCGCATGCCGGCGGCGTGGCAGGCGTGCGCCAGCCCCTCACCAATGCCACTGCCGCCACCGGTGATCACGGCCACGCGGCCTTCGAGTTGCTCCATAACCCGCTCCCATCGCCTACCAGCGCAGTGCCGTGGCGGCCGCCCGCCGCCAGCATATCGGCGGGGGCGGCCGCGCGCAGGCGCAGATGCGACGACCAGCGGGACTACGGGAAGAGGTCGGGGTAGAGCAGGCGGGCGATCTCCTCGAGGCCCTCGACCACGCGCGGGCCGGGGCGGCTGGTGAGGTCGCCGTCGACCGGGTGCACGCGCTCGTTGATGCACGCCGAAGTGGCGTCCCAGCCGGGCCGCGCGCACACGGTCTCGAGGCTCTCGCCCCACGCACCATCGGCCAGCAGCACGACCTCGGGGTCGGCGGCAATGACTGCCTCGGCCGTCAACTGCGGGAACGGCGAGGTCGCCCCGGTCGCGACGTTCTGCGCCTTCGCCAGCGTCAGCACGTTCCCGACGAACGTCTCCGGCCCGACGGTGTAGAGGTCCGCCGTCAGCTCGAAGAACGTGCGCGGGCCCTCCTCGACGCTCGCGATGGCGTCCGTGACCGCGTCGATGCGCGCGCGCATCGACCCGACGAGTTCCGCGGCCTGCTCGCGGTTGCCGGTGATGCGGCCGAACTGCTCGATGGTCGCGAAGAGCTCGTCGAGCGAGTTGCCGGAGTCGACGAAGAGCACGGTCATGCCGAGGCCGCGGAACTGCTCGATCTGCTCGCGCTGGTGCGTCGCCATGATTACGAGGTCGGGTGTGAATGCCAGCGCGCGCTCCGGGTTGGGGTTCGAGTAGGCGAGCTTCGGCAGGTCGGCGGTCTCGGGCGGGTAGTAGGAGAACTCGTCGGCCGCGACGACTCGGTCCCCGGCGCCGACGGCGAACACGATCTCGGTCGCGCCCGGCGAGTAGGAGATGATGCGCTGCGGCGGCGCGTCGAGGGTGACTTCGACGCCGTCCGAGTCCTCGATGGTGACGGGGAACGCAGGCGGCGCGGTGGGCGTGGGTTCGGGCGTGGACGTCGGCGTTGAGGTCGCGGTGGCCGTGGCAGTTGCTGTTGCGGTGGCCGTCGCCGGCGCAGCCGTGGCGGTCGCCGGCGCGGCAGTCGTCGTCGCTGGGGCTGCGATCGAGGCCGCCTCGTCGTCACTGTCGCCGCCGGTGCAGGCGAGGAGCGCGGACGCCGCGAGCAGCGTCAGCACGACCAGCAGTGGCCGCAGTCGCAGGCGGGGGTTCGGGAATCGGTCGGTCATGGCGCGCCTCCCAGCACATGCGGGGACGCGCTTCGCCGCGCCCCCGGTCGTGCGAGGGGGCAGGCAGTGGACGATGCCTCATGTGGGTGGCGCCGCTGACGCCGCTTGCAGCATGCCGTCGCCTGTCCTCGCAGGGTCTCGACATGGCGCAGGCCGGTCATCTGGCTTGCCGCGGGGCGCCGGAGGCGTGGCCTCGGGCTGGGCGGCTCACAGTTGCGGGACAGCGCCGGACTTGCACCGGACTTCCCCGATCACTGCGCCGAGGCGGCACGCTAGCACACCGCCGCGCTGTGGGCGAAACGGCGTGTCACCCCTCGGCACGGCCGTTGGCAGGTCTGTGTAATCCTCGCGAAAGGAAGCGGCGCGACTCGCTAGACTGGCCGCGTTGATGATTCACAGTCGCAGTTGGATGGAGGGCTGATCACATGATGGTGAAGCGCCTGGCGGGGGTATACCTCGCCGTCGTGGGAGCGGCCGTGGCCGTCCACTTCGTGCTCGACCCCCTCCTCTACGAGTGGGAGGCCGGCGAGGGCGTCCCGACCGCCTGGATCGTCCTCGACTGGCTGATGGCCATCGGTCTGCCCATTGCGCTGTACGTCACGTTCATGGCGAAGCGCGCCGCGGACGGCGACTCGGACCTGCGCGCCTACCTCGTGGCCAACACGAAGTTCTTCGTGGCAGTGGCGGTGACGCTGCTCTTCCTGTGGAACGCCCTCCAGATCGAGTGGTCCGCGGGCGCACAGACGCCCGACGCGCAGGTGTGGGTGTTCATCGACGTGGTGCTGCCCATGCTCTTCGTCACCGTGGGCTTCGACCTGCTGAACGCCGAGGAGATGTAGTTCGCTCATCGCGACCAGCACGAGGGGGACCGGGTCGTGCCGATGCTGAAGCGGCTGCTGGCCGTGATGTTCGTCCTCGTCGGGGCGGGGCTCGCCGTCCACTTCGTGCTGGACCCCGTGCTGTACGACTGGGAGGACGGCCAACCCGTCCTCTGGCACGTCTTCGACTGGGCGCGAGCGGTGAGCCTGCCGCTGGCCGTGGTCGTCACGTTCGAGGCGAAGCGACGCGTCGACGCCGGCACGGACCTGCGCGACTACATCACCTCGAACCTGCGCTTCCACGGCGCCCTGGCGCTGACGCTGCTGTTCTACTGGAACTGGGTCCAGGTGGACTGGGCGGCAGGCGATCAGCGGCCGGACAGCCAGGTGTGGGTGTTCATCGACGTGGTCCTGCCCCTTATCTTCGTGCCGCTCGGCATCCAGCTCTGGAACGAGGCGGAGACGTAGCGAAGGATTGCGCGACGACGGAGGACAGGCAGAAGGGGCGCCTCGCGGCGCCCCTTCGGGTGACCGAAGCGACCGACGCAGGGGTTTACGCCGGGTCGCCCACGGCGTCCTTCTTGCCACCCGACCAGCCGCCGTCGCGGGAGCCGTCCCGGTCGCAGCCGCCCCAGCGCCCGTGGTGGCCTCGGGCCTTGCCCTTGTAGCCGCCGAGGCCCTTGCCCGCGTCGCGCAGCAGTGCCGCCTGCTCCGCGGTCAGGTCGCCGGCGTCCTCCGCGGCGTCGATGGCCGCGTCGCGCGCGTCCACGAGGGCGGCGACGAGGGCCACGCGGTTCACGCCGGCGAGCCGGTCGCGCAGCGTGCCGTCCTCCTTCGCCGCCTCGACCTCCGTGCTCGTGATGCCGAGCACCGAGGCGTAGACGGCCGTCACATCGACGGTGATAGCGCCTCGCAGGCTCTTGAGCGTCTCGATCTCGCTCTCGGTGAACTCGCTCCGATCCGCGGTGATGACCGCCCGGAGCCGGTCCGCCTGAGTCGAGGTGATCTCGCCGGACTCCGAGGCGTCGTCGATGGCCTCGGTCGCCTCGTCCTGGTAGGCCGTCCGCAGGTCGTCCCGCGAGACGTCCGCGAGGAGGTCGCGGAGCGTGCCGTCCTCCTTCGCCTGCTCGACCTCGTCCGCCGTGATGCCGAGCGCCCGGGCGAGTACATCGACCCTGTCGACGATCCCGCCGCCGGGGTGCGCCAGCGCACTGCCGGCGAGCAGCAGCGCCGCGATCCCGCCGAGGGCCACCGCCACCATCGCTTTCGTTCGTGTCATCGATGCCATCCTTCGCTGCGGTGGGAGATGTTGCTGGCCGCAGGCTAGAGAGCGGCGCGTAAGCTCCTCGTAAGCTCGCGGTCTCCTCCGCGTGTGCGTGCTCGGACACGGCGTTACGTTCCGGTTAGGCTCGGCCCGCTACGCTGGATCGCGTGCGGCCGGACCGAGGGGATCGCCATGCGCGTGCTGCTGGTCGAGGACGAGCGCGACCTCGCGAACGCGATCGCGCGCGGGCTGCGGCGCGACGGCCTCGCCGTCGACATCGCGTTCGATGGAGCCGAGGCGCTGGAGAAGGCCGCCGTCCACCCGTACGACGTCGTCGTGCTCGACCGCGACCTGCCTGCGGTCCACGGCGACGAGGTGTGCCGCGAACTCGTCGCGGGCGAGAGCGAGTGCCGCATCCTGATGCTCACGGCCGCAGCCGCCGTCCACGACCGCATCGATGGCCTCGACCTGGGTGCCGACGACTACCTGGCCAAGCCGTTCGACTTCGGCGAGCTGCGAGCGCGGCTGCGCGCGCTCGGACGGCGTGCGCGGCCGGCCGTCCAGCCCGTGCTGGAGCGCGGCGGGGTGCGGCTCGAGGCCGCCCGTCGCAGCGCGAGCCGCGAGGGGCGGACGCTGGACCTGACGCGCAAGGAGTTCGCCGTCCTGCAGGTGCTGCTGGAGGCCGAGGGCGCGGTGGTGAGCCCCGAGGAGCTGCTCGACCGGGCGTGGGATGAGCACACGGACCCGTTCACCAACGTCGTGCGCGTCACGATCATGAAGCTGCGCAAGAGCCTGGGTGAGCCGCCGCTGATCGAGACGGTGCGCGGCGTCGGCTACCGCATTCCGTGATGCGACGGCTCCTCGGCGGCGCCGGACGGCCGTCGATCCGGCTGCGCCTCACGCTGTGGTACGGGGCGCTGTTCCTGCTGGCCGGGGCGGTGCTGCTCGCGCTCAACTTCGCGTTCGTCGCGCGTAACTTCCCCGAGGGCGGCGAGGACCTGCGCGGGGCCCTCGAGGAGCGGCTCGACCTGGAGGCGGGGGAGCTGCGCGGCGAGTTCACGTTCCTGGTGCAGCGACCGGTGCGCGGCAGGCCGGACGTTGTCCGCGCGGTGCCGGCGACATCCCTGTTCGACAACCTCGTCTCCCAGGTGCGGGACGACACGCTGCGCCAGCTCCTGTGGCGCGGCGCGTTCGCGCTGGGGCTGATGGCGATCGTCTCGCTCGGCCTCGGCTGGTTCGTGGCGGGACGCATGCTGCGGCCCGTCCACGAGATCGCCGACACCGCCCGGCGCATCAGCGACGAGCGCCTCGAGGAGCGCATCGACCTCGGCGGTCCGCCCGACGAGCTCAAGGACCTCGCCGACCAGTTCGACGCGATGCTCGACCGCCTGCAGACCGCATTCGAGGCGCAGCGTGAGTTCGTAGCGAATGCGTCGCACGAGCTGCGCACGCCGCTCACGGTCATCCGGACGGAGATCGACGTCACCCTCGACGACCCCGACGCCGGACGCGAGCAGCTCGAGGCGACCGCGGAGGTGGTGCGCCGGGCCATTGACCGCACGGAAGGCCTGATCGACCGGCTGCTCGTGCTCGCACGCGCCGAGGAGCCGCTAGAGCGCGGCGAAGCTGTGGACCTCGCCGACGCCCTGCGGCGCGCGGTCGACGCTCGGGCCGCCGACATCGAGGAGCAGGGCCTGCGCGTCACGCTCGACCTCCGCGGGGCCTCGGTCGAGGGCGACCCGATGTTGCTCGACCGCCTCGTCGGCAACCTGGTCGACAACGCGGTCGACCACAACGAGGCCGGCGGCTGGATCGAGGTCACCGTGGCCCGGGAGAGCGACACGGCGACGCTGCGCTGCGCCAACGGCGGCCCGCTCATCGCCGCCGAGGACGCGCCGAGGCTCTTCGAGCGCTTCGCGCGGCTGGAGCGCGCACGCACGCGCGGCACGGGCGGGTACGGCCTCGGCCTCTCGATCGTGCGCGCCATCGTGCGGGCGCACCGCGGCACGGTGACGGCGCGGGCGCTGCCCGGCGGCGGGCTCGCGGTCGAGGTCGCGCTGCCCCGCGGCGAGCAGGCGAGGGCGCCGTAGCCGCCGCTACGCGCTCAGCAGCTCCCGCAGCCGGAACGCCCCGACGCCCGAGAGCGCGCCGAGGGCGATCGAGGCCAGCGCGACCCACGCCGCGCGGTTCACCTCGCTGATCCCCTCACCCGGCATCAGCTCGTCCGGGGGCTGCGCGGTGACTGTTGCCGCCGGGGAGCCGGCATCGGAGGGCACCGTCGTGCGCGTCACCACGTCCGCTGCGAGCGCGGCGGGCGACTCGGTCGCCGCGGCCTCGGTGGGGACCGCGGCCGATGCGACCGTGGTGTCGACGGGTGGAGCGGCGTCGGCGCCACCGATCGTCACCGCGGCCAGGGCGCCGCTCTGGGCGAAGCGCCGCCGGAGCAGCTCCCCGGCGCCCGGTGCGACGAGGGGCGGGCCGTAGCTGCTGGCATCGTCGCCGTAGGACAGCGCGTCGACGACTGCGCCCTCGCGCGTGAGCAGCACGAGCCGGTCGCCGGCGTTGGCGAGCCCGTTGAAGAGCCCTGCGTCGAGCCGGATGGTGATGACCTCGCCGACCTCGGCCTCCGCGCCCGCCACGACGACCGAGCTGTTCGCGGGCAGCTCGATGTCCGGCAGGGTGAGAGCAGCCGTGTTGTCGCGCAGCTCGAACCCGCCGATCCGCAGCGGCGAGCGGCCGACGTTCGTCAACTCGACCCACTCGAAGCGGGCGTCGGGGCCCTGCTCCACGGGGTCGGGAAGCAGCGCGGTGATGCGCAGCGGGATGTCGAAGGCCGTGGTTGGCGGCGGAGCCGCCGCGGCGGTGGGGCGACTGGCCGCGGGCGCCGCGGCCACTGCTCCCTGGTCTGCTGGAGGCGTCGCGCCGTGCACGATCCGCGGCGTCGACGTCGATGTTGCCACCGGTGCCGGGGTGGTCTCCGGCGCCGCGGTGGGGGTAGGCGAGGGTGTCGGAGGTTGCGACGCGGCGGTCACGGTCGGAGTGGGCGTCGCGGTCGGCGTCGGAGTCGGACTCGGTGACGCCGTCGGCGTCGGGGACGGTGTGGGCGGTGGTGGCGCGGTGGTGGGTCCGAGGTAGGCATCATCCGCGACGAGCGTTGCCAGCGCGCTGCCTCGCGGGCGGAGCATCAGCCGCAGTTGGGCGCTGCGCGCCGACGGCGGCGCCTGCACGGCGCCGGTCGCGACCTCGACCGGTCGCGCGGCCCCTCCCGGTACGGGAGGCGAGTCGGCCGTGGAGAGTTGCCCCCCGCTCCCGTCATACGACTCGTACCAGGCGATGCGCACGAATGCGGCTGCTGCCTCGTCGCGGGCCTCGAGGCGGGCGCCCGCCTCGTACCACGCGCCCGGCGTCACCGGGACGACCTGGTAGAGCCACTTCGTCGCGGATGTACGCGACGCGAGGCGCGCCGTGCGCGTGCCGTCGGCGTCCGTCGCGACGCGCACCGAGCCGCCACGAGTGCTCCACGCTGCCAGGCTGCCGACCGCCTCGAAGTCCGCGTTGCGGAGCAGGTTGCCCGCCCCGCCCGGGTCGCCGACCACGGTTGCCGTGGCCGTTGGCGTCGCGGTCGATGCGGGGCGCGGGGCCGTCGGTGATGACGCAGGTTCGGGCACGCTGACAGTCGTCACGCTCGGCTGCGTCGGCGTCGGGTCCGGCGGCGCAGTCGGCGCGGGCTCTGGCCGTGGGGGCGGCACGGCCGCGATGACCTCGACGGCGTCGACGTGCAGCGTTGCTCCGGCGGAGGCAGCGATCCCGCTCACGACGGCGCGAACGTGCGTGCCGCCCGCGCTGGCCTGCACCGGGCCCGCGCTGACCTCCTGCCAGCCCGTGTCCATCGACACCAGAGCGATCGCCATCTCGAGCACGGTCCCGTCTGTGTCGAGCAGCTCGACTGCGGCCGTCACCTCGGTCATGGACGGGTCGGCGGCATGCAGCCAGAGCCGCATGGTGTGTTCGGCGAGTCCGCTCGTCTCGGTCAGCCAGTACTGCGAAGCCAGCATGACTGTCCCGGCCATGGTTGCGGTCAGACGGCCAGCGGCGTTCCCCTCCCGCGCGGGCGCGCTGTCGTCCACGGCGAATGCGACGTGGTCCGGGTCGGTTGACCAGCCTGAGGTGCCCTGATCGAAGCCGGCGTTCGGGAGCAGGTGCCCGGGAGCGAGCATGGTCGGGGGCGTCGGGCCCGGTACGGCGGTTGCCGTCGGCGTGGGGGTGGCGGTCGGCGTCGCCGTGGGCGTCGGCGTCGGCGTCGCCGTGGGCGTCGGCGTCGGCATCGCGGTGGGTGTCGCCGTGGGTGTCGCGGTCGGGGTCGGCGTGGGGGTGGCGGTCGGCGTCGCCGTGGGTGTCGCCGTGGGTGTCGCCGTCGGCGTCGCGGTCGGCGTCGGCGTCGGCGTTGCGGTCGGCGACGGCGGCGTAGGTGCAGCAGTCGCTGTCGCCGTGGCCGTGGCGGTTGCTGTGGCCGTCGCCGTCGCGGTCGCAGTGGCCGTCGCTGTCGCCGTGGCCGTCGCTGTCGCCGTGGCCGTCGCTGTCGCCGTCGCCGTGGCGGTGGCCGTCGGCGTGGGCGTCGCGGTCGCCGTGGCCGTGGGCGTGGCCGTCGGTTCCTGGCTGACGACCGTGACCGACGCCGAGTCGACGTGGAGTGTCGCGCCGGCGCTTCCAGCTGTGGCGCTGACGCCGACGCGCACGTACGCGCTTCCCGCAGTCGCCGGCAGCGGCCCGACAGTGATCTCCACCCAGCCGCTGCCCGCGCCGGCCGACCCGGTCGCGCGCTCGAGCACCTCGCCGTCCTCGTCCAGCACCTCGAGGCGTCCAGAGACGCCGCTGATGCCTGCATCGCCGGCGTGCACCCAGATGCTCATGCGGAGAGGCTTGAGCTCATCGACCGGCGCCCACCAGTACTGCGACTCGAACTCGATGGTCCCCGGTCCGTCCGCGACGACATGCGCGGCGGCCGCACCGCCATGGACGGGCTCCGAGCCGTCGATGGTGACCGTGGCGTTGGTGGCCCACGACGACCACCCGGTGGCGCCATCCTCGAAGCCGCCGTTCGGCTGCAGGTTCTCGGACGCCGCGGACGTGGCGGGCGAGGCGGTCGCGAGCGCCGCTACCAGGAGCAGGATGGCGACGCACGCAGCGTCGCCGACGGACCCGCGGGCTGCCGCACTGCGCCATGCAATCACGCCGCACTCCGACTCGGTCGCCCACAGGCGGGCAGGGACGGGCCTCCGGTCGGCGCCGGCAACGGTGATGGGGCTGCATCATAGCCACCCACATTATCACTAATCAAATATATTCCCCGGTCAATCACATTCGTGGACACACGAGCCGCGCGCCCGCGCCACCGGGCACGTCGCGGTACGATGGTTCGGCCACTGTCGCCGCGCCCATCGCCCCTGTAGCTCAGTGGACAGAGCAGCGGACTTCTAATCCGAAGGCCGGAGGTTCGAATCCTCCCGGGGGCGCCAGCCCACCCACGACCCGCCTCGCGACCGTTCTCGACGACCACGACCCTGCGTGCCACGCGCGCATCGATCCGCGCGGCCCCCGACGCTTGCAAAGCCTGATCGGAAGGAGCATGATCAGGGTGCAGATACGGGGAATGGAGGCTGATCGTGCAGTCGATCAGGATGTTCCTCGGGAGCGCCCAGCGCGCCTGAACCGGGAGGAGCGGACCCTTGGACAGAGCAGGCCAGGGCTAGCCGGGCGTCACCCTCCAGCGGTGACAGGCGGCGAAGGCCGCCAACCACCGCAGCCAGCCGGAGTTGACGCGGAGACGGCGTCCGGCAAATCCAGGCAAACGACCCGTATCGGGCCCCGTGACACGGGGCCCGATGTGTGTCCGCCGGCCATCGCCTGCGAGCCCGGCGCGCCCGGCGCCGATCATTCCCCGGGCGCGTGCACTCGCCGTCCGGGCCGTCGCGCCAGCTTCCCATTGGGCATACAATGCCGGTCTACTCGACCCGTCGGACCGTGGGGGCCGCGACCGCCGAGGAGTGCGCCTCGTGACCGAATACATCATCCGCAGGCTCCTGTCGGCGATTCCCTCCCTCGTCCTTGTCTCGGTCATCATCTTCTCGCTGGTCCGGCTCGTCCCTGGTGACGTGGTGATGGCCCGCCTCGCCGAGGGCGGGTACGCGGACGACGAGCAGCTGGCCGCCATGCGTGCTGACCTGGGCATCGACCGGCCCTTCGTCACGCAGTACATCGACTGGGCCAGCAGCGCCATCCGCGGGGACTTCGGCGAGTCGTTGTGGGACGGCAAGCCCGTGCTGCCGACCATCGCGCAGCGCATGCGGGTCTCTATCCAGATCGCCATCATGGCCATCGTGATTTCGATTGGTATCGCCATCCCCATGGGGGTGATATCAGCGGTCAAACAGGACACC
Source organism: Dehalococcoidia bacterium (assembly GCA_034420575.1). GTDB lineage: Bacteria > Chloroflexota > Dehalococcoidia > UBA2979 > UBA2979 > VXMT01. Next base: position 13,277 of record DAOULE010000205.1, read on the forward strand.
GTCCCGGACTATGGGGCGAGGCTCTTCGCGATCATCGGGCTCTCCATGCCCGACTTCTGGCTCGCGACCATGCTGCTGCTGGCGCTCACGTTATGGATCGGCTGGTTACCCGAGTTCGGCTACTTCCCGCTCTGGGAGGATCCGAGCCGCAACCTGCAGGCGCTGATCTTCCCGGCCCTCATCGTCGGCTACCGCCTCTCGGCCACGGCTTCCCGCATGACGCGCTCCTCCATGCTCGAGGTGCTGCGCGAAGACTACGTGCGCACGGCGCGTTCCAAGGGGCTGCAGGAGCGCTCGATCATCGTCCGGCACGCGCTGAAGAACGCGCTCATCCCGGTCATCACCATCTTCGGCGGACTCTTGAGCTTCATGCTCGGGGGCCTGGTCGTCATCGAGACCATCTTCGCGCTGCCCGGTATGGGGCGGCTCGCGCTCAACGCGGTGCTGCTGCGCGACTACCCGGTGCTGCAGGGCACCGTCATGGTCATGGCGGTCATCTTCGTGACCGCCAACCTGATCGTAGACCTCTCGTACGCGGTCATTGACCCGCGGATCCGCTACCAGTAGCGCGGCGGAGACAGACGGAGCATAGGCGATGAGCTCTCTTGCAGATTCCGTGATCGTCACCGGTTCGAACGTGCGTGGCCAGCGCCACTGGCTGCTGGACGCCTCGATCCGAGTGCTCAAGAAGCCCGTCGGCCTGGCCTCGGCCCTCGTCATCGGCCTGCTCGTGGCCGCCGCCCTCTCGGCGCCGTACATCGCGCCGTTCGACCCGATCGCGATCTCCATCGAGACGTTCCAGGCGCCGAACACGACCTACTTCTTCGGCACGGACGACCTCGGGCGCGACATGTTCAGCAGGATCCTGCACGGCTCCCGCATCTCGCTCTACGTCGGCTTCCTCGCGGTGTGCCTGGGCTCGCTGGGTGGAGCGCTGGTCGGCCTCGTGAGCGGGTTCGCCGGCGGCTGGGTCGACATGGTGATCCAGCGCATCGTCGATGCCGTGCTCGCCTTCCCGGGCATCGTGCTCGCCATGTCCCTCGTGGCGGTGCTGGGCACGAGCACCACGAACGCGCTGCTCGCGATCGCCATCGTGATCATCCCGTTCCAGTCGCGCGTGGTGCGCGGCGCGGTGCTGTCGGTCAAGCAGAACGTCTACATCGAGGCCGCCCAGACGATCGGGGCCACGCCGCAGCGCATCATGTTCCGGCACGTGCTGCCGAACGTGGTGGCGCCCATCCTGATCCTGATCAGCGCGTCGCTGGGCAACGCCATCCTGATCGAGGCGGGCCTGAGCTTCCTCGGGCTGTCGACGCAGCCGCCGGAGCCGTCGTGGGGCCTGATGCTGTCCGGCACGGGTCGCCGCTACATGGAGGAGGCGCCGTGGCTGGCGATCTTCCCGGGCCTGGCGATCGCGATCACGGTGCTGGCGTTCAACCTGCTGGGCGACGTGATCCGCGACGTGCTGGACCCGCGCCTGCGAGGCACCTAGCTAGAGCCGGGTCTGCAGCCTCGGGAAGGACCGGATTGCCGCGCCGATCGCATCGGCTTCAGGCAGGCCATCCAGGTCGAGGCCCGTACTCATCGCCAGCAACTCCACGCCGACTGGCTCGCCGGCCTCGTCGTAGTCGACGACGCGACGCCAGTCCCCGGCGTTGCGTGAGCGCACCTGCCTGTCGTGCTCGCGGAGTGAGACGTAGATCGCGTCGGCCTCGGTGTCATAGCGGACTTGCACGGTGCGTCCTCGTTGCCCCTGCTATGCGGGCGCGAAGCGCTCGACGGTGAGCGTGGCTGCCCGGTCGCGTGCCTGCCACAGGTCGTAGGCCAGCTGCATCCGAAGCCACGTCTCGGGCGACGACCCGAAGCCCTTCGACAGTCGGATGGCCATCTCGACGGAGATGCCGGCATGCCCGTTGACCACGTCGGAGAGCGCCTGGCGCGTTACGCCCAGCCCTCGGCGGCCCGTGTCACGGTCAGTTCGAGTGCATCGAGACACTCGGCGCGGACGATCTCGCCCGGGTGTGGTGGATGCTGCATCGCCACGACGACACCTCCGTCGTTCGAGTCTCAGCAGCAGCGAGGCGAGTGTCCAACGACGATCAGCGTGACGCCGCGCGTCACCTCGCCTGGGCCGGCGTTCGCGCGAACACGACCGCGACCGCGCCGATCACCAACGAGAGGATGGTGGCGAGGAAGGCCGCCTCGTACGTTCCGGTCGAGTCCACCGACCATCCGACAACCGGCGGTAGCCCGCCGTTCACGATGCGCAGGATCAGCTGCTGCGCGCCGAAGATCGTCGCGTACGCCAGCAGGCCGAAGGTGTCGGCCACCACGAGCGGCATCAACGCCCCCACCGCGCCGAAGCCGATGCCGTAGACCGCCACGAACGGCCAGAGCAGCCACACCTCCGCGGGGGTCCGCAGCAGCAACAGAATGATGATGCCGAAGATCTGTAGCACGCAGATCGCCGCGAACCCGTAGCGTGACGGGAAGCGCTCCGACGCGAACCCGAAGATCAGCTTGCCGAGGAATCCGAACGCGCCCAGCAGGCCCAGGGCCCCGCCGGCCGTCGCCGTGCTGATCCCCACGATCTCGAGGTGTTTCCCGAGCTGGTTCAGCACCGCGAAGATCGAGGCGAAGGTGGCGACGAAGGCGAGCGTGAGCAGCCAGAAGGCGGGCATACGCAGGCTCTCCTGCCACGTCACGCCCTGGCTCCCGCTCGGCGGCGGCGACGCTCCCTCATCGGAGCCTGAGCCGGAGCGTGTGGCCGCGAGGAGCGCCCGGGCGGTCTGTGCCTCGCGGTCGCGGCCGACGCGGCGCGCCTCCGCGATCACGTCCTCGGGCTTGTCGCGCACCCAGAGCCAGATCAGCAACGAGTTGATGACGATGATGGCGAGGCCGAAGACGAAGACAGTGGTGCGCCACCCGAAGGCGTCGATGAAGATCGCGGACATCGGCGCCATGATCACGCCGCCCGCGTTGTTGCCGGCCAGCGCGATGCCCATCATCCGCCCGCGGTCCGTGTCGAACCACAGGCCGACGAGCTTGCCGGTGCCGAGGAACGCTGCGGACTGGCCGGTGATCAGCAGCCCCTGGGCGACCCAGAGGTGCCAGATCTCCGTCATGAACGCCTCGAGCAGGAACGTCCCGCCGATCAGCGGGACGCCCAGCAGCATCGCCAGCCGCGCCCCGCGCTCGTCGATGAAGCGGCCGAGCAGGGGGCTGGTGAAGGCGAGCGGGAGCCCGATCAGGAACGAACCGTTGATGGCCGTGAGTGACCACCCGAGGGTGGTGTCGTCCTGCCAGGCGGTGATGAACAGGCTGAACGAGTAGAAGCTGACGCCGGTCACGGCGATCTCGGCGATGAACAGCGCCGCGATCACGTAGTAGCCGAAGTAGACGCGTCTCAGCCGCCCCATCGCACTCGCTTCCCGGTCAGCAGGACTGGCTCAGCGGGAGCCGGGACCCGGGGACTTCGCACCCCGCTGGGCACAAGCAGGGAGCCGGCCAGTTGGCCGGCTCCCGTTGTGGTCTCCGGTCCCCCGAAGGGGTTCCGACTACTTGTCGATCCAGCCGTCGGCGATGATGTCGCCCCAGTCCTGGTAGATGTTCGTCGTGGAGAGCGCGCCGCCGAAGCGGATGCCGCGCAGCCACGGCTGGTAGACGAAGAACCCGGCGCCGCCGCCGATGACGGGGCGGTAGGCCTTCTGCAACTCGTACGTCCAGATCTCCTGGAAGATCGCCTTGCGGGCCTCGGGGTCGAGCTCAATCTGCTGCGCCTCGGTCAGCTCGTCCAGCTTCGGGTCGTTGAACCGCCAGCGGTTCCCCGGAGCCGTCGAGTGCATCGAGTTGTAGAAGTAGTTCTCGGCGTCGAAGCCGATGGTGCCCCAACCGGCCGTCGACACGTCCTCGAGCTGGCGGCCGACCCACGTCGAGTTGAACTCGGTGTAGTCTGCCGCGCCACCCGTCATGGTGATCCCGACATCGCGGAACATGTCCGTGAGGATGTCCGGGGTCTGCTCGTAGGCCGAGGAGTACGGGAAGAAGATGTTGACCATCTCCAGTCCGTCCGCTCCGGCAGCCGCCAGCAGCTTCTTGGCCTCGGCCGGGTCGTAGCGCGTCCACGGCCCGAGGTTGCCGTTCTCCACGGTGGGCTGCTCGTCCCAGACGAAAAGCCACGGGATGGCGTGCAGGACCTGCCCGAGACCCTGGTAGAGGATCGTCATCAGCAGGTCGCGGTCGATCGCCAGCGAGATCGCCTGGCGCACGCGCTCGTCCATGTACTTCGGGTTCTGCAGGTTCATCG
>DAOULE010000206.1:0-13069 GCA_034420575.1 Dehalococcoidia bacterium
CTCGGCAGGATTCGAACCTGCGCACCCGGCTCCGGAGGCCGGTGCTCTATCCCCTGAGCTACGAGGGCGCGGACTCCAGTGTAGGGATGCCCGCTCCAGCCGGGCAACCGAGGCGCTACGCGAGCGTCGCGAAGAACGCCGCCACATCGTCCGCGAACAGCTGCGGCTGCTCCAGCGCGGCGAAGTGGCCGCCCCGCTCCATCTCGCTCCAGCGCACGAGGTTGTACGTGCGCTCGACGGCCGACCGCGGCGGCGCCCAGGGCTCGGCCGGAAAGCGCGCGAACGCTGTTGGCGTCTCGATGCGATCCGGGCCGTCGTACGGGGGCTCCTCGTGCCGTGCTTCGTAGTATGTGCGCGCCGCGGACAGCACCTTGCCCGTCAGCCAGTAGAGCGTGACGTTCGCCAGCACCTCGTCGCGGTCGAACGTCTCCCACAGGTCGTCGCCGTGGTCGCTCCACGCCTGGAACTTCTCGAGGATCCACGCGAGCAGGCCCACCGGCGAGTCGTTGAGCGCGTAGCCAAGCGTCTGCGGCTTCGTACCCTGGATTGCGCCGTAAGCGCCCTCGCGCGCGCGCCACTCGGCCTGCTCAGCCCACCACTTCCGCTCCTCGGGCGACAGTTCGAGGTCCGCCGCGGGGCGGGGCAGCGGCGGAAAGTTGAGGTGCAGGCCGGTGACGGCCTCGGGGTGCGACCCGGCGAGGCGGCTGCCGATGATCGCGCCCCAGTCCCCGCCCTGTACGCCGTAGCGCTCGTAGCCGAGCGCGCCCATGAGCGCGTGCATCCGCTCGGCGATGCGGCCGGGGTGCATACCCGGCTCCGGCGGCGCGTCCGAGAACCCGTAGCCGGGCAGCGACGGCACGACCACCTCGAACGCCGAACCGCCGCCCGCGCCACCCGAGAGCAACTCGGCGGCCGGGATGAGCTCGACGAACGAGCCCGGCCAGCCGTGCAGCAGCAGCAGCGGGAACGGCGCGACCTCGCGCGCATCGGGGCCGGGCGCGAACAGGAAGCAGTGCAGTTCACCCTCCGGGTCCCCGAGGGGGCCGCGGAGCTGGGCGTGGCGGTTGAGCCCTTCCTGCGCCTCGAACCAGTCGAACTCGGTGCGCCAGTAGCGCACGAGGTTGCGCAACACGGCGTCGCTGGTGCCTGCCGACCAGCCGGTGGCGAAGGGCATCGCGGGCCAGCGGGTCGCGTCGATGCGCCGATGGAGATCCGCGACGGCGCGCGTGCTGAACGCGATGCGGAACGGCAGCATCCGCATCTGCGCGGGGTTCACGAGGCGGCGGCTTCCACCCGAGCGACGCGCCTAGCGGCCGTGGTAGACCGGCGTGCGCTTCTCGGCGAACGCGACGGCGGCCTCCTTCGTGTCCTCGAGGGCGTAGAGGTAGTCCTGCGCGTTCTTGAGTTCGACCGCGCTCTGGTACTGCGACAGCCGCGGCCGCGCCATCAGGAGCTGCTCCTTCGTGACCTGGACGTGGCGAGGTGGGAGCGCTGCGATCTCCTCCGCGATCTCGCGAGCGACGCGCATCACGTCGTCGCTCGGCACGACGTGGTTCGCGAGCCCGATCTCGTAGCAGCGCTGCGCGGTGATCTGGTGGCCCCTGATCAGGATCTCGCTGGCTGCCAGCCACGGGACGTTGTTGATGACGCCGAAGTTCGTCGGGCCGATGGTGCCCGTGGGCACCTCGGACATGGCGAACACGGCATCGTCCGCCGCCACGACGATGTCCGAGTTGTAGGCGAGCGCCCACCCCGCGCCCCACGCGCCGCCTCGCACGGCGCTGATCACGGGCTTCGTTGTGTACGGCGACGTGTTGCGGCCGCGCGCGCCGGTGGTGTGGCCGCCGAGCTCGGCTTGCTCCTTGATGTCGCGGCCGGCGCAGAAGATCCGCCCGGCGCCCGTGAGGATGATCACGCGCACGTCGTCGTCGTGGATCGCGACATCCCACGCGGCGATGAGGTCGTCGGCGAGCTCGCTGCCGACGGCGTTCAGCCGCTCGGGCCGGTTGAGCGTGATGGTGGCGACGTGGCCGTCCATCTCGTACTGCACGAACTGCAACTCACCTGCCATGACGGGCCTCCCTCGCGGTCGCCTGCACACTAGCGGCCCGCCGCCGCGCCCCGCAACGAGTCGAGCGAGGGCTCAGTCCGCGGAACGCCGCCGGTACTGGATCGCCTCGGCGAGGTGTGCGCCGCTGATCGTCTCGCTGCCGGCGAGGTCGGCGATGGTGCGCGCCACTCGCAGCACGCGGTGGAACGCGCGCGCCGAGAGCCCGATCTGCTCCATCGCTGCCGACAGCAACGGCTCGGCGTCTGCCTCAAGCTGCTGCTGGCAGAACTCGCGCACCTCGACGGGGCCCATCTCGGCGTTCGTGAGGTGGTCTGTCCCGGCGAGCCGCTCGCGCTGGACCTCGCGCGCCGCCTCGACGCGCTCGCGCACCGCCGCGCTCGGCTCGCCGGACGGCTCGCCCGAGAGCTCGTGGTACTCGACGCGCGGGACGTCCATGAACAGGTCGAAGCGGTCAAGGAGCGGCCCGGAGACGCGTCGCTGGTAGCGGGAGACCGTCGCCTCGTTGCACGAGCACGAGCGGCGCGCGTCGCCGTAGTAGCCGCATGGGCACGGGTTCATCGCGGCGATGAGCAGGATGCGCGCCGGGAACGTGAGCGATCCGCGCGCCCGCGAGATGGTGACGGTGCCGCTCTCCAGCGGCTCGCGCAGCGCCTCGAGCGCGGCGCCCGGGTACTCCGGGAACTCGTCCAGGAACAGCACGCCGCGGTGCGCGAGCGAGATCTCGCCCGGCCGGATCGTGCTCCCGCCGCCGACGAGGCCCGCGTGCGAGATGGTGTGGTGCGGCGCCCGGAACGGCCGCTGCCGCACCAGCGCGCGGTCCTGCCCGACGAGCCCCGCGACCGAGTAGATCTTCGTTACGTCGAGCGCCTCGGCCGCGCTCAGCTCCGGCAGGATGCCGGGCACCGCGCGCGCGAGGAGCGTCTTCCCGGCGCCGGGCGGGCCCTGCAGCATCACGTTGTGACTGCCCGCCGCAGCCACCTCCAGCGCGCGTTTCACGTGCTCCTGGCCGCGCACCACCGCGAGGTCGACCGCCGTGGGGTGATCGGCGCGCTCGCGCTCTGGCTCGCAGTCGGTCAGCCACGTCGCGGGCTCCTCGCGCACGTTCGAGAGCGTCTCGAGCGCGCGCACCTCGATGGTCTCGGCGAGCTGCGCCTCGGCGACATCCTCGGGCGGCACGACGGCGGTGGCGATGCCCTCCTCGGCGCACATCGAGACCAGCGGCAACACGCCGTTGACGTGGCGCAGGTGGCCGTCGAGCGAGAGTTCGCCGAGCAGCGCCATCTCGCTGAAGTGGTCCGGCACCTGCTTCGACGCCACGAGGATGGCGACGGCGATCGGGAGGTCGTAGAGCGGCCCCTGCTTGCGCACGTCGGCTGGCGCGAGGTTGACGGTGATGCGCCGCAGCGGGAACTCGAAGCCCGCGTTGCGGATCGCCGCCCGCACGCGCTCGCGCGCCTCCTGCACCGCCGCGTCGGGCAACCCGACGATGTTGAACGCCGGCAGCCCGCTGCCGATGTCCACCTCGACGTCGACCGGGATGCCCTCGACCCCGACGACTGCGCCGCTACGAACCTTCGCGAGCGTCATGTGCGCGCCTCCATCACCGTACGACGGCGCGGTCGGCCGTCACGGCGCAGAGTCTAGCACATTCGTTCGTCCAAAGAACAATCGTTCGCTGACAATCGTTCCCAGCACGTATGTTGTTAGCGCTCGGAGCGGGCCACGGAGATCACGCCGCGGATGCCGTCGAGTCGACCCATCAGGCGCGAGACCTGCGTGCGCCCCTCGGTCTCGAGCGTGAGGTGGATGGTGATCGTGCGGTCGCCGTGGCCCTCGGTGCTGACGTTGACCATGTTGACGCCCTCGGACGCCACGAACGTGCTGATGTCGCGCAGCAGGCCGACGCGGTCCCAGGCGTGCACCTCCACGGCGGCGGCGTACAGCGCCCCGCTGTGGCCCCAGTCGCACTCGACGAAGCGCTCGGACTCGGCGGCGTTGCGCGCGTTGTGACAGCTCCGGCGGTGCACGGTGACCCCTCGCGCCCGCGTCACGTAGCCGATGATGTCGTCGCCCGGCAGCGGCCCGCAGCAGCGCGCGAGGGTCACGTGCAGCCCCGCCGAACCGAGTACGCGCACGCTGGGCGCACCCCTCGTCGCGCTGACCGTCGGCGCGGCGAGCTGCGGCGCGGGGGCCGCCTCGACGCCGCGGTCGACGAGCTTGTTGCTCAGGTTCTGCAGCGAGACGTCGCCGTAGCCGATCGCCGCGAGCAGGTCCTCGAAGCTCTCGTAGTTGAAGTCGCGGTGGAAGTCCTCCGGCACGTCGTCGATGCCCATGCGCTTGCGCTCGCGCTCCAGCAGTTCGCGGCCTCGGGCGACGTTCTCGCCGCGCTCCTGGCGGCGGAACCACTGCCGCACCTTCTGCCGCGAGTGGCTCGACCCGAGGTAGCCGAGCTCGGTGCTCAGCCAGTCGCGCGAGGGCCCGTTGGAGCGGCGGCTGCTCAGGATCTCGACGATGTCGCCGTTCTGCAGCGGCGTGTTGAGCTGGGTGATGCGCCCGTTGATGCGGGCGCCGGTGCAGTGGTGACCGAGGTCCGTGTGGATGCGGTACGCGAAGTCGATCGGCGTCGAGCCCGCGGGCATCACGCGCACGTCACCTCGCGGCGTGAACACGAAGACCTGGTCGCGGAACACGTCGGTCTTCACGGACTCGAGGAAGTCCTCGGTGCCGGACGCCTCCTGCTGCCACTCGATGAGGTGGCGCAGCCAGGACATGCGCTCCTCGTACTGGCGGTCGCCGGCGCCGGCGTCCTCCTTGTAGCGCCAGTGCGCCGCGACGCCGTACTCGGCGATCTCGTGCATCTCGTGGGTGCGGATCTGCACCTCGAAGGGGCGCGCGCCCGGCCCCATGACGCTCGTGTGCAGCGACTGGTAGAGCGACTCCTTGGGGCTCGCGACGTAGTCGTCGAACGCGCCGGGAATGGGGTGCCATGTCTGGTGTACGACGCCGAGTGCGTGGTAGCAGTCGCCGACGCCGTTGACGAGCACGCGGAAGGCGACGAGGTCGTGGATCTGGTCGAACGACTTCCCCTCGGCGGCATAGCGCTGAATCTTCTCGTGCGTCGAGTAGAGGTGCTTCACGCGGCCGGTCACGTTGGCCTCGACGCCCGCCTCGGACAGCGCCTCCCGCAACTGCCGCTCGATCCTCCGCACGAACCGCTCGCGCTGCGTGCGCCGCGAGGAGATCGCGGACGCGGCCCGCCGGTACTGGTCGGGTTCGAGCAGCCGGAACGCGAGGTCTTCGAGCTGCCACTTCATCTGCCAGATGCCGAGCCGCCCCGCGAGCGGCGCGTAGATGTCCATCGTCTCGCGCGCGATCTCGCGCTGGCGATGCGGGTCGAGGTGCTCGATGGTGCGCATGTTGTGCAGCCGGTCGGCGATCTTCACGATCACGACCCGCACGTCCTCGGCCATCGCGAGCAGCATCTTGCGCACGGTCTCGGCGTCCACGGCGCCCTTGCCGCCGGGCGCAGCCGTCGAGGGGATGTGGTCGATCTTCGTGGCGCCCTCGACGAGGTTCGCGACGTCGACGTTGAAGCGGCTGACCAGTTGCTCGCGGCTGACGTCGCAGTCCTCCATGACGTCGTGGAGCAATGCCGCCTGGACGGTGTGCGCGTCCATGTGGAGCTCGGCGACGAGCTGCGCGACAGCGACGGGGTGCGTGATGTACGGCTCGCCGGAGCGGCGGAGCTGCTCGCTGTGGCACTCGGCGGCGAACTCGTACGCCTGCCGGACCTCGTCGAGGCGGTCGTCGGGGAGATATCCGCGCAGCGATTCGAGCAGCTCCGTGGAGCCGTCGTCGAAGGTCGTCCCGGTGCGTTGCTGCACGCTGGACGTGGTCATGCTCAGGCAGCTTAGCACTTCGGGGCCGGTCGAGACAGCGCGTGATGAACACGACCCGCCCAGCGCGTACCCTCGTTCGAGGCGGCAACAGCCGCTGCCGGAGGGCGTATGGCGGACCTGCAGGCTCCCCGAGGCATGAGCGACGTCCTCCCCGAGGACGAGCCGCTCTGGCGCTTCGTCCGTGACACCGCGGAACGCGTCGCACGCTCCTTCGACTACCGGCTGATCAGCACCCCGATCGTCGAGGACGTGCGCGTCTTCGCACGCACGGCAGGCGACGAGTCCGACATCGTCTCGAAGGAGATGTACGTCTTCGAGGACCGTGGGGGCGGCGAGCTCGCCCTGCGGCCCGAGGGCACCGCGGCCGTCTGCCGCGCCTACATCGAGCACGGCATGGGCAGCCGCCCGCAGCCCGTCCGCCTCTACTACTTCGGCCCGATGTTCCGCTACGACCGCCCGCAGGCCGGGCGCTACCGCCAGCTCTGGCAGTTCGGCGTCGAGTGCATCGGCGACCCCTCGCCGGCCGCCGACGCGGAGATCATCGAGCTCCAGCACACGTTCTTCCGCGAGGTCGGGCTCATCCGTACGGACGTCGCGGATACCTCCCAGAACCTCGTGCTGCGCATCAACTCGATCGGCACCGCCGAGACGCGGCGCATCTACGTCGACGTGCTGCGCGAGCACCTGCGCCCGCACCTCGCCGACCTCTCGCACGACTCACAGCGACGGTTCGAGACGAACGTGCTGCGCATCCTCGACTCGAAGGAGGACGCGGATCACCCCGCGCTCCGCAGCGCGCCGAGCATCCTCGACTACCTCACCGGCGAGGACGCCGAGCACTTCGCGGAGGTCCGCTCCCTCCTCGACGCCTCGGGCATTCCCTACGAGGTCGCCCCGCACATCGTGCGCGGCCTCGACTACTACGCGCGGACGGTGTGGGAGTTCGAGCCGCCCGCAGACGAGGGCCAGCAGGGCACGGTGAGCGCGGGCGGCCGCTACGACGGCCTCATCGAGCTCCTCGGCGGCCCCTCGACGCCGGGCACAGGAACCGCGATGGGCGTCGAGCGCACGGTGCTCAACCTCCGCGCCCGTGGCATCGAGCCGCCCTCGGACGCCGCAGTCGACGTGGTCACGATCCCACTCGGTGAGCACGGCCCGGCGGCGGCGCTGCGCCTGGCGCAGTCACTCCGCTCGGCCGGCCTCACCGTCCGCGCGGGCATCCCCGGCCGCTCACTGCGCGCCCAGCTCCGCGGCGCCGACGCCGCCGGCGCCCGCTACGCCGCCATCCTCGGCAACGACGAGGCGGCGCGCGGCGTGGTGCAGCTCAAGCACCTCGCGGGTGACGGCGAGCAGCGCGAGGTGACCGTTGGGGACGCAGCCGGGATGGTGCAGGGCACCGCGTAGGGTCGCGTTCAGTCGACCGGCGTCAGCCAGTGCTCACCCTCGACGGTCCGGCCAGACGACAGCAGCGCATCGAGCGCGCGGACGAGGCGGCCGCCGGCGCGCACGCCGGAACGGCTCCGTAACCACACGTCGTTGTCCGTGAAGATGAACGCAGGATACGGGCGACCCTCGTCCATTTCCGCCAGAGCCAGTGGGCGGAAATCCTTGGCGTCTTCCGTCACGAGGACGCGGTCTTCGTCCCGCGCAGCCGCGAGGATCACAGGATCCGGTTGCGTCCGCAGGCCTGGATGCTCAGCCACTGAGACGACGTCGTGGCCCCGTTGGCGCAACTCCCGTGCCACGAACCGTGGCCACATCTCATCGACAAGCAGCTTCAAGCGCGGAGCAGTTCCTGCTCGCGGAGCCACTCCGCCTTGGCCTGCCGCGAGTACTCGTCGAGATCGCCGATCCAGTCATCGATCTCGTCCTGATAGGCCAGGTAGTAACCGACAGCGGCCCGCACCTGCCCAACGGTGAGCTCCATGAGCTGGGAGACCTCGCGGACGACGCGCTCCCTGATGTCTGCTCTGTCGAGCCGATCCTCGCGAAAGAGTCGGGCAAGCACCCAGATCTGCGGGCCGTCCGCGAGCGCGGGGCGACGGCCCGTCGCGCCGTCGCGGAACACAATGCCGGGGTGCCGCTTCATGCGGCGCTGCTCCTCGGCCAGCGAGACGGCCATGTCGTCATTCCTCCACCGCCATGGGAGCGGTCGACACATCGTAGCACCGACACCCGCGGGGTCTGATCGAACACACGTCACTCGTGACGCGTGGCGCTGCGGCATGCAGCGACCACCGTCCGAGGCAAGGCAGAGGCTCGCCTCAGTCCACAGCGATCAGCCAGTGCTCTCCCTCGATGGGCTCCCCGGAACGCAGCAGTGCGTCGAGCGCGCGCACCAAGCGGCCGACAGTGCGCGGACGGCTGCGCGGCCAGCGCCGGTTGCTCGTGAGGATCAGCCCGGGGTGCGACCGACCGGACCGCACTTCGGCGCGCGCCAACCGACGATAGTCGCCGCGATCTTCGGTCACGACCACACGATCGTCATCACGCGCAACTGCGAGGATCGCCCGGTCGGACAGCCCTCGCAATGCGCGCACCGCGCTGACCGCGATCACATCGTGACCGCGTGCTTGGAGCCCGGCCGCTACAGCCGGGTCCATCATCTCGTCGAGAAGGAGCTTCAAGCGCGCTGCAACTCGCGCTTACGTAGCCACTCCGCTTCAGCGCGTTCCGACTCCTCATCGAGGACGCGCATCCACTCGTCGATCTCTTCGTGGTAGTCGATGTAGTAGCGGATAGCCGAGAGCATCATGTGCCGAGGAACGCTGCTCAGGAGCGTGATCGCGTGGTCGGCGGCGCGCTCGATCGCGTCGTCGCTATCGAGGGGAAGCTCGCGGAAGAGGCGCGCGACCATCCACACGTCGGGGCCGCCCACGAGGACCGGGCGCCGACCCGCGGGCTCCGTCCGGAAGAAGATCCACGGGTGCTTCGCCATCCGCAGGCCCTCTTCGAGCAGCCGCGCCGCCGCATCCTCCCGCGACTCGCCTTCCTCGCGGCCGTCCTCGTCGAGCATGTCGACCAAGGCGCCATCGAGTTCGATCCACAGGTGTTGCTTCTCCACCTTCATGCCTCCACCGCCGTGGGAGCGGTCGACACATCGTAGCACCCACCCGGGCGGAGCCATTGAGTTGATCGCCCTCGACGGCGAGTAGCGCAGGGTGATGCTGGACGATGCGGTTGCAGCCCTCGGGGTGAGTGACGGCCAGTCAACCGGCCAACACGTCGATCGAGCCGTCAGCTCAGGGTTCTCGCATCCCCCCAGCCGGACCGGCGGCGCGAGCAGTGCAGGCGCTCAGCCTAGAGCGACGCACCCCAACGGATGCAAGCCTCTGCGATCTCAGCAGCACGTTCGGGCGTGTGCTCGGGGAGAGCTTCAGCGGCTATCCGATACACATCATCCTGAGTCGCTGGGCTGTTGAGGTTGATCACCATCGTTAGGGCCGTCGCCTGAACGTATGTCCAATCAACTGGCAGTTCCTTTGGGACATTGAAAAGCCGAGGGCTGACCTTACCTTCCCTCATTGCCGCGATTATGTCCGGGTTCTTGGCTTCCGCCCGTCTCAGCGCTGCTACCAGGCCAAGGCTCTCGTCGCCCGGGAATCGCTGCATCGCCTCCGTCATCGGTCGATCCTGTCACTAATGTGTTGATACCGCTCGAGCGGCTCTGCGAATAGAGACCGCCTTCGGTTCTCTCGCGCCAAGCAGGCGCATCACACCCTTCTGATGGGAAGCCCCCCAGCGTCGCCACGTCAATACTCTGCGCAGCCCACCAGAGGTGTCAAGGCTATTGTCCGCCAGTACACTCATTTGAACATCTGCGGAGAGGCGGCTGCCGACGCTCAGCACGCCCCCTGCTACCCTAGTCCCATGCTCGAACGCATCGCAGAGATCGAAGCGCGGTTCGAGGAGTTGACGGCGCTCCTCGGCGACCCGGAGGTGGCCACCGACCATCGCCGCATGGCCGAGATCGCCCGTGAGCGCGCGCAGCTCGAACGCGTCGTCGACCTCGGGCGCCGCTTCCGCGACACCTCCGAGGCGCTCGCCGACGCCCGCGACCTGCTGCGCTCCGGCGACGAGGACGAGCGCGAGCTCGCGCGCGAGGAGGAGGAGCGGCTCTCGCCGCTGCTCGCGGAGATCGAGGAGGACCTGAAGGTCGCCCTGCTCCCACGCGACCCGGCCGACGAGAAGGACGCGATCATCGAGATCCGCGGCGGCGCGGGCGGCGACGAGGCGGCGCTGTTCGCCGCCGACCTGTTCCGCATGTACCAGCGCTACGCCGAGCGGCAGGGCTGGAAGCTCGACGTGCTCAACACCTCGGAGTCCGGGCCGGGCGGGTACCGCGAGATCACGTTCGAGGTGAGCGGGCAGGACGCCTACCGGCGGATGAAGCACGAGTCAGGCGTGCACCGCGTGCAGCGCGTGCCCGAGACCGAGCCGCAGGGCCGCATCCACACCTCGACGGCCACAGTCGCCGTCCTCCCCGAGGTCGACGAGGTCGAGGTCGACATCGACTGGTCTGAGGTGCGCACGGACATCTTCCACGCGAGCAGCGCAGGCGGGCAGAACGTGAACAAGGTGGCCACGGCCGTGCGCTTCACCCACGAGCCGACGGGCATCGTCGTGGTCTGCCAGGACGAGCGTTCGCAGGCGAAGAACCGCGCGAAGGCCGAGAGCGTGCTGCGCGCGCGCCTCTACGAGCTGGAGCGCGCGAAGGCCGACGCCGAGGTTGCCGACGCCCGCCGCACGCAGGTCGGTACCGGCGACCGCTCGGAGAAGATCCGCACCTACAACTTCCCGCAGGACCGCGTGACCGACCACCGCGTGAACATCACGCTGCACAGCCTCCCGCGCATCCTCGACGGCGAGATCGAGCCGCTCATCGACGCCGTGCAGCTCGAGGAGCAGTCGCGCCTGCTCGCAGCCGCGACCGGCTGACCCACGCACCTCGTGACCGGCGCCACCGAGCCCGCCCCCTCGCTCGGCGAGCGGCTGCACGCCGCGGCCGACGAGCTGCTCACCGCGGGCGCCTCGCACGACCTCGACGAGGCGCGGCTCGAAGTCGAGCTGCTGTACGGGGAGGCTGCCGGGCTGACGCGCGCCCAGGTCATCGCCGCATCGCGCGACGCGGCGGAGGAGGCGCACCTCGTATCGTTCGAGGCGCTGATGGAGCGTCGGCGCGGCCGGGAGCCGCTCTCGTACATCCTCGGGCGGCGCGAGTTCTACGGGCTCACCTTCGAGGTCGGCCCCGGTGCGCTCATCCCCCGCCCGGAGACCGAGACGCTGGTCGAGGCGACGCTGGCGGCCATCCGCGAGCACCCCAACGCACGACGCCTCGTGCGCGTCGCCGACGTCGGTACGGGCTGCGGCGCGGTCGCGCTCGCCGTCTCGCGGCACGCGCCCTCGGCGAAGGTCTTCGCCACCGACGCATCGACCGAGGCGCTGGCGTGGGCGGGGCGCAACCGCGCGCGCTTCGGCCTCCTCGACCGCGTCGTGCTGCTCACGGGCGACCTCCTCGAACCTCTCGGCGAGCCGCTCGACGTCGTCGCGGCGAACCTCCCGTACATCCCGACCGACGAGTACGAGCACCTCCCCGCAGAGATCCGCGCCGCCGAGCCGCGCCTCGCCGTGGACGGCGGTGAGACGGGCGTGGACATCGTCCGCTCGTTCGCCGACCAGCTTCCGGACCACCTCGCCGACGGCCCGGTAGCCGTCCTGCTCGAGCTCGGCGGCGGCCAGTCTGGCCTCGTCGGCGACTGGGTGGTCGACGCGCTCGGGGGTGGGAACGTCGAGGTCCATCGGGACCTGGCGGGGAACCGACGGGTACTGGAGGTACGGCGGGGGTATTGAGGGATGGAGCTGGAGTTCACGCAGCATGCGATGGCCGCGATGAATGAACGGTTGATCGCGATCGAGTGGGTCGAGGATGCGGTCAGCATGCCTGACTTGCGGACGCCCGATCCATCTGATCCCGAGGTGGAGCGGTTCTACCGCCGGATTCCGCAACGCGACGATCGGGTGCTCCGCGTCGTGGTCAACACGCGCTTTGCCCCGTGGCGAGTCGTAAGCGTATTCTTTGATCGCAGGATGCGGAGGACGCTGTGAAGCTGCGCGTGGACCAGAAGGCCGACGCCCTGTACCTGCGACTCGACAACTCCGCCATCGTCGAATCTGACGAGGTCTCGCCGGGCGTGGTGCTGGACTACAACGAGTCGAACGAGGTGGTCGGCGTCGAGATGCTCGGCCTCTCGAAGCGCTCCCCCGGCCTCAACCTCAGCTCGCTGGAGTTCGAGACCGCCTGAGCACCCAGGGACGCTCAGCCTAGGAGCGGCGCTCGACGACGAACTCGGCGAGGCGCTCCAGCGTGTCGCGTGGCTCGCCTGCCGGGAGCGCGTCGAGGGCCTCGACAGCCTCGGTCGCGTAGCGGCGGCCGGTTTCGAGTGACTCCTCGAGCAGCCCCGAGCTCCGGATCTCATCGATCGCCCGTTGCAGGTTGGCGCGTCGGCGGACGCCGTCGAACGCGCGGCGGATCGGGTTGTCCTCGGGGTAGCGCTCCATGTAGAGCAGCGCGGGCAGCGTGAGCGTGCCGGCGAGGAGGTCCGAGCCGGCCGGCTTGCCGAGCTCCTCGGACGTGGCGCTGAAGTCGAGCACGTCGTCGACGATCTGGAATGCCATGCCGAGCTGCGCGCCATAGCGACGCACGGCCTCGACCTGGGGTTCGGGCGCGCCGCAGACGATGGCGCCGCCCTCGCTCGCCGTCGCGAAGAGCGACGCGGTCTTGCCGTAGATGCGGTCGAGGTAGCGCTGCACGTCGCGCGAGTACTCGTAGGCGGAGACGTCCTGGTGGAGCTCGCCGGTCGCCATGACGCGCAGCGTGTCGGCGAAGTTGCGGATCACGCGGATGTTGCCCGTGCGCGCCACGAACTCCGCGGCGTGCGCGAACATGTAGTCGCCCAGCATCACGCTCGGCGCGTTGTTGAACTGAGACGCCGCCGTGGGGCGGCCGCGGCGCTCCTCGGCCATGTCGATCACGTCGTCGTGGACGAGCGTCGCCGTGTGCAGCAGCTCGACGCTCGCCGCCATCGGCACCAGCAGGTCG
>DAOULE010000207.1:0-7574 GCA_034420575.1 Dehalococcoidia bacterium
CGATGAGCTCGACCTCGACGCCGAGACCCTCGATGCGTTCGCGCACGCGCCGCCACTGTTCGAGGGCGCGTGCACCGTCGACGCGGTTGGAGCGGCGCATCCAGGGGTTGATCTCGTAGTCGATCCGGTAGTGGACCGGCTCGCACATGAGCACGCGGCGCGTCATGGGGGACCCGCCGTGGTGCCACGGACGCGATCGACCCCTCGAGAGCGCGCGCTCCCGAGGGGCCTCACGACTGGAGTGTCGGCCTACCCGCGCGAGGGCAGTGCGACGACGGCGTGGCCGGGGCAGGTGGCGACGCCATCCTGGTTGATCACGTTGGTGTCGAGGCGGACGAGGTGGTCCCCGTTCTCCTCGGTCTTCTCGGTGATCGTCCCGACGCACGTGAGCACGTCGTTCTTCTGGTTGATGGCGCGGAACTGGACGCCCAGCTCGCGGACATCGACCTCGTCGCCGACCCACTCGCGGAGCATGTTGAGCAGGTACGCCCAGCGCAGGTTGCCCATGCCGAACGCGCCCGGCTCGTTGGCCGCGGCACGGCCCGCCTCGTCGTCCATGTGGATGTAGACGAACTCGTCGTTGACGGCCGCGTAGCGGTTCCAGTGCATCAGGTCGGTCTGGCGGGTGAACGACGGGATGTCGTCGCCGACGTTCACATCCTCGAAGTAGACGTTCTCAGCCATGGTTGCCTCCTAGTAGCGGATCCCGACGGAGGTTCGGGACTTCACCAGCTCGCCGTTCTGATTCTCCCAGCGAATCTCAGTGTACGTGAAGATCGTCAGGCCCAGGCTGCCCACGCGCTCGTTCCAGTCGACGAGCGCCGAGGACGTGCTGATCACGTCGCCCGGGCGCATCGGTACGCCGTAGCGGTCCGTCTGGCCGCCGTTCATGCCGCGCTCGCCCACGCCTGGGTCCTTCGGCAGCTCGCGGGCCGGCGGGCGCGGGACGGGCCACGCGAACGGGTTGAAGTCCTGCGGCGCGATGATGCCGCCGTACTTCGTGGTCTTCGCGTACTCCTCGTCCCAGTAGATGCGAGGCGGCTCGTCCGGCCAGTAGACGGCGATGCCCCACTTGATGATGTCGTTCAGCGAGATCGGACGCGAGTAGACCTTCTCGCTCCACACGTCGCGGCTGTCGAGCATCTCCTGCGTGACCAGGGTGGTCAGTTCTTCAGCCATACGCCTCCCTCCGGTGTGTGCGCGTGCTGGCTCCCCGGCGCCCATGCGCCGGGCGGTGTGCGTCTCCTAGTAGCGTACGCCGACGGAGATGCGGGACTTCACGAGCTCGCCGTTCTGGTTCTCCCAGCGGTTCTCCGTGTAGCTGAAGATCGTCAGGCCCAGGCGCCCCACGCGCTCGTTCCAGTCGACGAGCGCCGAGGACTGGCTGATCACGTCGCCGGGGCGCATCGGCACACCGAACGTGTCGGTCTGGCCGCCGTTCATGACGCGCTCGCCGACGCCGGCGTTCTTGGGGAGCTCCCTCGCGGGCGGTCGCGGGACGGGCCACGCGAACGGGTTGAAGTCCTGCGGCGCGATGATGCCGCCGTACTTCGTGGTCTTCGCGTATTCCTCGTCCCAGTAGATGCGGGGCGGCTCGTCGGGCCAGTAGACCGCGATCGCCCACTTGATGATGTCGTTCAGCTCGACCGGCCTCGAGTAGACCTTCTCGCTCCAGACATCGCGGCTGTCGATCATCTCCTGCGTCACGAGCGTCGTGGGTTGTTCGTCCGCCATCGGCATCCTCCACCGTCGTGTCCGTCGCCTGTCGCGGCGATGTTAGCAGCACCGGCCACTCGCGGGCAGCCGGGCCGCTCAAGGCCACGACGAGGCGGCGCGTATACTCACGCCGAGCTCGCCCTCCGCGGGCCGGAGGGAGAGCCGCATGCCACTCATCCACGCCGTCGCGCACCCTGAAGGCGATGTCCCCGACGAGGGGCTGCCGACGCTGGTGGCGCTCCACGGCTACGGCGCGCACGGCCAGGACCTGCTCGGCCTGTGGCCATTCCTCGCGTCGGGGCGCATGCTCATGCTCTGCCCGCAGGCGCCGATCCAGGTGCAGCCCGGTTACTTCGGCTTCAGCTGGTACGACTTCGCCGGCCCGGGCGGCCGGAGCGACCCGGCGGCCATCGAGGGGGCGATCGGCCTCATCAACGAGTTCCTCGACTACGCGCTCGAGGCGTACCCCGTGCGGCGCGACCGCGTCGCGCTGCTCGGCTTCAGCCAGGGTGGCGGCATGGCGTACCGGCTCGCCTTCGCCGAGCCCGAGCGCTGGGTCGGCCTCGCCGCGCTGAGTACAGGCTTCCCCGCCGACCTCGCCGACGAGCCGCCCTCGGACGCCGTGGGGCGGCTGCCGATACTCATCCAGCACGGCGCGCAGGACGCGACGGCCACCGTCGAGGGCGGGCGCGGCGCGCGCGACACGCTGCAGGGCCTCGGCCTCTCCCCCGACTACCGCGAGTACCCGATGGGCCACGAGGTCAGCGCGGCCAGCGCCAACGACCTCTCCGAGTGGCTGGGGCGTGTGCTCCTGGACGAGCAGGCATAGCGGATCGCGATCACCGGGCGGCGGGCGGCTCCGGCGGGCGCCAGCTCAGCGCTTGCTCGAGGTTCGACAGGTACTCACCGAACGCGTGGCGTCCTGCCGGTGTCGCCTGGACCCACGTGCGCGGCTTCGCGTCGATGAACTCCTTGTTGGTGTCGAGGTAGCCGCTCGTCTGCAGCTTGCGGAGGTGCGTCGTCAGGTTGCCGCCGGTGAGCCCGAGCGTCTGCTGGATGAAGCCGTAGGCGAGCCGGTCCGTCTCCGGCACCGCGACGAGCATCGTCATGATGCGCAGCCGTGTCGGCTGGTGGATGGTCTCGTCGAGGACGATCGACGCCCCCGACGCCTCGGCGTCGGTCAAAGCACGCGGCTCCGCCGGATCCACGCGGCCGCCACGACGACCAGCACCAGGGTCGCCAGCGCCGACACCGCCGGCGCGCCGTCGCCCGCGAGGCGGTCGGGCACGTAGAACGCTGCCGCGATGCCCACGCCGAAGGCGGCGATCAGCGGCCGGTGCATGATCCCGAAGAGGATGTGACCCAGCGCCACGATGCCGATCGCGACACGCGGGATCGCCTCGGCGTGCTCTTCAACCCACAGTCCGGCCGCGGCGGGAACGAGGAAGGCGGCGGAGGCGACGGCCAGCCAGAACGCGAACACGCGGAGGCCCGCGCCGCGCGCCGCCTCGCCCGCCGCGAGGTCACGGCCCGCGCGCTGTCCGATGACGGCGCTTCCGGCCATACCGGCCACCACGAGGACGCCCCACAGCGGCGCGCTCAGCCACGGCCGGCCGTCGGCGAAGTCCGACCACACCGTGGCGGCGGCGTACTCGGCGAGGTAGCCGACCGAGACGATCACGCCCCACAGGAGCAGGATCGTCGCCGTCCCGGCGATGTACATCGAGTTGCGGGCGTGATCCATCGTCGCGTGGATCGCGCTCCAGCTCTCCTCGGGTGTCAGTGTTCTTCGGTCGGCGTCGGATGCCATGACGTGCCCCTGCCATTAGGTTTGCGATACAAACTAGTTTACGGAGGCGAGGAAATCAACACCCGTTCAGCCGCGCACGGGTGCCAGGGGAGATCCGTTCTCATTCCCTACGTAATATCTGGATCGTTAGTTGATAACGAATCGATTGACGCCTACACTGACCGCAAGGTGCAACGGAAAGGCGAGATGAGCCCGCCATGACGACGCAGTCCGGGACGATCGGCGAGCGGGTCTCGCGCATCGAGGGTGCGATGGAGCACCTTGCCACCAAAGCCGACGTCGAGCGGGTGCGGACCGAGATGCAGCGGCTGAAGTTCGCGCTCGTCTCGCTCCAGTTGGCGGGCATCGGCATCATTCTCGCCGCCATGCGGCTCTGGATGTAGGCCGGCGGCAGCCGGAGTGACGTCGATGACGACACAGGCTGAGCACCTCGCGACCAAAGCCGACCTGCAGCGCCTCGCAGCGGAACTGCGGAAGGACATGCAGCGCCTGGCGGTCGCGCTGGCCTCGCTCCAGTTGGCGGGCGTCGGCATCATGCTCGCTGCCATCCGACTGTGGATGTAACAGTCCCATCTCCAGGTCGACCGCGACCCGTGCCCCCGGGGATCGACCCTCTTACCCCTCGACGCGTGCGCTAGCATGGCCGCATCGAATGACCGCCGAGGAGTATGGCCATGGCCACCGCAGTAGCTACCGAGCACGTCACCTTCGAGGATCACGGTGAGATCACCGTCCTCAAGCTCAACCGCCCCGAACGCCTCAACGCCTTCACCGGCGACATGGCCGACAGTATCGGCCGCTTCGCGCAGTCGCTGAACGAGGGCCACTACGACACGAAGTGCGTGATCATCACCGGCGCGGGACGCGCGTTCAGCGCCGGCGCCGACGTCCGCGAGGGCCTGTCACGGCGCATCCCCGGCAACGAGACCGAGAAGATGCCCTGGCGGCCGAGTCACCCCGAGCGCTACGCGATCCGCGCCATCCGCGACTGCGACATCCCGTTCATCAGTGCGATCAACGGTCACTGCGTCGGGATGGGCTGGGGCCTCGCGCTGGGCACGGACCTGCGCATCGCCGCCGAGAACGCCCAGTTCCAGGTCTCGCAGCTCAAGCGCGGCATCATGGCCGACTTCGGCCTCGGCCACCTGCTCACGCAGCAGGCCGGCCACCAGGCCGCGCTCGACCTGATGCTGACCGGCCGCATGATCGACGCGCAGCGGGCCTACGAGATCGGCCTGCTGCTCAAGATCGTGCCGCTCGAGGACCTCATGGACACCGCCTTCGAGCTGGCCGGAGAGATCATCAGCGGCCCCTCGCTCAGCATCGCCGCGAGCAAGCGCGTGGTGTACATGAACGACAACGACGACTTGCAGCGCGTCACGGACTACACCGGGCTGGCCCTCGGCCACCTCATGCTGTCCGACGACTTCCGCGAGGGCGTCAATTCGTTCCTGGAGAAGCGCCCGGCGCAGTACCAGGGCCGCTAACCGCAGGCGATAGCCGCGCTCGGCAGCCGCACGGGCGAGGCTCAGACCTCGTTGCGCAGGTACGCCGTCGCGAGGGCGTCGGCGTACTCGTTCCAGCGCGCGCCGTTGTGCGCGGCGATCCACTCGATGCGCACATGCGGGCGCTCCTGCGCGAGCGCATAGGCGCGCTGCACCAGGTCCAGGTTCTTGACGGGCCCGGTGCGGCGCTTCCAGCCGCGCCGCGCCCAGCCCGCGGCCCACTCGTTGATCGTCTGCACCACGAGCCGGCTGTCGGAGTAGACGGTCTCCGCCTCGCCCGGCTCGATCATCTCGAGGCCCGCGATCATCGCCTCGAACTCCATGCGGTTGTTGGTGGTGTCCGGGTCGGCGCCGCGCCGCTCGGCCACGACACGCCCGTCGTGCACCCGCACGACGCCCCAGCCGCCGGGGCCGGGGTTGCCGCTGCACGAGCCGTCCGTGAACACGCCGCTCGCCGGCCCCGAGCGGTAGCGCTCGAGCACCTCGGCGGTGGTCATCAGGCCGTTATCGGGCATCGCGGCGCTCCCGATGCCGAGCGTAGCGCGAGAGGGAGCTACCCGCTGGGGAGCACGCCCAGCGGCGATGGCAACGGCGAGCGGGCTACTTCAGGCTGACGCCGTTGTAGAGCATCACCGGGTCACCCTCGAACACGTCGCTTTCGAGGTTCGCGACCGCGACGACCGGGCGGTTCGCGACGATGATCGCGCTGCCGACCCATCCGTCGGGCAAGCGCCGCTCATCCCACTGCCGCAGTGTCCGCTGTCCGTCGATCCGGATCACGCGCGAGAGCAGCCCGGTCGGGAACTCCTTCGAGAAGTACACGACGTGCATCGAGCCTTCCGAGCCGTCGAACGTGGCGACCCGGAACCACGAGTTCCAGCCCTTGAAGTCGCCCCAGGGTCCGAAGTTCTTGTTGAGCACGGGCAGCATCACCTCGCGTGCTGCCTCCTCGGCGGTGAACCCCCGGTAGTCGGCCAGCGCGCCGTCGTCCGAGAGTCGCTGCGCGACGATCGAGATGGGATGGGCCGCCCGGGCACGCACCGACCCGAAGAAGACGCCGGGCAGCGAGGCGTCATCGGGCAGGCACCCCCCTGCCCCGTCGAGCCGCTGGTCGCACGTGAGCACCGAGGACACCACCACGCTGTGCTCGATCTCGATCTCGTTGCCGCTGTCGTCCCGGCCCGTGAACAGCAGCTCCACCTCGTTCTCCGTCAGGACGCTGCTGAAGATGCGGAAGCGTGTCGTCCATGTCGTGCGCCCCTCGCTGGCGTTGCGGTCGACCAGCGGCAGCACGATCTCGTGGCTCAACTCCTGGCCATCGAAGGCCCGGTACGTGGCGAGGCCCGGACCGTGGCGCTCACGCGTGTCGACCATCAGCGACGGCAGCTGCGCGTCGGCCGGCACGCCCGCCGAGGTCCGGCGGGCGATGATCATCGCCGATCCGTCGAACCCCATCGGCACCGGCAGGTCATGCTCGTCGCGCAGCAGCGCCCCGCGCGGGGCGACCAGCCACCCGCCCGCCGAGCAGCCTGCGGTCCTGCCCGGCGGGTCGACGATGGGCTGCGTCGAGCCCTCGTCGAAGTAGACGATCTGGAAGCACGCGGCGTGGTCCTCGCTCAGGTTCGCGACGGAGAGGCGCGAGACGTACTCGTCGGTGTTCTGCACGATCGGGGCGTACTGAGCCGCTGTGCCGACGGTCAGGCGCAGCGAATCGCCTCCGATCTGGAACAGGCCCGCCTTGAACACGTCGCGCGCGAGCAGCGCGACGAAGGGCTGGTCGACGGTGACCACGGCCGAGCCGCGGTACCCGGCCTCGAGCGGCCGGTAGCCCTGCTGGAAGAATGACCACCCGAAGCCCGGCGGCAACGCCCCGCATGCGTCCTGACGGGGGCAGGAGTCGCGGGCGACCGCGCCGCCATCCTTGTTGAAGAACTCGATGTCGATCGTGGCGGGTTCGCTACCCACGTTCTGGATGCGGAGCCACGAGTTCTCCTCGCCCAGGCTCACGCGCTGCGCCTCGCCCGGCGTCGCCCCGGCGACGGCGGCGAGCGCCACGACGACGGCGAGCGCGGCGAGGCCCGCGCCGCGGCGAGGCGCGATCGGGCTGAGGAGCCTGCGGAACCGGGAGAAGACGATCGGGGGCATCCGCGCCGTGCGGCCTTTCCCCCCTGCCACTCGATGGAGATCATACCCGTGTAGCCTCGACGCTGTCTCCGCGCGGGTGCTACGATCCGTTTTCGAGCGCGGTTCCGCGTTCCCCCGGGGTGTAGCTCAGCTTGGCAGAGCGCGTCGTTCGGGACGACGAGGTCCGCAGTTCAAATCTGCGCACCCCGACCACTTTCGTTGCCGACGTCACCGGCGAGCGCCTCGCGTCCTGCGCGCCGCCGGTGGTCCCGCCGAGGATCCGCAATGAGCCCGAGTGACCGCCCGCGCATCCTGGTGACCCGCGCCGAAGAGGTGATGGGCGAGCGCTTCGAGGACTACACCGACCGCCTCGAGGAGACCGGCGCCGAGCCCGTCCCGTACGACCAGGCGACCTGGGA
>DAOULE010000208.1:0-7416 GCA_034420575.1 Dehalococcoidia bacterium
CCGACCATGCCCTCGACGACGTTGCGCGGGGCCTTGCCGGGGCGGAAGCCGGGGATGCGGACCTGCTGCGCGACCTTGCGCACGGCCTTCTCCAGCGCGCCCTCCAGGCGCTCTTGCTCGACCTCGATCTCCATGGACACGAGGGAGCGAGGTAGCCGTTCGGCGGTGACTGGCACGTGCACCTCGTCTCGCAGTGCTCGGCGTTGCTCCGGAGGGCCGCGACACGAGCCGCAGTCCCGGTAGTCAGATTATGGGTTGGCCCGCCGTGTGCGCCACCACGCCCGACGGCCTCCGGCCCGTGTTGTTGCCTCGGCCGCCCCTACCTGCCTCGCACAGCGTCGTTGAGCGCGTCGCCGAAGAGTGCGAACGCGTAGAGCAGCGCGACCACGAACATCGACGGCACGATCAGCAGGTGCGGGTGCTCCGAGAACGTGCGGATGCTGCCCGCCTCGAAGATCATGACGCCGAAGGACGGCACCGGCGGCTGCACACCCACCCCGAACCACGTCAGCAACAGCTCCGAGCCCGCGACCGACCCGAGCGCCGTCGAGGCGCCGAGGATGAGCAGGAACGACACGTTTGGCAGCAGGTGCCGCACGATGATGTGGCGCGTCCCCGCTCCCATCGCCACGGACGCCGTGACGAAGTCGCGCTCGCGAAGCTGGAGCACCTGCGCACGGATGATGCGCATGCTGCCCACCCAGAAGAAGAGCGACAGCGCGCCGAACACCGTGAAGTACGAGGGCACCCCGTTCTCGACCAGCCCGGTCAGCAGCGTGTGCTCCTCGAGCCACTTCGTGAGGTCGACGACTCGCGGGGAGAGCGAGGCGTTGATGAGGATCAGCATCGGCAGGCCGGGGAGCGAGATGAAGACGTCGCCCACACGCCCGATCACGCCGTCCGTGCGACCCCCTCGGTAGCCGGCGAGCAGTCCGAGCGTCGGCCCGATGATGAGCCCGCCGGTGACGATCACCAGCGCGGTGATGATCACCGTCGTGCGCGCCGAGTACATCGCGCGGCTCAGCATGTCGCGTCCCAGGCGGTCGGTGCCGAGCCAGTGGTCGGACGAGGGCCCCTCGAGACCGCGCAGCAGGTCCTGGTCGGTGAAGCCGTACGGCGCGAGCCAGACCGCGCCGATGCCGAGCGTGTAGATGATGATGATGACGACGAGCCCGATCATCGCCAGCTTCTTGCGGCGCAGTCGCTGCCAGAGCTGCGTCCACGCGCCCGCCGGCGTGCCGGTCGCCTCGCCGCCGTAGTCGACGTCGGTGCGCGTCGTGGTCACGCGTTGATGGCCTCACCCAGCCGCACGCGCGGGTCGATCCACGTGTACGCGATCTCGACGACGAGGTTGGCGAGCACGAATGCCGCCGACAGGATCACGGTGATCGCCAGGATCACGTCGTAGTCACGGCTCTGCACGGCCTCGAACGCGAAGCGGCCGATGCCCGGGATGCCGAGCAGGGTCTCCGTGAAGAAGGCGCCCTCGAGGATGCCGACGAGCGCGAAGCCGATGACCGTGATCACCGGCAACAGCGCGTTGGGGAGCACGTGCCTCAGCGCGACCGTGGTCTCCTTGAGTCCCTTCGCGTGCGCCGTCCGCACGTAGTCCTCGCTCAGCACCTCCAGGGCCGTGATGCGTACCAGCCGCGCGACGCCCGCGAAGCCGCCGATGGAGAGCACGAACAGCGGCAGGTAGATGTGCGGGTCCGGGATCGGCACCGCGACCACGCCGCCGATCCACCAGATGTCGAAGATGCCGTCGAGGCCTTCGCCACCCCACCCGCCGACAGGGATGATGCCGAGCTGGTTCGGCGACGCGAAGAGCCACAGCGCCGGCGGGATGATGACCAGCACCGGCACCGACGTGAGGAATAGCAACGACGCGATGACGAAGGGGTCAATCCACGTCCCGCTGAACCTCGCGGCCAGCAGGCCGAGCGGTATGCCGACGGAGAACACCGTGACGAGCGTGAGGAAGCCCAGCTGCGCGGAGATCGCCATCTTGCTGCGGATCAGCTCGTTGACCGAGAAGCCCTGCTGGATGAACGACTCGCCGAAGTCACCGCGCAGCGCGCCGCCGCCCGAGCCGCCCGGGTACATGTCGCCCATCAGCCAGCGCGCGTACTGCTCGAAGACGGTGCCGTCGAGGCCTCGCTCGGCGCGGACGCGTTCGAGTACCTCCGGGTCGCGCCACTGGCCGGCGGCGATGCTCACCGGATCGCCGGGTCCGAAGCGCGCGATCGAGAACGTCGAGAACGAGACGATCACGAGGATGACCGGCAGCCACAGGAGGCGGCGGATGATGTAGCCGGCCACGGCTGGCCCCTAGCGGTTGACCGTCACGAAGCGCAGCCGTGGGATCACCATGGGCGGCTCGAACCAGCCCTCCACGGCCTCGTTGATCACCACGTGCGACTGCGAGAAGTAGAGGGGCAGCCACGCTGCGTCCTCGATGATCAGGCGCTCCGCCTGCTGGTACAGCTCCAGGCGGCGCGCCGCGTCCTGCTCGACGCGCGCCTCCTCGAGGATCGAGTCGACCTCGGCGTTGCTGTAGTTGACGTCGTTCAGCGCGGAGCCGGAGTGGAACTTGAGGTCCAGGATGTCCTCGGGGTCGGGGTAGTCCATGATCCAGCCCGCGTTGAACATCTGGAGGCTGCCCTCGTCCTGGCGCTGCAGGATCGTCGCGAAGTCCGTCTGCTCGATGCGGACGTCGATGCCCAGCTCCTCGCGCCACTGCTGGATGAACGCCTGCGTATCGATCCGCCCCTCGGCGCCGCCGCCGACCTCGGTGAGGACGATCTCCGGCAGGTCCTCGGCCGAGCCGTACTTCGAGGCCGCCAGCAGCCGCCGCGCCTCGTCCGGGTCGAACGCGAAGGTCTTGTCACCCGGCGTGTAGCCCGGCAGCTGCGGCATCAGGATGCCCGTGGCGGGCGCGAGCATGTTGTTGAACGTCACCTCCGCGATCAGCGTGCGGTCGATCGAGAAGCCGAGCGCGCGCCTCACGTTCACGTCGTCGAACGGCGGGACGTTCGTGTTCAGCGCCAGGTAGGAGATCGTGAACTGCGGGAAGACCTGGTACAGCGGCCCGATGTCGCTCTCCGGGTCGCGCGCGCGGTCGATGTCGTTCACACCGATGAACGAGACGTCGAGCTCGCCGTTCTCGAAGCGCGTCAGCGTCGAGCCGCCGGCAAGCTCGTACAGCACCTCCTCGATCACGGGCGCGCCGAGGTGGTAGCGCGAGTTGGCCTGCAGCACAATGCGCTGCCCCAGCCGCCACTCCGCCAGGCGGTACGGGCCGGTGCCGTTGGGCCGGCGCGTCCAGCCACGCGGGTTCGCCTCGATCTGCTGGCGGTCCACGATGAAGGCGGTGGGGTAGGTGAGCTTCGCGATGAAGTACGGCTTCGGCTCGTCGATCGTGAACTGGATCGTGCGGTCGTCGATCACCTCGATGCCGGTAATGGTCTCCGCGCCCTCGTAGAAGCGCTCGCGCACGCCGAGGATGTCGCCGAGGTAGGCGAGGGCAGTGGGCGAGGCGAGCTCGCGCGAGGCGGCGCGCTCCATGGACCAGCGCACGTCCTCGGCCGTCACGCGGCGGCCCTGGTGGAAGAAGATGTCGTCGCGCAGCGTGAACGTATAGACCAGGCCGTCGTTGGACACCTCGAACGACTCGGCGAGGTCGAGCTCGATGCTGAGGTCGGGCGAGATCGTGACGAGGCCGCTGAAGATCTCGACGATGTACTCGGCGGAACCGGAGTCGCCGGCGATGTGCGGGTCCATCGTGACGGGGTCGGAGCCCGCGAGGCGCAGCCGGCCGCTGGCGTCGCCGCTGCCGCTCGGTCCCTCGCCGCCGTCGTCGGCGCCGTCATCGCCGTCGCCGCTGCCTCCCCGGTCGAGGCCCCCCTCATCGGTCGTGGCGGTGGTGGTAGTGCCACCGTCCTCGCCGCCGCTGAGGAGCAGCACGGCGGAGAGGCCGCCGACGACGATCACGAGGGCCGCGAGGACCCCCAGCATCAGGACGATAACGCGGTTCTGTCCACTCACTGAGCGCCTCCGCTCACTACGTCGTTGGAGATACGCCTCTCGTCACCACGTGGATCCGGCGGGTCAGGGGAGCGCGCCGCTCATCACGATGATACGTCATCTGTGATCGCTTCCCGCACGCCTTCCGCGCGCTGGGACTGTGCTACTTCAGCCTCCGGGGTGAGCGCGATGTGGACCTCGGCGAGCTGGTCGTGGCGCACGCCGGCGGGGGCACCCGTGAGCGGGTCGGTCGCCGACTTCGTCTTGGGGAACGCGATCACCTCGCGGATGTCGCGCTCGCCGGCGAAGAGCGCCACGGTGCGGTCGAGGCCCGGCGCGATGCCGCCGTGAGGCGGGGCGCCATACGTGAACGCCTCCAGCATGTGCCCGAAGCGCTCCTCGGCCTCGGCTTCCTTGAGGTTGAGCCGACGCAACACGCGCGAGAGCAGCTCGCGGCGGTGGATACGGATCGACCCCGACCCGATCTCCTGCCCGTTGCACACGAGGTCGTAGGCACGCGACCGCGCGGCGCCGGGGTCGCTGTCGATCAGGTCTGCGTCCTCGTCGAACGGGGCCGTGAAGAGGTGGTGCATCGCGCTCCAGCGCTGGCCCTGCGCGTCCCACTCGAACATCGGGAACTCCGTGACGAACGCGAACGCGAGCACATTCGGGTCGACGAGGTAGCGGTCCTCCCCGACGCGCCGCATGAGCACGTCGAGCACGCGCGAGCTCACGTCGTCCTGGTCGGCCACGATCAGCACCATGTCGCCGTTCGACGCCCCGGTGGCCTCGGCCAGCGCCGCAAGCGTCTCCTCCTCGAAGAACCGCGCGACGGGAGAGCGCACCGAGCCGTCCTCCTCGTACACGATCCAGACCAGGCCGCCCGCCCCGCTCTCCTTCGCCAGCGCCTCAAGCGCGTCGGCGCCGCGGCGCGGGGTGTCGGCGCCGCCGGGCACGGCGAAGCCGCGCACGCGGCCGCCCGCCTCGATGGCACGGCGGAACACCATGAACTCGCTGTCGCGCACGATGTCCGTCAGGTCGCTGATCTCGATGCCGATCCGGAGGTCGGGCTTGTCCGAGCCGTAGCGCTCCATCGACTCCGCGTACGTCATGCGCACGAACGGGCTCGGCGTATCGAGCTGCGGCGCGACCTCGGCGGCGAGGCCGCTGTACAGCTCCTCAGTCAGTCCGAGGATGTCGTCCTCGTCCACGAACGACATCTCAAGGTCGAGCTGCGTGAACTCCGGCTGGCGGTCGGCGCGCAGGTCCTCGTCGCGGTAGCAGCGGGCGATCTGGAAGTAGCGCTCCACGCCCGCGACCATCAGCAGCTGCTTCCACTGCTGCGGGGACTGCGGCAGTGCATAGAAGTCGCCGGGATGCACCCGGCTCGGTACGAGGTAGTCACGGGCGCCCTCGGGCGTGGCGAGGCCGAGCACGGGCGTCTCGACCTCCAGGAAGCCCTTGTCGCTCAGGAAGCGCCGCATGAACGCCACCACGCGGTGGCGCAGCACGAGGTTCGCGGCCATCCGCTCGCGGCGGAGGTCCAGGTAGCGGTAGCGCAGCCGCGTCGCCTCGTCGACGTTGGTCTCCTGGTTGATGGGGAAGGGCGGCGTGCGCGCGGCGTTCAGGATCGCCGCGCCCCGCACGGCCACCTCGATAGCCCCCGTGTCGAGGTCCGGGTTCTCGGTCCCCGGCTGCCGCGCGACCACCTCGCCCTCCACCTGCAGCACGTACTCGCTGCGGACGTCCGAGGCGACCTTGAAGGCTTCGGGCGCGTCCTCCGGGTGGAACACGACCTGCACGAGGCCGGAGGCGTCGCGCAGGTCAACGAAGATGAGGCCGCCGTGATCGCGGCGGCGGTGGACCCATCCCGAAAGCGTGACTGGCTGGCCTGCGTCGTCGAGGCGGAGTGTCCCCGCAGCGTGGGTTCGTAACATGCGATCGAGTCTCGCACGGGGCGCGAGGGCGGGGTAGGGGCATTGCGTGTCCCCGCCGCGTTCCCCACACCCCGCCGCGCCTGTACGCTGACCGGGCCGCCGGACCCACCGATCGAGGGCGGCACGAGCATCGAGGTCCGCCGTGACCCAGCCTGCGTCCGAGGCACTCTCGCTCTACCTGCACATCCCGTTCTGCACGGCGAAGTGCGGCTACTGCGACTTCAACTCGTACGAGGGCCTCGACCACCTGGTGCCCGACTACACGCCCGCGCTCGTGCGCGAGCTCGAGCTCTGGGCGCCCGCCGCTCGCAGCCACCGCGTCGAGACGGTGTTCCTCGGCGGCGGCACGCCGAGCCTGACCTCGCTGGACGACATGGACACCATCGTCCGCGCCGTGCGCGGCCAGTACGACGTCGCGCCCGACGCCGAGTGGACCATCGAGGCGAACCCCACCGAGCTCACCCGCGAGCACCTCGAGGGGCTGCGTGCGCTCGGCATCAACCGGCTCTCGGTCGGCGTGCAGTCGCTCAACGAGGACGAGCTCAAGCTCCTCGATCGCCAGCACAGCCCGGAGCGGGCCATCGAAGCCGTGGAGAACGCGCGCGCGGCGGGCTTCGACAACGTCAACATGGACCTCATCTTCGGGCTCATCGAGCAGCCCCTCGAACGTTGGCAGCACACGCTGGAGCGCACGATCGACCTCGCGCCGGAGCACCTCTCGTGCTACGCGCTTACCGTCGAGCCGGGCACGCTGCTGTACTACCAGGTGCAGAAGGGCGAACTCCCCGAGCCCGACCCCGACGTCGTCGCCGAGCAGTACGACTGGACCCGCGACCGCCTCGCCCTCGCCGGGTACGAGCAGTACGAGATCTCGAACTGGTCCCGGCCCGGCCTGCCGTGCCGCCACAACCTCGTCTACTGGCGCGCCGAGCCGTACCTCGGCATCGGCGCGGGCGCGCACTCCTTCTTCGCCGGGCAGCGCCTCGCCAACGTCGACTCGCCGCAGCGCTACGTCGAGCTGGTGAACGCCTCCCACGAGGAGCGCGCCGCCTCGGGGCGAGGCACCCTCCAGCAGATCGCGGGGGGCGAGACGCCCGACGAGGCCACGCTGCGCGCCGACGCGCTGATCCTGGGGCTGCGGCTCCTCGAAGGCGTCTCGCGGATGGACTACGCAGCGCGCTTCGGCGAGCCGCCGGAGGCCGCGTTCGGCGAGGCGATCGAGCGCCACTTCCGCACGGGCCTGCTCGAGGACCGCGACGGGCGACTGCGGCTCACCACGCGCGGCCTGCTGCTGGCCAACGAGGTGTTCGTCGACCTGCTGCCGGACACCGAGCCGGCGCCCGCGCCCTGACGCCGGCGCGACCGTACCGAGGCCGCACGTGCCGATCGATGTCTACCGCTGCTCCAGTTGCCGCCGCGAGGTGCTCGTGCGCTCCTCGCTGCCGATGAGCGCGGC
>DAOULE010000209.1:0-3293 GCA_034420575.1 Dehalococcoidia bacterium
GCGGTCGAGGCGTTCGAGCATCGCCTGCGTGGCGCGGCGGTTGGTGCCGATCGCGTCGCGCAGCTGCGCCAGCGTCGCGGAGCCCTGCGCCTCGATCAAGGCGACGACGGTCCGAGACACCTCGGCGAACGCGTCGGCGGCCAGCATCACCCCGTCGCCGCAGTCGACGATCTCGCCGCGGTCCTCGAGGTACGCGGCAAGCTCGGGGTCGAGGTCAATGCGAGGCGGGCTGACCCCGCCGGCCGCGAGGGTTTCGACTGCCTCCGCGGCGGCGCGCCGCTGCGCGGCCGTCGGCTGCGGCGACCACGCCGCGCGCCGGACCCCGCCCGCCTCGGCCACCACGTCCGGGGCGAGCGCAGGGAGCAGTGCCTCGAACCCCCGCGCGTCGAGGCCGAGCCGCGCGCGCAGCTCCTCGCCCGTCATGACCCGCCGCAGCGGGTGCTCGCGCTCGTAGGCCTCGAGGGCGCGCTCGGCGCGCGTGCGCAGCCGCGCAGCCCCGGCCGCGCTGACGTAGCGCGCCTCGCCCCCGTCGAGCGTGAGCACGTCGCCGCGCTCGACGAGGACCTCGATGGACTCACCGAGCGCGGCGGGATCAGCGTCGGCGTGGCGCGCGAGCTCGGCAAGAGTTGCCGGTTCGATGCGTTCGAGGGTGGCGAGCACTGCCTCGTCCGGGCTGCCCGCGGCGAGCGCGCGCAGGCGCTCGACGGCGGCCGGGTCGGTGCGTCGGTGGCGGGGCGTGTTCACGGCGAGCACGCGGCCGCCCGCGAGCGTGCGGTCCGAGACGCGCACGACGAACAGGTCGCCCGGCGCCGCCGCGACCGGTGGGGCGAGCTGTACCTGGCACCAGCCCTCGGCGCCCGCAGCCACCTCGTCGGCGCCGAGGATGCGCAGGCGGCCCTGCGTCTCGGCCGCGCCGATGTGCATGGTCACGCGCAGGTTGTGCCGCAGCGCCCGCCCGGGCAGCACGCGCAGCACGGCGTCGACCGTGCGCGCGACCCCGACCTGCCCCGGTGGGGCCAGCACCTGCCCGCGCCGCAGCTCGTCGGTCCCGACGCCGGCGAGGTTGATCGCGACGCGCGTGCCCGGCTGTGCCTCCTCGACCTGCTGTTGGTGTGTCTGGAGCCCGCGGATGCGCGCCGAGGGGCCGTTCGGCGCCGCCTCCAGCGTCTCGCCCGCGCGCAGCGTCCCGTCGAGCAGCGTGCCGGTCACGACCGTGCCGAAGCCCTGCATGGTGAACACGCGGTCGATGCCGAACCGCGGCCGGCCCACGTCGCGCGGCTCCGGCGTGTCCTCGAGTGCCTCGTCGAGCGCGGCGCGCAGGGCGTCGAGACCCTCGCCCGTGGCCGCCGAGGTGCGCACGATCGGCGCGCCGCCGAGCGTCGTCGGGGCGAGCTCCTCGCGCAGCTCCTCCTCGACGAGTGCGAGCCACTCCACGTCTGGCGCGAGGTCCACCTTGGTGAGCGCTACGACGGCGTGGCGCACGTCGAGCAGGTCAAGGATCTCGAGGTGCTCGCGCGTCTGCGGCATCACCCCCTCGTCGGCCGCGACGACGAAGAGCGCGAGGTCGATGGCGCCGACCCCGGCGAGCATGTGCCGGACGAAGCGCACGTGCCCCGGCACGTCGACGATGGAGACCTCGCGGCCCGAGGGGAGGGTCATCCACGCGAAGCCGAGCTCGATGGTGAGCCCGCGCTCGCGCTCCTCCTGGAGGCGGTCGGGGTGGATGCCGGTCAGCGCCTCGATGAGCGCGGACTTGCCGTGGTCGACGTGCCCGGCCGTGCCGATGACGTACATGGCGCGAGTCTAGCCGTGATGCGACCGAGGGGCAGTTGCCGCGAGGCACTGTGGTGCGCGAGGCTGCGCGGGGACACTAGACGCGGAGGGAGCACGCGATGCGCAGCACGAGCAGCGGGGCGGCGTCGTGACCGTCGCGTTCAGCACGGACCAGGTCTACTTCTCGCACCAGCCACCGGGCGGCGTCCCGCACCCCGAGCGCTCCGACCGCCTCGCCGCCATCCTCCAGCAGCTCGACACCACCGGCCTGCTCGACCGCATGCACCACCTGCCCGAGCGCGACGCCACCGACGAGGAGCTGCTCGCCGTGCACACGCGCGACCTGCTCGTGACCGTCGACGCCCACGCCGCCGCAGGCGGCGGATGGGCCGACCCCGATACGTTCATCGGGCCGTCGTCGCCGGCCGCCGCGCGGCGCGTGGCTGGCGCTGCGCTCGCCGCGACCGATGCAGTCCTCGACGGGTCCGCGACGAGTGCGTTCGTGGCCGCCCGGCCACCGGGGCACCACGCGACGCGCGAGCGTGCGATGGGGTTCTGCCTCTACAACCAGGTCGCCGTCGCCGTGCAGGCCGCCCTCGACCGAGGCGTCGAGCGGGTGGCCGTCGTGGACTGGGACCTGCACCACGGCAACGGCACGCAGGCGATCTTCGACGGTGAGCCGCGCGTGCTCTACGTGAGCACGCACGCCTACCCGTTCTACCCCGGCACCGGCGCCGTGGAGGACCGCGGGGTCGGCGAGGCGGCCGGCACGATGGTGAACATCCCGCTCCCCGGTGGGGCGGGCGACGCCGCGTTCCGAGCGGCCTACGGCCAGGTCGCGGTCCCGGCCCTCGACGCGTTCGCGCCGGAGATGGTGTTCGTGTCGTGCGGGTGGGACTCGCACGCGCGCGACCAGCTCGGGCCGCTCGCCGTGTCGACCGCAGGCTACGCGGCCGTGGCGCGCATGATCGTCGACGCCGCGAACCGGCTGTGCGACGGACGGCTGGTCGCGGTCCTCGAGGGCGGCTACGACGAGCACGCGCTTGCGCACTGCTCGCAGGCATTGTGCGAGCTGCTGCTCGGCGACGAGCCCTCGCCCGACCCGCAGCAGGGGACGGGCAAGCCGGAGCTCGTCGCCGACATCGACACAGTCGTGGCCGCGGCGCGCGCGGTGGCCGGGCTCGACTGAGCCTCGCGGGCTACTCGATCGTCCGGGACTCGGTGAGGGTGCCGCGGCGGCCGCAGGCCGGGCAGTCCTCGGGCAGCTCGGAACGCGGCACGTCTCCGCCGAGGAGCTGTGAGAGGCCCAGCCAGATGTCGTCGCGGAGCTGGAACGACGCGGCCACGCGGCCGCGCGGGCCGCGGGCGGCGGCGCGCAACTCCTCGTCGACGCGCCGCTGCGCTTCAGCCGCGCTCATCGGCAGCGAGGAGCGCACGAGCACCTCGCGGCGGCAACTGGAGCAGCGGTAGACATCGATCGGCACGTGCGGCCTCGGTACGGTCGCGCCGGCGTCAGGGCG
>DAOULE010000210.1:0-53436 GCA_034420575.1 Dehalococcoidia bacterium
TCAGGCGGTGAAGCTGGCGCCGGGCCGACTGCACGACGTGCACGCCCGAGCGTTCGAAGTCGAGGGTCGTCGTGGCGACGTACCAGCCGCGGTTGACCTCGCCCACGACGTTCCCGGCGGGCACCCGGACATCCTCGAAGAAGGTCTCGTTGAACTCGGCGTCGCCGTGCATCTGCACGATCTGCTGCGGGTTGATGCCGGGCGTGCGCATGTCGGCGATGAGGAACGTGATCCCGCGGTGCTTGGGCGCCTCAGGGTCGGTGCGCGTGAGGAGGAAGATCCAGTCCGCGCGGTGCGCGCGAGACGTCCAGATCTTCTGCCCGTTGACGACGAAGTGGTCCCCGTCGCGCTCGGCGCGCGTCACGAGCGAGGCGAGGTCCGAGCCAGCGCCGGGCTCGCTGAAGCCCTGCGCCCAGATCCGCTCGCCGCTGGCGATGTACGGGAGGTGCTCGCGGCGTTGTTCCTCGGTGCCGTGCACCATGAGCGTGGGGCCGATCAGGCTCCCGATCGTGGCGAGCGGCACGCCGTGGATCGCGGTCTCCTCGTTGAAGATCAGCTGCTCGACGTGGCTCGCCTCGCGCCCGCCGTACTCGCGTGGCCACGCCATCGTGATCCAGCCCTGCTCACCCGCGGCGAGGTTGAGCTCCACGACCTTGCGATGGGTCTCGGCGCCCTCGGCGTCCGCGGCGCTCGGGTCGGCGTCCCAGTGCGCGCCCATGAAGGCGCGCACCTCGTCCCGGAACGCCAGCTCCGCGTCGGTCCAGCCGAAGTCCACGGGTCACCCCTCCCACTCGCGTCCGATGGTAGCCGCTCCCGGCGTCGAGGGCGGCAGATGCGGAGCGGGCGGCCGCAAGGCCGCCCGCTCGGTGGTGGGACGAATGCCCGTGGCTACTTGTCGAGCCAGGCCCCCGCAATCTGGTGGCCCCAGTCGTAGTAGTAGCTGTTGGTGGCGTCGGTGCCGCCCCAACGGATGCCACGCAGCCACGGCTGGTAGACGTTGATGCTGAAGCCGCTGGGGAGCGGCGGCCAGTACATCACTTCCATGAAGTAGTCCCACATCGTCTTGTGGATCTCGCGCCGGGCGTCCGGGTCGAGCTCCACCTGCTGCGCCTCTGCCCACTGGTCGACCTGCGGGTCGCTGAGCCGCCAGCGGTTGCCGGGCGACTCGGAGTGGACCGAGTTGTAGAAGGCGTTGTCGGCGTCGAAGCCGGCGGTGAGCCAGCCGGTCGTCGTCGCTTCCTCGAGCTTGCCGGGCACCCACGTGGAGTTGAACTCGGTGTAGTCGACGCTGCGCGAGTTGATGGTGATCCCCGCCGCGATGAAGTTGGCGATGACGATCTCGGTGTGCTGGTCGTACTGCGGCCCGTAGTTGTACCAGATCGAGTTGAACTCGAGGTCCTCCGCGCCCGCGGCCTTGAGCAGCTTCTTTGCCTCGTCGACGTCGTAGCGGCCGAACCAGCGGCCGAAGTCGCCGTTCTCGACCTTCGGCTCCTCGTCGAAGATCCAGGTCCACGGCTGGAGGGCGAGCGTCTTCGAGAGGTCCTCGTAGATCAGCTCCTCCATGAGGTCCGTGTCGAGGGCGAGGCAGATCGCCTGGCGAATGCGCTCGTCCTGGAACTTCGGGTTGGAGAGGTTCATCCCGAACGGGATGCCGCCGAAGGTCACCGGGCTGAGGTTGATCTGGACGTCCGGGTTGGTCTCCAGCAGGTTCCGCAGGTTCGGCAGCGTGCTGCCGGTCGCGTAGCCGTAGTCGATCTGGCCCACGCGGAACGCGGCGGTGCGAGCGGCCACGTCGCGCATGACCAGGAACTCGGCGCCGTCCAGGAGCACCTCGCGCTCCCAGTAGTCCGGGTTCTTGTCGAAGGTCATCTTCGCGCCCTGCTCGGCGCTCGTCAGGATCATCGCGCCCGTGCCGACGGGGTTGTCGGCGATCGTGCCGTCATCGACGGTCTCACGCGGGAAGATCGTCTGATAGCGGCTGGCGAGCGGGAGGATGAAGTCCGCCGTGACCGTGTCCATGTTGATCACGTAGGTCGAGTCGTCGGGCGTCTCGGTCGAGCCGATGTTGGCCCAGTAGGAGCGGTGCACGCCCTCGGCCGCGTAGCGGTCGTGGGCGTACTTGAGGTCGCCGGAGACGAACGGGCGCCCGTTGAGCGGCGGCAGGTTCTGCCAGGTCACGCCCTCCTGCACCTGGAAGGTCCACGTCGCGCCGTCCGGGGAGCGCTCCCACGAGGCGGCGAGCTCGGGCTTGAGCTCGACCTTGAACGGGTCCTTCTGCACGCCGTCGACCATGCCGAGCATCTTGTTGTAGGTCATGTTCGGGACGGTGATCGTGCCGCCCGCGGCCGACAGCGTCGGGTCGAACGTGACCACGTCGAAGGTGACGCCGACGCGCAGAACGCCGCCGCTCTTGGGAACCTTGCCCGCGGGCTCCGGGAACTGGTACGGGTACGGCAGGTCCGGATCCTGGACCAGGAGCCCCTCGCCCTGCGCGGGCGCGTCGTCGCTGTCGTCCGCCGAGTCGTCGGCGGTCGTGGTGGTCGTGCCGGCGCTGGCGCCGCTCTGCGACGTGGTCGTCGTGCCACTCGACTGCGTCGTGGCGGTCGTGCTCGTGCCGCTCGACTGCGTCGTGGTGCTCGCCGCGTCGTCGTCATCGTCGTCATCGCCGCCGCCGCAGCCGATGAGGGCTGCCGCGGCGAGGCCCACCCCGCCGAGGAGGCCGCCTCGCAGCATCGTTCGCCGGCTGACCGCCGCCGACCACCAGGTAGTGGTGGTGTCGTCGCTGTGTTCGTTCATGAGTGCACCCCCGCGGAGTTGCGCTATAACGCGCGTTGTTAACCCGGAATCATAGCGGTCGGCGTCAAGCACCGGCGGGCGCGCCCGTACACACAGAGCGGGCGGCCTCAAGGCCGCCCGCCTGCTGATCGCCGCGAGGACTGACTACTTGTCGAGCCAGGCCCCCGCAATCTGGTGGCCCCAGTCGTAGTAGTAGCTGTTGGTGGCGTCGGTGCCGCCCCAACGGATACCGCGCAGCCACGGCTGGTAGACGTTGATGCTGATGCCCGAGGGCATCGGAGGCCAGTACATCTTCTCCAGGAAGTAATCCATCATCGTGCGATGGATCTCCTTCCGGGCGTCCGGGTCGAGCTCGACCTGCTGCTCCTCCGCCCAGGCGTCGACCGTCGGGTCGTTGAGCCGCCAGCGGTTGCCCGGTGAGGCCGAGTGGACCGAGTTGTAGAAGGCGTTGTCGGCGTCGAAGCCGGCGGTGAGCCAGCCAGTCGTCGTCGCTTCCTCCAGCTTGGCCGGAACCCACGTCGAGTTGAACTCGGTGTAGTCGACGCTCTGTGAGTTCATCTCCACGCCGACCGCGAGCAACTGCGCAAGGATGATCTCGGTGCGCTGGTTGTGGTCGGAGCCGTAGTTGTACCAGATCGAGTCGAACTTGAGGCCATCGGCGCCGGCCGCCTTGAGCAGCTTGATCGCCTCGTCCGGGTCGTAGCGGCCGAACCACGGCCCGAGCTGGCCGGACTCGACCGTCGGCTCCTCGTCCCAGACCCAGGTCCACGGCTGGAGGGGGAGGGTCTTCGAGAGGTTCTCGTAGATCAGCTCCTCCATCAGGTCCGTGTCGAAGGCGAGGGTGAACGCCTGGCGAATGCGGTCGTCAGCGAACTTCGGGTTCGAGAGGTTCATCCCGAACGGGATGCCGCCGAACGTCACCGGGCTCAGGTTGATCTGCACGTCCGGGTTCGTCTCGAGCAGGTTCTTGAGGTTCGGAAGCGTGTTGCCCGTCGAGTACGCGAAGTCGATCTGGCCGACCCGGAAGGCGGCCAGCCGCGCCGGGGCGTCGCGCTGCACCAGGAACTGGGCGCCGTCCAGCAAGACCTCGCGCTCCCAGTAGTCCGGGTTCTTGACGAAGCTCATGTGCGAGCCCTGCTCGGCCTCGGTGAGGATCATCGCCCCGGTGCCGACCGGGTTGTCCGCGATGGTCCCGTCGTCGACGGTCTCGCGCGGGAAGACGGTCTGGTAGCGACTGGCCAGCGGCAGGATGAAGTCCGCCGTGACCGTGCCCATGTTGATCTTGTAGGTCTTGTCGTCCGGCGTCTCGGTGGAGGCGATGTTGGCCCAGTAGGAGCGATGCACCCCGTCGGCCGCGTAGCGGTCATGGGCGTACTTCAGGTCACCGGAGACGAACGGTCGACCGTTGAGCGGCGGCAGGTTCTGCCAGGTGATGCCCTCCTGCACCTCGAACGTCCAGGTCGCGCCGTCCGGCGAGCGCTCCCACGAGGCGGCCAGCTCCGGCTTGAGTTCGACCTTGAACGGGTCCTTCTGGATGCCGTCCACCATGCCGAGCATCTTGTTGTAGGTCATGTTCGGGACGGTGATCGTCCCGCCCGCGGCCGACAGCGTCGGGTCGAACGTCACCACGTCGAAGGTGACGCCGACACGCAGGGTGCCGCCCTTCTTGGGGACGGCGCCCGCGGGCTCCGGGAACTGGTACGGGTACGGCAGGTCCGGATCCTGGACCAGCAGCCCCTCGCCCTCTTCGGCGGTCGCGGTGGTGGTGGTCGTGCCGGTGCCGGAGCCGCTCGTGGACGTCGTGCCACTCGTGGTGGTGCCCGACGTGCTGGAGCCACTCGTCTGCGTCGTGCTCGTGGTGGTCGTGCCGCCGGTCTGGGTCGTGGTCGCGGCCTCGTCGTCATCGTCGTCATCGCCGCCGCAGCCGATGAGGGCTGCCGCGGCAAGGCCCACTCCGCCGAGGAGGCCGCCTCGCAGTAGCGTCCGTCGGCTGACAGCCGACGACCACCACCTGGTCGTGGTTTCGTCGTTGTGGTCGTTCATCAGTGCACCCCCCGGGGAGCTGCGCGCGTTATAACGCGCGTTGGTAGAGCCGCATCATAGCGATTCCGGTCAAGCACCCCCGGGGGCGTGGCCGCGGACGCAGAGCGGGCGGCCAGCTGGCCGCCCGCTCGTTGGTTGCCCGTACGGCGTGACTACTTGTCGAGCCAGGCCCCGGCGACCTGGTCGCCCCAGTCGTAGTAGTACGAGCTGCTGGTGTTCGGGCCGCCGAAGCGGAACCCGCGCAGCCAGGGCTGGTACACGACGATCTGGATACCGCTCGCGAGCGGCGGCCAGAACATCTGGTCCAGGAAGTAGTCCCACATCTCGCGCACGATCTCCTTGCGCGCGGCCGGGTCGAGTTCCACCTGCTGGGCCTTCGCCAGCTCGTCCACGTGGGGGTCGTTCAGGTTCCAGCGGTTCCCGGGCGACTCGGAGAACACGGAGTTGTAGAAGTAGTTGTCCGTGTCGAAGCCGGCCGTCTGCCACGCCGAGGTGCTCGCCTCTTCGAGCTTGCGCGGGATCCACGTCGAGTTGAACTCGGTGTAGTCGACCGAGTTCGGGCTCATCTCGATCCCCACGTCGGCGAAGTTGCTGAGCAGGATCTCGGTGTGCTGGGTGATGTACGCACCGTAGATGTAGTACATCGACTCGAAGCTGAGGTTCTCGACGCCGGCGGCGGCGAGGAGCTTGCGCGCCTCCTCCGGGTCGTACCGCGGGTTCCACTCGCCGAGCAGGCCGTTCTCGGCCGACGGCTCCTCGTCCACGGCGTAGATCCACGGCTGGAGCGTGAGCGACTTCGCGAAGTCGTCGTAGATGACGCTGCGGATCAGGCTGGTGTCGATCGCCAGCGTCATCGCGCGCCGCACGCGCACATCCTGGAACTTCGGGTTGGAGAGGTTCATCCCGAACGTCCAGCTGGAGGTGGCCGGCACCAGGTTGACCTGCACGTCCGGGTTGGTCTGCAGCAGCTCCTCGAGCAGCGACTTGGTGTTGCCGAGCGTGTAGCCGTAGTCGATCTGGCCCACGCGGAACGCCGCCAGGCGCGCCGATGCGTCACGCTGGACCAGGAACTCGGCGCCGTCGAGCAGCACGTCGCGCTCCCAGTAGTCCGGGTTCTTCACGAAGTTCATGTGCGAACCCTGCGCGACCTCCGTGAGGATCATCGGGCCGGTACCCACCGCGGTCTGCTCGATCGAGCCGTCCTCGACGGTCTCGCGCGGGAAGATGGTCTGGTAGCGGCTGGCCAGCGGGAGGATGAAGTCCGCCGTGACCGTGCCCATGTTGATCTTGTAGGTGGCGTCGTCGGGCGCCTCGGTGGAGCTGATGTTGGCCCAGTACGACTTGTGCGCGCCCTCCGCGGCGTAGCGGTCGTGAGCGTACTTCGCGTCACCGGACACGAACTTCCGGCCGTTCAGCGGCGCGATGTTCTGCCAGTTCACGTCGTCGCGGATCTGGAACGTGAACGTCGTGCCGTCCGGCGTGCGCTCCCACGACGAGGCAAGCTCGCCCTCGAGCTCGAGGTTGAACGGGTCGAAGCTCGGGCCGCCGACGAAGCCGAGCAGGCGGTTGTAGGTCATGTTCGGCACGGTGATGGTGCCGCCCGCCGAGGAGACGGTCGGGTCGAAGTTGGCGACGTCGAACGTCACGCCGACCTTGAGGGTGCCGCCCGGCTTCGGCGTCGTGGCCGGCTCCGGGAACTGGTACGGGTACGGCAGGTTCGGGTCCTGGACCAGCATGCCCTCGCCCTGCGCGGGCGTCGCGGCCGGCTGCGCGGCTGCGGGCGTGCTCGTCGCCGCTGCGCCGCCGCCGGACGGGGTGGCAGCGGGGGTCCCTTCGTCGTCGTCATCGTCGTCGCCGCCACCGCAGCCGATCAGGGCTGCCGCGGCGAGGCCGACCCCGCCCAGCATGCCGCCTCGCAGCAGTGCGCGGCGGTTGAGGCCTGACTCCCACCAGCGGGAGTCGCGTTCCTGGTCACTCATACGTGGTCCTCCATCCATGCCACGGCGCCTCCGCGCCGTGCGGCACGAGGCGCAATCGTATCCGCACCTCGTTTCAGGAGCTACGAAAACGGCCGGACTTTGGATGCATCCAGGGCGGCTAGATTATGGCTGTAATAATCAGCACACATGCGGCGAGAATAAGCACCACCGACGCGCCGAACCCCCACGCCGCCGCTGCCCAGTACCACGGCGTGGCCAGCAGCCCGATCCCGCGGCGTCGCATCGCCATGCGCATCGAGCGGAAGAAGAAGCCCGGGGGCCCCTCGACTCTCTCTCCGGCAGCGTTGCGGTCGGCGAGCTCGGCGAGCATGAGCGCGGCGCGCCACAGCGACCACTGGAAGTGCAGCAGCAGGAGGCCGGGCGCCGCGAGCACCAGCGCCCCGACCGCCGCGATCGCGACGTTCATGGGGCCGGCGAGCGCCGCGGAACCCAGCACCAGCCACCACACCAGCGCGCCGGCCGCGAGCGAGCCGACCCCGAGCATGCGGAGGCCCAGGATCCCCTTCACAGCCGCGCGCGCCGCCGGCCTGAGGTCCAGTCGAGGTGCTTCGTGCATGGCGTGCGCTCCGGGCGGTGGTGGGTGCGCTGCACATGATACGGCCAAGCCCGGTGAATCGCCGCGCGGGGCGCCACGAGGTGCACGGGAGGCGTCGATCCCGGGGAGATGCGCGAGGGCGAATGCGCTAGGCTGTCCCTCGCCGCCGCACGGGGAGGGCTACCGTCACCACTCGACTGCGCCGTCAACCCATCGTCCGCGTGAGCGGGCTGAGCGCCGCCTACCAGGGCGAGGACGAGCTCGTCCAGGCCGTCCGCGACGTGAGCTTCGATCTGTTCCCCGGCGAGACCCTGGCGCTGGTGGGCGAGTCCGGCTCCGGTAAGTCCTCGATCGCCCTCGCACTGCTCGGGCTGCTGCCATCGAACGCAACGGTCGACGCCGGGCGAGTGGAGTACGGCGGGGAGCCCGTGCCGTTCGAGGACGAGGAGGCGCTGCGCGAGATCCGCGGGGCCGAGATCGCGATGATCTTCCAGGATCCGCAGTCCGCGCTCACCCCCACGCTGCGCATCGGCGAGCAGGTGGCCGAGGTGTTCACCGCGCACGGGATGGACCGCGGCGAGGCGTACGAGCTGGGTATCGAGGTGCTCGGGCGCTTCCTGCCGAGGCCGCAGGACGTCGCCCAGCAGTTCTCGCACCAGCTCTCCGGCGGCATGGCGCAGCGCGTCATGATCGCGATGGCCACGGCGCTCCAGCCGCGCGTGATCATCGCCGACGAGCCTACGGCCTCGCTGGACGCCGCGATCCGCGACACGACCCTCACGTTCCTGGAGGACCTGCGCGACAACCGCGACGTCGCCGTGCTGCTGATCACGCACGACTTCGGCGTGGTCGCCCGCCTCGCGGACCGCGTCGCC
Source organism: Dehalococcoidia bacterium (assembly GCA_034420575.1). Taxonomy (GTDB): domain Bacteria; phylum Chloroflexota; class Dehalococcoidia; order UBA2979; family UBA2979; genus VXMT01. The sequence continues at coordinate 8,250 of DAOULE010000210.1, forward strand.
GTGGTCTACGCGGGCGAGGTCGTCGAGGCGACCGATGTGCGGACCATCTTCCGCACGCCGAAGCACCCGTACACGTTCGGGCTGCTGTCGAGCCTGCCCGGCCTGCACCGCCGCGAGCACCGGCTGCAGCCGATGCGCGGGCAGCCGCCCGACCTCGCCAACCTGCCCGAGGAGTGCCCGTTCCTGGAGCGCTGCCCGAAGGCGACCGCGCAGTGCCGGACGGAGCCGGCGCCGCGCCTGTCGAGCGTGGAGCCGGGGCACCTCGTGGCGTGCTTCAACCCCATGGCGGCGCCGCTCCGCGACGACTGAACCGGCCGTCCGTTTCCCGTTAATCGCGCCTTAACCCGACCGTCTGAGCATCGCCATGTGGCGGAATCTCGACGACCAGGCGAGCAGGGGCACGCCATCGCACATTCGGTGGGCGCAACGAACGCGCCTCGTGGAAGGTGACATGCTCATGACCTGGACCCGCTGGTGGGGATTGTTGCCCCTCGTATCGCTGACGGCGGCTGCGAGTTTGCTCGTCGCGGCTTGCGGCGGTGACGACGACGGCGGTGGAGGGACGACAGCGCCCGCGGGCACTGAGGCGCCTGCGGAAGAGAAGCTCTCCGGCTCGGTCGCCATCGACGGATCGAGCACCGTGTTCCCGGTGACCGAGGCGGTCGCCGAGGAGTTCCGGGCGGTGGCGCCGGACGTGCGCGTGACCGTCGGCGTCTCCGGCACCGGGGGCGGCTTCCAGAAGTTCTGCTCGGGCGAGACGGACATCTCCGACGCCTCCCGCCCCATCAGGGAAGGCGAGATCGAGGACTGCGCCGAGGCCGGGATCGAGTATCTGGAGCTGCGAGTCGGCCTCGACGGCCTGGCCGTGGTGACGCACCCCGACACGGAGTTCCTCGAGTGCATCACGATGGACGAGCTCGCCACGCTCTGGCGCCCCGAGTCCGAGGGCAGCGTGAACAGCTGGGACCAGGTCCGCTCGAGCTGGCCGGGCGTGGACGTCACGCTCTTCGGCCCCGACACGGACTCCGGTACGTTCGACTTCTTCACCGAGGAGGTGAACGGCGAGGGCGGCGCGTCGCGTGCCGACTACACCAACTCGACGGACGACAACGTGCTGGTCACCGGCATCTCGGGCACCGAGGGCGCCTCGGGCTACTTCGGCTACGCGTACTACGCCGAGAACAGCGACAAGCTGAAGGTCGTCGCCGTCGATGGCGGTGAGGGCTGCGTGATCCCGTCGGACGAGACGGTGTCGGACGGCAGCTATCCGCTGGCGCGCCCGCTGTACATCTACGTCAGCACGGAGTCGCTGGCCGAAAAGCCGCAGGTGCGCGAGTTCGTGCGCTTCTACCTCAGCGACGCGGCGATCACGCTGGTCACGGACGTCGGCTACACCGCCATTGCGGCGGACGAGCTGGCAGAGTCCCGCGCAGCCCTCGAGGCCGCAATCGCAGGCGGCGGCTAGGGGCGGGCGCGAGCGAGGAGCACGCGACTGATGGCTGCCGGATCGGCAGCAGCAGGGGGGCCGCAGTCGGCGCTGTTCCAGCGCCGGCGCGGCCGTCAGGTGGTCGAACAGGCCATCGGCTGGGCGCTGTTCCTGTGCGCGGCCGTGACGGTGCTCACCACGGTGGGCATCGTCCTCATCCTCGTCGTGGAGGGCCTGCAGTTCTTCGGCGACGTGTCCCCGTGGGAGTTCTTCACGGGCACGAAGTGGACGCCGCTCTATACCAACCAGGCCTTCGGCGTGCTGCCGCTCATCGGCGGCACGCTCATGGTCGCCATCGGCGCCGCGTTCATCTCGGTGCCGATCGGTAGCGTGACCGCGATCTACCTCTCCGAGTTCGCCAGCCCGGGCGTGCGGGCGGTACTGAAGCCGATCCTCGAGATCCTCGCGGGCATCCCGACGGTGGTGTACGGCTACTTCGCGCTCACGGCGGTGACGCCGTTCCTCGGCACGTTCTCCGACCCGAGCATCTTCAACGCGGCCTCGGCCATGGTCGTGGTCGGGATCATGACCATCCCGATGGTCTCCTCGCTCTCCGACGACGCGCTCCACGCCGTCCCGCAGGACCTGCGCGAGGCCGCCTACGCGGTGGGCTCCACGCGGTTCGAGGTGACCACGCGGGTGGTCTACCCGGCGGCGCTGAGCGGCGTCATCGCCTCCTACATCCTCGCGTCGTCCCGCGCGATCGGCGAGACGATGGCGGTGACCATCGCCGCGGGCTCGACGCCGAACCTGACGTGGAACCCGCTCGAGTCGATCCAGACGATGACCGCGTTCATCGTGCAGGTCTCGCTGGGTGACACGCCGCACGGGACGATCGAGTTCCGCACGATCTTCGCGGTGGCGCTCACGCTCTTCGCCATCACGCTGATCATGAACGTCATCGCCGCGCGCGTGACCGCGCGCTTCCGGGAGGTCTACGACTGATGGCCGCCCGTAACACCAGCGTCGCCCGCGAGAGCTACGTCCCGAGGCTGTCGTTCCGCCAGACCGTCGGCACGGGATTCCTCGCGCTGTGCATGGCGGGGACGATGGTCGGCATCGTCTTCCTCGCGTTCCTGCTCACCGACGTGTGGCGTGACGGCAACGGCTTCCTGCGATGGGAGTTCCTCCAGAACTTCCCCTCGCGGTTCCCGGAGCGCGCCGGCTTCCAGTCCGCGCTGTGGGGCAGCCTGTGGCTGATCGCCACCACGGCGGTCCTCGCCTTCCCGATCGGGGTCGGCGCGGCGATCTACATGGAGGAGTACGCGCCGAAGAACCTCGTGACGAGGGTCATCCAGGTCAACATCTCGAACCTCGCCGGGGTGCCGTCGATCGTGTTCGGGCTGCTCGGCCTGCAGATCTTCGTGCGTGGCACCATCGGCTTCGGGCCGAGCCTGGGCGGCGGCTTCGGCCGCTCGATCATCGCCGGCGGCGCGACGATGGCGCTGCTGATCCTCCCGATCGTGATCGTGGCGGCGCAGGAGTCGATCAAGGCCGTGCCGCCGTCGCTGCGCGAGGCCTCCTACGGCGTCGGTGCCACGCGCTGGCAGACCGTGTGGCACCACGTGTTGCCGCAGGCGTTCCCCGGCATCCTGACCGGCACGATCCTCGCGCTCTCGCGCGCGATCGGCGAGACGGCGCCGCTGATCATGATCGGGGCGCTGACGTTCGTGGCCTTCCGGCCGGAGAGCCCGCTGGACCCGTTCACGGTCATGCCGATCCAGATCTACAACTGGGTGAGCCGGCCGCAGGCCGACTTCCACGACCTCGCGGCGACGGGAATCATCGTCCTGCTCGTCGTGCTGCTCTCGATGAACGCACTCGCCGTGTTCCTGCGGCAGTGGACAGGACGCCGCCATGGGCGCTAATACAGAGCGACCGGCGGGTCGCCGGTAAGGGGTACAGGATGGTCCGCCAGGTGACGGAAGAGACCGAACGCACCGCGACCCAGCGCAGCCCGGCCGTGGGAGCCGCCACCGCCGGGGTGACGTTCCAGTCCCAGGCCGCCGAAGACGGCGAGGCCGTCTCGCCGGCCGTCGAGATCCGCAACGTGAGCCTGTGGTACGGGGCGCACCAGGCGCTGGGCGACGTATCGCTGGACATCCCGCGCAACCGCGTGACCGCGCTGATCGGCCCCTCGGGCTGCGGCAAGAGCACGCTTCTGCGCTGCATCAACCGCATGAACGAGCTCATCGACGGTGTCCGCATCGAGGGCGACGTCTTCATCGACGGCGAGAACATCTACGGCCCCGACGTCGACCCGCCGGACGTGCGCCGGATCGTGGGGATGGTGTTCCAGCGCCCCAACCCGTTCCCGAAGTCGATCTACGACAACGTCGCCTTCGGCGCGCGGATCAACGGGTTCAAGGGCGACATGGACGGCCTGGTCGAGGAGTCGCTGCGGCGCGCGGCGCTGTGGGACGAGGTCAAGGACGACCTCAAGAAGTCCGGCCTCGCGCTCTCGGGCGGCCAGCAGCAGCGGTTGTGCATCGCGCGCGCGATCGCCGTGAACCCCGAGATCGTCCTCATGGACGAGCCCTGCTCCGCCCTCGACCCCATCGCGACGCAGCGCATCGAGGACCTCATGGAGGACCTCGCGAGCGACTACACGATCGTCGTGGTGACGCACAACATGCAGCAGGCCGCGCGCGTCTCGCACCGCACCGCGTTCATGCTCGCCGGCGACGACCTCGTCGGACGCCTGGTCGAGTTCCAGGACACGGACCAGATCTTCCTCAACCCAGAGGACGAGCGGACCGAGCAGTACATCACCGGCCGCTTCGGCTAATTCCGAGCACCGTTCCGCAAGGCGCCGTCAACCGTGGCGATGCGGGCCTTGCAGAGGTGGGTACCCTGAGTCATGGTCCGAATGCCGCGAGAGCACTTCCGCACAGACCTGGTCCACCTGCAGGATCGGGTGCTCGAGATGGGCGCGATGGTCGATCGCCAGATCGAGCGCGCCATGCAGGCGCTCGTCGAGCGCGACACCGCGCTGGCCGACGCGGTCATCCGCGACGACGACGAGGTGAACCGCACGCGGTTCGAGATCGACCAGCAAGCGCTCAACATGCTCGCGCAGCAGGCGCCGATGGCCGTCGACCTGCGCACGATCATCTCTGTGCTCTCGATCAACATCGACCTGGAGCGCATGGGCGACCACGCCAAGGGCATCGGCGCGATCGTGCAGATGATGTCCAGCGAGCCGCTGGTGAAGCCGCTGGTCGACATCCCGGAGATGGCGACGCGCGCCCGCGCGATGCTCGCCAACTCCCTCGACGCGTTCGTGCAGCGCGACGTCGACGCGGCCCGCCGCGTGGGCGAGGCCGACGACGGCGTGGACGAGCTACAGGACCGCGTCTACCACGACCTGGTGCAGATCATGATCGAGGACCCCACCACCGTGGAGCCGTGCACGCACCTGCTGTGGGTCTCCCACAACATCGAGCGCATCGCCGACCGCACCACGAACATCGCCGAGCGCGTGATCTTCACCGTCACCGGTGAGCTCACCGAGATGGACGTCTCGACCTACTAGGCGGTCTGCCGGCCTCAGCCCGACACGACCTCGCCCACGAATGCGTCGATGCGTGACCGCACGTCCGCGCGCGTCGCGCGGAAGGCGGCCATGCGCTGCTCGTCGTCGCCCTCCGCGGCGGCGGGGTCCTCGAGGCTCCAGTGGAGCTGCGCGCCTGCGTGCGGGAACACCGGGCAGGACTCGCGCGCGCGGTCGCAGACCGTGATCACGTAGTCCCACGGCGCGTCCACGTACGCGTCGACGTGCGTCGACTCGGCGTCGCCCACGTCGATGCCGTCCTCGGCGAGCACGCGCACGGTGAGCGGGTTGAGCCCGGCCGGTTCGCTGCCGGCCGAGTGCGCCTCGAACGCCCCGCCGCCGCGCTCGCGCAGCAGCGCCTCGGCGATCTGCGAGCGCGCCGAGTTGCCGGTGCAGACGAAGAGGACGCGCGTGGCCATGGCTAGGCGGCTTCGTCGATGTCGTGCTCGTCGGCGGGCGGGTTGCCGCTGCGGATGAGCATGTAGATGGCCGCGCCCAGCAGCGCCCCGGCGATCGGGCCGGCCCAGTAGACCCAGTGGTCCACCCATTGCCCGGACAGCAGGGCCGGGCCGAACGAGCGCGCCGGGTTCATCGACGCCCCCGCGATGGGGCCGGAGAACGTCGCCGCGAGCCCCACGTAGCCGCCGATGGCGATCGCGGCGTGGTCGCGGACCGCGCGGAAGTCGGTCGCGACGGCCATGATCACGAACATCAGCCCCGCCGTGATGACGACCTCGAGGCCGAGCGCCTGCCCCGCGCTGCCCGTCGGCACCGTCGAGCCGAGGTCGGCGACGACGCCGAACAGCCAGCGCAGCATGAGCGCAGCCGCCGCCGCGCCGACGAGTTGCGCGACGATGTAGGGCGGCACGTGACGCTTCGGGAAGTGCCCGGCGACGGAGAAGGCAAGCGTGACGGCGGGGTTGATGTGCGCCCCCGAGATGTGGCCTGTGGCGAAGATCGCCACCATCACGACGAGGCCGAACGAGAGCCCGATCCCGAGGTGCGTGACCGAGCCGCCGGAGACCTCGTTGATGACCGCGGCGCCCGGCCCGGCGAAGACGAGCAGGAACGTCCCCACCGCCTCGGCGGTGTAGGCGCGCATATCGGAACCGGTCGGCAGCAGCTGATTTCCCACGGGCCTCCACCCTCGCTATGAGCGGCTAAGCCAACATTAACCCGGCCGGACCGCAACCGCCCTGCGCGCAGGTGGCCGCTCCGCATAGACTTCACGACGTAATCAGGCCGGAGATTCCCACCATGCCGCCAACGGACGGCCTCGAGGTCGAGTGGCAGTTCGGCGTGGACGACCTCGCCGCGGCCGAGCGTGCGCTGCACGCCAGCGCGGCCACGCTCCGCCTCACCCTGGCGCCCGCGAGGACGCGGGTGCTGCTCGACGAGTACCTCGACACCACCGACTGGGCGTTCCATCGCGCGAGCTACGCGCTGCGGCTGCGCGAGTCCGGCGGGAGCGTCGAGGCGACGCTGAAGAGCTTCGGGGACCAGTCGGACGGTCCGTTCCGGCGTCATGAGATCAACCAGCCGCTGGAAGGCGCAGGCCATGCCGCACTCCTGGCGGCGTCAGGCCCCGTGGCGCGCCGCGTGCGCGCGGTCGTGGGAGAAGGCGATCTGGGTGGGCTGTTCTCGCTCCGCACCGAGCGTCGCACCTTCGACGTCCACGTCAACGGGAGCGACCGCCCCATCGCCGAGGTCGCCCTCGACGCGACCGAGGTGGCGACGGGCGGCGCGGAAGCGCTCGCGCTGCGCCGCATCGAGCTGGAGGTCATCGACCCCGACGCTCTCGCGTCCGTCGAGGCACTGGCGGCGGCGCTCGGGAGCGTCGAGGGATTCAGGCATACGTCGACCTCGAAGTTCGCGGCGGGCCTCGCCGCGACCGGACAGTCACCGGCGGGGCCGCCCGACCTCGGGTCGACGAAGGTGAAGCGCTCGTCGACGCTCGGGGCCGTGGCGTACGCGGCGCTGCGCCGGCAGTTCGCGCGCGTCCTTGCCAACGAGCCGGGCACGCGACTCGGCGAGGACATCGAGGCGCTGCACGACATGCGCGTCGCCACGCGGCGGCTGCGCACGGCGGTATCGGCGTTCTCGGCCGCGCTGCCGCCGGAGGTGCTGGCCGCGCGCCCCGACTTCGGGTGGGTGGCCGACGTGCTGGGCGAGGTCCGCGACCTGGACGTCGAGCTCGCGTGGCTGCGCGAGGACGCCGCCGCCCTGGCGGGCGTGGACGAGGAGGCGCTGGCGCCGCTCATCGCCTCGCTGGACGAGCGGCGCGAGGCAGCGCGGACGCGGATGCTCGCCGCCCTCGACTCGCCGCGCTACGAGAGCCTCGTCGACGTGATGACCGGGATGCTGCGCGCCGGAGAGACGACGCCCGTCGGGGCCTCGCCGGCGGTGCGCACGGCTCCCGACCTGCTGCGCAGGCGGTGGCGGCGCTTCAACCGCGTCGCGAGGGAGCTCGGACCCGACTCGTCGGACGCTGATTACCACGACGCGCGGATCCGCGTGAAGCGGATCCGCTACACGACCGAGTTCGCCTCCCGGCTCTACGGCAGGGCCGCACGCGACTTCATCGCCGCCCTGAAGGACGCGCAGGACGAGCTTGGTCGCCGCCAGGACGCGGCCGTCGCGATCGGCATGCTCGAGGAGATCGCGGCCGGTGAACGGCTGCCCGACGCCACCGTGGCCGCGATGCGCGAGCTCGCGGAGCGCGAGCGAGCCGTGGTCGACGAGGTCAGCGCGGCGTTCCCGGGGCGGCGTCGGGATCTCCGTCGCGAGTGGCGGCGGTTCAGGGCCCTCGCCGAGGAGGCCGCGCTGGACCGCTAGGAGCGGCCCTTGACGCGCAGGCCCACGCCGAACGTCTCCCGCAGGCGCTCCGCGAGCTGGCCCGGCTGCCACGTCGTGGGACCGCGCAGCGAGATGCGCAGGTCGCCGCGCTTCACCGATGCCCGCACCTTCCCGGGCTCCGAGCGGCGGCGCAGCTCCTCGGCGACCGCGACGACGACGCCCGCGCGGAGCAGGGCTGGTTCGTCGTCGGCTCCGAGGAGCGGGCGGAGCGATCGCACCTCCCACGTGGGGCGTCGCGCCAGCCGGGCGGCAGCCGCGATGCGGGCGATCTCGGGCTGTGAGAACCCCGACAGGTTCGAGTCCAGCAGGATCGCCGTGGTGGCGCCGGCGCGTCGGTAGAAGTCGACCTGCAGGCCCGCGTTGTACAGCATCGCCGCGAACTCGACGGTCTCGTGCGCCTCGGCCCCGGCGTCGGGGTCGAGGAGCTCGCTGAGCGTGACGGCGAGCTGCGCGCGATGGTGCGCGCTGTCCGTCTCCGCGTCGCCGAAGCGCTGCGCGAACGCCTCGACTGAGCCGCGCCGGACCTCGCTCACGGGCGGGAGCTCGTGCAGGAACTGCGAACGGGCGATGCCCTCGCGCAGTCCCTGCCCGGCGACCAGCACGGCGTCGGTACGGGTGTGCGCGGCAACGCCGTCCACGACGAGGGCGCCCGCGGCGATGATGCCGGCGCGGTCCGCGTTGAGGCCGCGCACGTCGCGGCGCTCCTGCTGCGACATGCCCGCCAGCAGGCGGGTGAGCCGGTGCAGCCTGCGGATGGTGATCGAGTGGCCGTGCAGGCGGGAGATCGGGTAGCGCTGGCGTCGTCGTCGGCTGACGTTCGCGAGGTTGCGCACGGTGCCGCCGGTGCCGACGAGCACCTCACCCTTGCCGAGCCGGGGTACGCCCGCGGCGCGGAGCTCGCGGCGGACGTGACGCCGCAGGGCCGACATGTCGTCCTCGTCCGGCGGGTCCGAGGAGAGGAAGCGGTCGGTCAGCCGCAGCGTGCCGAACGGGAACGACCACGTCTCCACCGGCGCGCGGCCCTCGATGCGCGCGAGCAGGAGGCTCCCCCCGCCGAGGTCGAGCAGCAGCCCGTCGGTGACGGGCAGCCCGAACACCGCGCCGAGGCTGGCCAGCCGCACCTCCTCGCTGCCGCTGAGCACCTCGAGCTTGACGCCCCAGCGCGAGCGCAGCTTGCGGGCCAGGGCGTCGGCGTTCGCCGCGTCGCGCAACGCCGCGGTCCCGACGGCGTGCACGGATCCGGCCCCGGCGTGCGAGGCGAGTCGGACGAAATCCCCGATCGCGTCGAGCGTCTGGTCCAGCACGTCGGGCGGGATCGCGCCGTGCGTGTCGACGACGCGCGCGAGGCGCAGCGTCGCGCGGGCGTCGTCGAGGACGTCGAGGTGGCCGCCGGGCAGGGGCCGGGCGATGAGGAGGCGGACGGAGTTGGAGCCGACGTCGATCACGGCGATCGGTGGGGCGCCGTTCTCCATCGGTCGGGACTGCCTCTCGCGGGGAGCCGCGGGGTCGCGCTGCGGCCCCGCGTGCCAGCCTACCGCGTGTCGGCGTTACTGGTAGATGACGAGGTCCGGTGGGTGGTCGAGCCCCTGCAGGACCGTCGGCGTGATGAGCGGCGCGTCCCAGTGGTAGAAGAGCTTGATGGCTGCCCGCTCGGAGTAGCTGGACGTGGCGTAGAGGTCGTACTTGAGCAGCTTCACATGCGGGCTGCCCCATCCGTCCATGTCCACGGTGACCTCGACTTCGGGGACGTCGTCGTACCACTCGACGCCGGTGAGCATGCTGTTGAGGAACTGGTGCAGCACCAGCACCTTCGGCGGGAGGTCGTGCTCGCGCACGAGCCCGGCCAGGTAATGCTGCACGGCGTTCACGTCGTCCGCTCCCAGGGTGCCGATGGACACGCCCGGGGCGGTGCCCGCGCTCCTCGTCGCGAACTCCGGGTCGAGCGCGAGGTGGACGAAGGGCTCGCGCAGCGCGTCCTCCAGCAGCATCACCTCGGTCAGGGTGTCGGACCACCCGATCTGCGTGTCGATGAAGAGGAGGATGTTGGCTTCGCGCGCGGCCTCGACGTACGCGTTGATCTGCGCGTCCTCCATGCGCAGCAGGTAGAGTCCGTCATTTCCGGGATGACGCTGCGCGACGCCGACGATGAGGTGGAGCGCCGGGATCACGTCGCGCGGGCCGTTCAGCGCGTCGTACTCGGCCGCGACGCGAGCGACGGCCGCGGCGGCGTCCGCGGGTGAGTGCAGGCCGAGTTCGCCCATCACCCCGACGCCCGGGTACCCGTAGAAGGACACGACCTGGGCCTGGTCGAACACGGATCCGACCGCCGGGGTCGGGTCGCGCGGCGGAGGGAGTGGCCTGGTCTGCGCTGCCGGGGCTGGCTCGACGGGGGCCGGGGCGGCCGGCGCGGGAGCGCTCGCGACGGTCGCGGCGGCGGGCGGCTCCGGTCCCACGGGCGTCATGACGACGGTACCGCTGATCGCGAGGAACAGCTCGAGCGAATCGACGCCCTCGATGGTGTCGGCGAGGGGTGCGAAGGGCGGGTCGGGCGTCCGCTCGGTGGCGGGCGCAACGCCGACGGCGTCGGCGACGGCCGGGGCGGCGCCGGCCGGCCCCGGCAGTGCGGGAATTGCGACGGCGAGGAGCGGCGGATCGGGATCGGCCGACACATGGTCCGCCGCGCCGGAGGCCTCGAGCGGGCGCTCGGGCACGGCGATCGACGGGGCGCCGGCCGGGTCACGGAGGGCGGCGGCGCTCACCGGGTTGGGCCCCGCCGGCCTCGCCATGTCGGGGGACGGCGAGGCATGCACGAGGATCAGGACGAGCACGCCGAAGGCGGTGATGAGGACGAAGCCCAGCGGGCGAAGGGGAGTACGCAGGGTGAACTCTCTAGCTACCCCGCCGCATATTCAACGTACCACAAACGATAGCGATGCGCACCACCGGCGCAGTGGGCCGGCAAGTGACAAGGGGTCGCACGGGCTGCGACAATGCCGGACGTGGTGCGGGTAGGCCCGCTCCGCAGCGGGAGAGGGCTACATCGTGCCGGGTCGAGGACTGCTACGCGCGCTCATCGTTCTTGCGGCCGCGGCGGGCGCGGCTGTGTTCGTGCTTCGCAAGCTTGGCATCATCGGCGGGAACGTCGGCGGCGCGGCGATCGAGTACGCCGACCCGTCAGTTGACGACGGCGAGGATGAGGCCGCCAACGAGTAGCGCGATCAGCAGGGCGGCGCCTATGCGCAGGACCATCGGCGTCCAGAACCGGCGCGTCGGCGGATCCCAGTACGCGTACCCTGCCTCCTCGGTCAGGTCAGGATCGAGTTCACCCTCCGTCGAGTACTCCCAGTCTTCGTCCGCCACGCGCGTCCCTGCCTCCCCGATGCCCGTTCCGGGGCCGAGGCTAGCGAACGCGGCGTCGCCGCGCCACGGTCGCGCGCGTTGGAGCGGCTCATGAGTGACGCAGCGTCCCCGCCGGCCGTGCCCCCGGAGGGGCCACCCCCGCCCTCGGAGGACGCGCTCCGCGAGATCGAGGCGGTCGCCGTCGACCTCGCGCGGATGGCGGGCGAGCGCATCCAGGAGACGCTGACACGCGAGATCGCCGTCGAGTACAAGGACCAGGGCGAGGACGGCCGCCCACCCTCGAACCCGGTGAGCGAAGTGGACCGAGCGGTCGAGCAGTTCCTGCGCGAGCGCCTGGGCGAGCGCTTCCCCGACCACGGCATCATCGGCGAGGAGATGGACACCCACCCCGACCGCGACGACGCGTTCGTGTGGGCTGTCGATCCGGTCGACGGAACCACCAACTTCATCAACGGCTTCCCGCTCTACGCCGTATCGATCGGCGTGTTGCACCACGGACTGCCCGTCGTCGGCGCGATCTGGTGCTCGACCGGGCACGCGCTGCGGCCCGGCGTCTACCACGCGCATCGCGGCGGCGTGCTCTGCTTCGAGGGCGAGTCGATGCCGAGGGGCCGGCCGGCGAGCGGCGTGAGCCGCAAGCTGGGCGCGGGCCCGGCGGGGTCGCCGGGGCGCTTCCGCGGGTGGGACATCCGCGTCACGGGTTCGGCGGCCATCGAGTGCGCCTTCGTGGCGTCGGGCATCTTCCAGTACGCCGTGTTCACCGCGCCCAGCATCTGGGACGTGGCCGGCGGCGTCTGCCTCGCACAGTCGGCGGGCCTGAGCGTGATGACGAACGGCGCCCGGGGCATCGAGGACTTCAGCCGCTTCGAGGCTCCCGCCGAGGTGCAGGCGGACCGCGAGCCCTCGCTACGCGACTGGCGGGAGTTCATCGTGATGGGTCAGCCCGAGGCGACGGGCGGCATCGGCGAGATGATGAGCCGTCGCCGCAACCGCGTGCTGTTCCGCGTGCGGCGCGTGCTCTGGCGCCTCGCCGCGCGTTTCCTCATGCCGAGGTAGCCCCAACCCGGTCGCCGGCCGCGGCGGACGGCCCGGCTACGCCGGCTCCTCGAGCCGCAGCTCCCCGCTCCACGACTCGGTCCCCACCTCGATCTCGCACGCCACGCGCGCGCCGCTCGATGGGTCTCCACGCAGCTGCGGGAAGCCGCCGAGGTCGCCCTCGGCCGCGTCGACGATGAAGCGGGCGCGCACCGCGGCAGCGCCGGTCTCGTCGCTGGCCTCGACGCTCCCGGCGTCGAGCGAGGCGTTGAGCTCGGCGGCGTCGTCGGCGATGGTCACGTAGCCCTCGGCGAGCGGCACCTCGCCCTCGCGGCCGAGCAACCAGACGAGGCTCACGGCGAACGCCACGCCTGCGGCAACCTCGTCGTCGCCGGGCTCCGCCTCGCCGTCGAGCACGACCTGGCAGCGGCCGTCGAGGAGCTCCTCGCGCTCGATCACCTCGCCGCTCACGCGCCATACCGCTGCCGTCATGCGGGCATGCTAGCGCCGGCGGGCGTCAGCGCCGAGGGTGGTGCAGACTGGGGCGCCATGGCCGACATCTACTTCACGAGGCTCCCGACGCCGGGGTGGGCGCAGGCGTTGTCGCACCGCGTGCTGGACGACGCCGGGTATCCCCACCTCTGCCGCATCGAGTGGCGCTGGGGAGACACGCGGCCGAGGAGCTGGGCCGAGCCGGAGCGTCGCCGGGTCGTGATCCGGGTCGACCCGGAGCGCGGCCACGCGGCCCTCGCGTCGACGCTGCTGCACGAACTCGCGCACCTCGTGCTGCCGCCGAAGGAGCACCACTCGCAGCGTTTCTGGCGACACTTCTACGGGCTGGTTGAGCGCTACGGGTCTGGCGAGGGGTGCCCGCTGACCCTCGACGATGCGTACCTGCTGTCGCGCCACTACAAGGTGAAGGCCATCAAGGTCGCCGCTGACCTCGGCGTCGCAGCTGCGCGGAGCAACCTCGCGCTGCGAGTGCCCGGCGAGCCGCATCCCGACCGCTGGCTCATCGAGTCGCTCGCTGCCGAGCAGCGGCTGAGTGAGCAGACGTGCGAGGCGTGCCTGGCCGACTCACGCGTGGTCGCACTCCCGTCGAACGCCGCTGTGCGATGATGGAGCCGTAGCGGAGGTGCCGGTCATGGTGCTGAGGAGCGTGCGGGCGCGCTACTCGAAGGGCGTCTTCGAGCCGCTCGACGAAGTCGACCTCGCCGAGGACCAGGAAGTGCTCCTGACCGTCGAGGATCGCCCGTCGCCGAAGCGTGACCCCGAGGCAATGCGCGCCGGGGCGGGCGGCTGGATCGGCCAGCACGACCCCGATGAGTTGATCAAGATGCTCTACGAGGCCCGGATCACCGGATCGCGCGAGCCTCCGGATCTCTAGCGCCCGTACATTCTTTGCCCAGCTCTCCCCATCCGTCGACGCGCACAGGCGGTTGAGCATATAATCGGCTCGGCGGGACTCCCCGGCTCGTTGTGCCCGCCGCCCGGGGGTACACCATGGCCATCGAAGTCACGTTGCTCGACCACACGCAGGATCCGCTGCGCACGCTCTACACGGCGTTCCGCGTCTGCTACTCGGCGCTGACGCCCGCCCAGATCGAGGCGCGCATCACCGACGGGCGCATCTCGCGCGAGCAGATGCAGGAGTTCATCGACGTGCGGCTGGGGACCGGGCACGCCTCGCCGCTCCAGCAGATCTGGTTCGAGTTCGGCATCTCCGGCGTGAGCCGCGCGTTCTCGCACCAGTTCGTGCGGCACCACATCGGCATCTCGTTCGAACAGCAGTCGCAGCGCTACGTCACCTACAAGGACGGCACGTTCCCGTTCACCACGCCGGAGAGCATCCGCCGCGCCGGCAAGGCAGAGGCCTTTGAGCAGGCCATCGAGGCGGCCGGGAACGCCTACCTCGAGCTCGTCGACTCCGGCGTGCCCGCCGAGGACGCCCGCTTCCTGCTCCCGAACGCGACGAACACGAACTTCAAGGTGTCCGTCAACTACCTCGAGCTGCTGCACATCGCCGACCTGCGGCTGTGCACGCGCGCGCAGTGGGAGTTCCGCAAGGTCGTCGCGATGATGCGCGCCGAGCTGAAGCGCGCCTTCCCCGAGCTGGCGCGCTACATCCAGCCGAAGTGCGGCGAGTTCCGCCTCGGCTACTGCGACGAGGACTACGAGGCGTGGGAGGAGTGCCCGCTGGGCGCGAAGCGTCCGCACAAGCGCACGCTCTTCGAGCTGTACGAGCGTGCTCGCACCGCCAACGGCGGCAGCGCGCGCGGCCTCGGTGACCTCGACGACGGCGACTTCGAGATCATCGAGCTGGAGCAGGTGGGCGAGCCGGCCGAGCAGTACTAGGGTCGCATCCGCCCCGATCCCGCGATCCGCTTCTGTAACGCCGTCCGCGCCACGTTTACGGTCGCGTTAGCCCGCCAGTCGGTACCCTGATCGGGTGCGCGCGGCCGAGGGTCGCGCCCGACCGGCCGGGGAGGCGTCCATGCTCAGTCAGCCACGCACACGCATCGCGATCCTGGCGGTGGCTGCGATTGCGATCGTCGCCGTCGGGGCCTGGTACTTCGTCCTGCGCGACGACGCACCCCCGCCGCCCACGCTCGAGACCGCCGTCAGCTCCGTGCAGCAGACCTCGACGCCCACACCCGCTGTCACCACGACCGCGACGGCGACTGCAACCGCGACTGCGACTGCGACGGCCACCGCCACGGCGACCGGGACCGCTACCTCGACGCCCACGGCGACGGCCACCGCCACCGAAGAACCGGCCGCGACCTGGCCAGACGACCCCACCGGCGAGTGGGTCATCTCCGCCGAGGGCGATTCCTTCGTCGGCTACCGCGTGAACGAGGAGCTGGCCACCGTGGGCACCTTCACCGCCGTGGGCCGCACGCGGGGCGTCACCGGCTCCCTGACCTTCGACGGCGCCGCCATCACGAGCGTGGAGATCGAGGCCGACCTCACCCGCCTCGTCAGCGACGACTCGCGCCGCGACCGCGCGCTCGGCTCGCAGGGCCTCGAGATCAACGACTACCCGACTGCTTCGTTCTCGCTGACGCAGCCGATCGCGCTCGACGCCGTGCCCGCCGAGGGCGACATGATCGCCGTCGACGCCGTGGGCGAGCTCACCATCCACGGTGTCACGAACGAGGTCACGATCCCGCTGGAGGGCCAGCGCACGGGCGGCTTTGTCGTGGTCGTCGGGTCGATCGAGATCGTATTCGCGGACTACGGGATGGACACGCCGAGCGCGTTCATCGTGGTCTCGATCGAGGACTTCGGCCTGATGGAGCTGCAGCTCGTCTTCGAGCCGGCGTAGCGCGAGCCCAGCGGTCAGGGTCGGTTAGGCGGCGGCTTCCGCCGCCTCTGCGTCGGCCTCCGCGATGCCCTCGTGCGATGCGTTCGCGCGCCGGACGGCGGTCATCGAGATGCGCTGGCCGCCGACGAGCGCCATCACCACGATGAAGCCGATGAGCGCGACGCCGAGGGCGGTGAAGGTCGCGAAGCCGCCGATTGCGTCGCCGAGCACGCCGAGCGGTCCGCCCATGAGCGGGAAGATGCCGAACGTGAGCATGTAGAGGCTCATCACGCGCCCGTGGTACTCGGGCGCGGCGGTCATCATGAGCATCGAGTTGTTGAGCGCCATGTAGCCCATCTGGAAGACGCCCAGCAGGAGCATCGCCACCAGCGCCCCGGCGAAGCCGAACATCGCCGAGCCGAGCCCGAGCATCACGAGCCCCGCGCCCCAGCCCGCGCCGAGGAAGCTCTGGATCAGCGGCAGCTTCGACTTCGGGTTGAGCGTCGCGATCGTGAGCGAGCCGAGCAGCGCCCCCACCGCCGAGAGCCCGACGAGCACGCTGAACCCCATCTCGCCCTGCCCGAGGCTGGAGCGGGCGAAGGCGGGAAGGATCGTGACGTAGGGGATGCCGAGCAGGATCGGCACGAACGCCATAAACATCAGCACGCGCAGCGCGCGCGTGTCGCGCACGTAGCGCAGCCCGATCGCGATGTCGTCGAACATCCCGCGCTTCTCGCGGTTGAGGTGGGCGGTGCTGCGCGGGAGCAGGACGACGCTGAGCCAGCCGATGCCGTACATCGCGCCGGTGATGTAGTAGCACACGTCGAAGCCCCACCACGAGATGAAGAGCCCCGCGGCGAGCGGCGAGAAGATGCGCGTGGCGTTCATCGCGGTGTTGTTGAGCGCGATGGCGTTCATCATCTGCTCGCGCGGGACCACCTCGGGGATAAACGCCTGGCGGGCGGGCATGTTGAACGAGAACGTCGCGCCGAGGAACACGCCGATGATGAACAGCATCGGCAGCGTGATCACGCCGGTGGTGATGGCGATGCCGATGACGATCGCCTGCGCCGTCACCCCGACCTGCGTGACGAGCAGGATCGTGCGCTTGTCCATGCGGTCGGCGATGGCGCCGCCGGGGAGCGCGAAGAAGAACTGGGGCACGCCCCACGCCATCGCGAGCACGCCGACGGCGGTGAACGTCCCGGACAGCTCGTAGGCGAGCAGGCCCTGCGCGATCATCTGCATCTGCATGCCCGTCATGCCGACGGCCATCGAGATCCAGAGCAGGCGGTACTTCGGGTACTTGAACGCGGTGAACGTGCGTCGCAGGGACGGCCGCTGTCCGCCCGGGCCGCCCGGCGGGCCGCCGCCGTGCCCACCACCGGGGCGCCCCGGAGGTGCGCCGTTCGACGAGTGTCCGCCCGATGCCGCCGGTGGCGCGCCGTTCGAGGAGGCGCCGTTCGGACGTGCGGGCGCGTGGCGCTCGGCGTCGTCGGTGGTGACCGGGCGAGCAGTCATGGGCGCTCCCGCGCGTCCGTGCGCGCTGGCCGGCTCCGCACAACCGTATCGGTCCGGGCGGCACGGCAAACCCCGTGGGTGGGGAGATCAAGGGTAGGTTCGGCCAAACCTGCCGTCAACGTAAGGTTGGCGCAACGGTCGCCCTCGGTATGATCGCGCCGGACGAGCGCCGCCCCGTGTCGCGCCAGCACAGAGGACCGCCATGATCGCGATCCCGCCGTCTGCCCGCAGGCTCCTCGAGGACCGCGCCTACGGCCACCTCGTCACGAGGAACCCCGACGGCTCGCCGCAGACCTCGATGCTGTGGTTCGACGTGGAGGGCGACGAGTTGCTGTGCAACACCGTCGACGGCCGCGTGAAGGTCCGCAACATGCGCCGCGACCCGCGCGTGCTGGTGAGTGTCCAGGACCGCGACAACGAGCTGTCCTACCTGCTCGTGCACGGCCGCGTGACGGCCATGACCGAGGCCGGCGCCGAGGAGCACATCGAGCAGCTCGGCCGGCGCTTCACCGCGCCGGGCGAGCAGCAACTGCTGGAACGATTTCGGGTAGCCGACGCGCCGCGGCTGCTCGTGCGCATCGCCGCCGAGCGGCTCGGCGGTTGGGGGCCCTGGCTCGCGGAGCAGGGTGGAACGACGGAGTAGCCAGATGACGAGCGACGCGAACGAGGCGCCCGAGGACAACCTCGGGGTGGCCATGGAGGAGAGCCTCGCGGAGGAGTGCGCGAACTGGATCGCCGAGCAGCTCACCGACGAGTTCGGCGGCTTCGTCTCCGCCGAGATGATCGACGCGATCTTCGAGTTCGAGGTGATCCTCCGCAACGAGCACAACGACGCCGCCATGGACCACCGCACCATGGCCGACCGCCTGCTCGTGCGCCTCGAGGCGGAGGGCGCGCCCGTGGGTGAGCGCTGGGGCGTCACCTCGCACCTGCTCGTCGAGATCCTGCACTGGGAGGACGAGTTCCGCGCGCTCGCGAACCAGCCCCGGGACGTGCGCCCCTCCTAGGAGCCGACCGCGTCCGGGTGCTGCACGGACGCGGCAACCTCGTCGCGGATCGCCTTCAGCCGGTGCACGTTCTCGAGGTCCGGCCCGTCGTTCTCGATGCCCGGCACCTCGAGCAGGAACGTCTTGCCGGCGAACGCCATCGACCCCAGCACGGCCCGGAAGCCGTCGTAGCCGATCTGCCCGTCGCCGATGTTCTCGTGGCGGTCGAGGTTCCCGCCGAGCTCGCCCTTCGAGTCGTTGGCGTGCGCGACGGCGAGGCACTCCAGCCCGATCTCCTCGTCGAAGAGCTCGACCATCTCCGTGACGCCCTCGGGCGTGCGCAGGTCGTGACCCGCCGCGAAGACGTGGCAGGTGTCCACGCAGACCTGGAGGCGCGGTGAGCGCGTCTCGCGGAGGATGACCCCGAGGTCGGCGAACGAGCCGATCGTGCCGCCCTGCCCCGCCGAGGTCTCGAGGGCGAGTGTCGTGTCGCCGGGCGAATCATCGAGGATGCGCTCGATGGCAGTGAGCACGCGCGGCAGTACCGCCTCGAGGCCGGCTTCGCGGTGTGAGCCGGTGTGGAGTACGAGGCCCGCCGCGCCCGCCTCGTGCGCGACGGTCAGCGCGTTGAGTACTGAGTCTATCGAGCGCTCGTACTGCTGCTCGCTCTCTGCGGCGAGGTTGACGAGGTAGCTGCCGTGCAGCCACGCAGGCGCGAGGCCGGCCTCGGCGCTGGCGGCGCGGAAGCGCTCGAACGCCTCGGGCTTGTGCTGCGTCTGCCGCCACGCGCGTGGCGAGCTGCCGAAGAGCTGCACGGCCTCCGCCTCGATGGCGATCGCGCGCTCGGCGGCGGTCCACAGCCCGCCCGAGGCCGAGCAGTGCGCGCCGATGACGATGGGCCCCGCCATCAGGCCGCCTCGTGCTCGCGTCGACGCCCGCCGAGGTGCGTGAGGCGGTCGATGAGCCTGCGAACGGGGAGCGCGATCACGGTGCGGTCGAGCGCGTCCTGCAGCACCGCCGGGCGCGGCAGGTCACCCTCGTGCTCCACCACGGCGACGCCGCGTTCGAGGTCGACCTCGACGCTGTGCACCCCCTCGACGCCCGCGAGTGCGGTGCGGGTGCGGGCGGCGCAGAGGCCGCACACGAGGCCGTCGACTGCGAACGTGGTGCGGTCGTCGCCGCGCTCAATGGCGCGGACGGCGGGCGCCGTGCGCAGCCGCGAGGGGTGGATGTGCAGCGAGCTCCACTTCATGGAGGCATCGTAGCAGCCGTTCGCCGCGCGGAGCCCCGCGCGTCTCCTTGCTGGCGCACGGGGCCGATGTTAGATTCCACCGGACGAAGTCTCCGAGGAGCGAAGCCGTGTCCTACTCCATCATCGAGACGTGCATCGGCTGCACCGCGTGCACCAAGAAGTGCCCGGTCAACGCCATCACCGGCGTCCGCGACTCCCTGCACGTGATCGACCCCGAGCTCTGCATCGACTGCGGCGCCTGCGGCGCGGTCTGCCCGCCCGAGTCGATCCTCGATGACCTCGGCGACGTCTGCCGCACCTTCCCCCGGCGTGAACTGCCGCTGGCGAAGGTCGTGGAGGACAACTGCATCGGCTCCGGCTGCGAGCTCTGCATCCACGTCTGCCCCTTCGACGCGCTGTCCCTCACGGACTCGCCCAACAGCCACGACTTCTTCGGCGTCGCGACCGTCGACGAGAAGAAGTGCACCGGCTGCCGACTCTGCGAGCAGTCCTGCGGTTGGGGCTCGATCTTCATCGACCCGCCGCGCGAGATGCTCAAGAAGCGCGTCTACCCCGTCGAGGTCCTCACGCCCAAGCAGGGTCGGGGCCTCACGCGTGCACGCGAGGCCGCGGCCACCTAGCCGCCGCCTCCGCCATCGTTCCTCGTCCAGGTGCAGCGCCGTGAGTGATCACGAGCGCCTCGCCGTGCAGTTGCTGCGGCCCGGCGCGCGCCTGCCCGAGCGCCAGAGCGCCCACGCCAGCGGCTACGACCTGCACGCCGAGCTCGGCGGCGGCTCCATGGAGATCGGCACGCGCCCGGCGCGCGTGCCGACGGGCATCGCGATTGCAGCGCCGGCGGGCCTCGACGTGCAGGTCCGGCCGCGCTCCGGCCTCGCGCTGCGGGGCGTCCTCGCCACGTTCGGGACCATCGACGCGGACTACCGCGGCGAGATCTTCGTGACGCTCTACTGCCTGCCCGATCCCGGCCGCTACGTCATCGAGCACGGGGACCGCATCGCGCAGCTCGTGGTAGCGCGCCTCGCGCCCGTCGACCTCGAGGTCGTCGAAGCACTGGACGAGACCTCGCGCGGCGCGCGCGGTCACGGCTCGACGGGGCAGCGCTGAGGCGCCTCGGTCCATCGCGAGCGATCGCGAGATGTCGAGGGCTCATGGTGCGGGCAAGGCGAAGGCGGGCCCGAAGGCCCGCCTTCTCACCGACATCTGCCGTGCGGCGGGGGTGATTAGATTCGCGGCAGATGTTGGCTTCTGAGTTGGTGCGCTACCTCTCGGGCGTAGCGCTGCTTCCTCTCTTCCACAACGCGTCAGGGCACGCCGACCGGCGCGGCCTGCTCGTCGGCGAGCACGTAGTGGTAGACGATGGCGGCGAGCACGGCCCCGATGATCGGGCCGATCCACCACACCAGGTGGTCATCCCAGGCGCCGCTCAGCAGCGCCGGGCCGAACGCGCGGGCAGGGTTCATCGCGGCGCCGGTGAGCGCGCCCACGGCGAGAATGTCCATGGTGAGGATGAGCCCGATCCCGAAGCCGCCGATGTTCGGCCCGCGCGGGTCGAGCGCCGTGCCGAAGACGGCGATCATCAGGAAGAACGTCGCGATGGCCTCGATGCCCACGGCCTGCACGAAGTCGACGGCGGGCGAGAGCGACGGCGTGCCGAGCGTGGTCGCCTCGCGCATCACGTCGGGGAAGAGCGCGGTGAGGGCGAGCGCGGCCACGACGGCGCCGACCAACTGCGCGATGATGTAGAGGATCCCGGAGAGCGTGGCGATGCGGCGCGTGGCCCAGAGCCCGATCGTGAGTGCCGGGTTGAAGAGCCCACCCGAGACGTGCCCGACGGCGGAGACCATGAGCGCGATGGCAAGCCCGTGTGCAATGGCAATGGCGACGAGGTTTGCGCCGCCGGTGACGATGATGGCGCCCGCGCCGATGAAGATGAGGGCGAACGCGCCGATCGCCTCGGCGACGAGCTTGCGCCCCTCCTGCAGCGGATCAACAACGCCCACGCGGCAACCCCCCGCCGACCCCGTCCAGGGTGGACGCATTCAAGCAAGAATCAGCTAATAAGTCAATACACGTGTTCAATTCAGTTTTCCACACCGGCCGCGCTCTCCTCG
Source organism: Dehalococcoidia bacterium (assembly GCA_034420575.1). Taxonomy (GTDB): domain Bacteria; phylum Chloroflexota; class Dehalococcoidia; order UBA2979; family UBA2979; genus VXMT01. The sequence continues at coordinate 29,717 of DAOULE010000210.1, forward strand.
TTGCGACCCTTCCGGGTATCGCGATCTTCGTTGCCGCTGCGTGCGGAGACGGCGGCGATGTGCGGATCGTCGCGCTCACGAAGACCCCCACACCCGAGCCCACCGTGGCCACCGACGGCGGGCCGGCGTCGCCGCTGCCGCCGACCGCCGTGACCCCGAGCGCGACTCCGATGCCCTCGGGCAGCGTGCCGGAGCGCCCCGAGGATCTGCTCAAAGGCGGCGTGCCAGTCTCCAGTTACCTCGCCGGCGGCAGCGCCGACATCGCCGGCTGCCTGCCCGGCCTCGTCGCGGCCTGGGAGCTGGCGCCCGTGCTGGGAGAGCGCTGCGTGTTCGCCGACACCGACGGCGACGGCTCCGCCGAGTACGCGTTCGCCGTCAACGCCACGACCGAGGGCGTCAATCCCGGCGACGTCTGGTTCTTCCAGGGCGCGGACGAGCAGTTTCGTCTCTTCTCCTCGGCGCGGCTGCTCGCCAACGCGGTCCTCGAGGACGTCGTGATCGAGGCGGTCGCGGACCTGACCGGCGACCGCTTCCCGGAGCTTGTCATCTCGGCGCGCGTCTGCAGCGCCACGGCGTGCGGAGGCCGCCTGCTCATCGCGAGCTCCCATCCCGGCGACTTCGGCGACCTCGCACCGGCGCAGCTCGACCTGGCGGACCTCGATTCGGTGCGGGTCGAGGACGTGACGGGTGACGGGCTGCAGGACGTGATCCTTCGTTACGCGTACACGCCGGACCCCGACGCCGGTCCGCGGCGCGATGTCGAGACCGTGCTCAACTGGGCCGGCCTGAAGTTCTTCGACAGCGACCACCCCGATCCTCCGCGGTACCTCTTTCACGCCATCGTCGACGCCGACGAGACCTTCGAGGCCGGGAACTACGAGGCTGCGCGTGCCCAGTACGAGGCCGCGGTCGAGGACACCTCGCTGGTCGACTGGCGCGTCGAGGCGGGCGAAGGTTCGGGACGCCGCGAGCTCGTGCCATACGCCCTCGTGCGCGCCGGCCTCGCCGCCGTCCGCACAGGCGACAACGACGGGGCGCTCGCGCTCTTCTCGCGCGCGGCTGGAGGCTTCGCCTCCTCGCTCCACGGCCAGGTCGCATCGATCTTCGAGGCCGGCATTGAGGGTGAGATCGCGCCCGCGGTGGCATGCACGGCTGCCGAGGACTACCTGCGGCCCCAGGCGCAGCGCTACGCCCGGATCTGGGACTACGGGTTCGCCAACCCCTCGCACCAGATCTCGGACCTGTGCCGGTAGTCGCGCGCGGGCTGGATTTGACCGCCGCCGCCGCCGCGCCCTACGGTGCTTTCATGGCAACGCAGACCCCGTGGCGAGGAACGTCCAGCCGATGATCCGCAGCCTGCGCAGGGCAATCATGGTCATGGTGTACGCTGTGCTCGGCGCGGTCGCGGGCCGCGTCGCGATGGACCTCAGGCAGCGCCAGCTGCGCGGCGAGCCCCTCGAAGTGAAGCTCGACGCCTCCTCGCTGCGGCCCCAGGAGATCGTGCCCGGCATCATCGCCGCGATGCGCGTGCGCGACCGTCCGTGGTCGTACCTCCACATCCCCGGCTGGTTCGCCGCGTTCGCCGTCAACTTCGCGGTATCCGCGCTCGGGCGCGAACTCCGGCCCCCCGGCGACGAGACGGCCGGCGACGCATCGCCGTCGTTCGACCCGGCTGCCAGATCACGCACGATCCTGACGACGGCCGAGCACAGCCCACCCCCCGCGCCCCCCGGGGAGCCGGGAGCCGACGCCCCCGGGGGCTTCACGCCGTTCCGCGACTGACCCGCCTGGGGCGGCCCCTCGAGCGGGCTCCTGTCCGGCTAACGCGAGGGTGAGGTATCCTCGGTGTACCAGCACCGTTGTGGCCTCCGGCTACAACCGGTGCGGGCGGACGCCGAACGGAGGACGACGTGGAACCCTCCGGCACGCTGTTCCTCGTGCTCCTCGGCGCGTACCTCCTCGGCTCGGTCCCCAGTTCGTACGTCATCGTCCGCCTCGTAGCGGGCGAGGACATCCGCCGCATCGGTTCCGGGAACCCCGGCACGATGAACGTCCGCGACCACGTCGGGTGGAAGCCGGCGATCGTGGTGGGGGCGCTGGACGTCGGGAAGGGCGCCGCCGCCGTCGGCCTGGCCTACTGGGCTGGCCTCGGCGATATCGAGGCGATCCTCGCCGGCATGATGGCCGTCGCCGGCCACGACTGGTCGATCTTCTTGCGCCTGCACGGCGGGAATGGCACCGGCGCCACCGTGGGCGCGCTGCTCGCGCTGCTGCCGGCCCCGGGCCTCATCGCGGCAGTGCTGGCGTTCGTGCTGTGGCGCCTCGGCGCGACGAGACGACTCGCAGGCCTGACCGGCCTGCTGTCCGTGCTGCCGATCGCCTACGTGCTCGATGCCCCGCAGGCCCCCATGGTCGGCGTGGCCGTGCTCGTGGCCCTGCTGTTCGTGAAGCTGTGGCGGGTCGAGGGATTCGCCGTCGCATGACCGAGACTCGCGATGAAGCACTGCCTCAACTGACCGAGCGATTCCGCACCACCATCGGCGAACGTGGACGGGACGTACCGCTCGCCCGCGCCGCACTCGTCGTCGCGCAGGGTGAACGCCCGGACCTGGACATCGAGGGGTACGAGGAGCAGCTCCGCGCATGGGGACAGAGCCTCGAGGCGCGCGTGCATCCCGCCGCCGAGCCGCTGGCGCAGGTGGAGGCCGCGAACGAGCTGTTGTTCGGCGAACTCGGCTTCACCGGCAACGAGGAGGACTACTCCGACCCTCGCAACCTGCTCCTCGACCAGGTCATGGAGCGCAGCACCGGTATCCCGATCACCCTCGCCATCGTCTACGTCGAGGTCTGTCGCGCCGCCGGCCTCGACATGCGTGGCGTCGGGATGCCCGGCCACGTGATCGTGCGCAACGTCGCCCGCCCGGACGAGGAGACGCTGTTCGTCGACGTGTTCCGGGGCGGCGCCCTGCTCACGGTCGCGGACTGCGAGCGCATCGTGCGGTCGATCTATGGCAGCGCCACGCCGTTCCGCGACCACTTCCTGGATCCCGCCACCCCGCGGCAGCTGCTGCAGCGGCTGCTCTACAACCTCAAGGCCACCGCGCTGCGCCGCGGCGACGAAGCGCAGGCGGAGCGTGCCATCGAGCTCCTGCTCGTGCTCGCACCGTGGGACCTGGACGAGATGCGCGACCGTGGCCGGCTGCGCGAGCGCCTCGGGCGCTATCCCGAGGCGCTGGCCGACCTCGAGACGTACCTCGAGTACCGGCCGGGTGCGCGCGATGCGGCGACGATCTCCGACATCGTGCGGTCGCTGCGGCGCCATGCCGGGGCCGAGGCATCGTGATACCGCGTCCCGGTACGCATGGCCGCCCCCGGGCTCGGCTGCTAACATCGCAACGGCGGTCATAACGGGCGGCATGCGCAGTCCCGCCCGTCTCGCCGAGGGGTCCCGATGACGCAGGAGCCACAGCGCGCCACCGTCGAATCCCTGTACACGGCCACCGCGCCCGCGGCGCGGTTCACCGTGTTCTCCGAGCGCCTCGAGTACGCCACCACTCACCCGTGCGAGTTCATCGACGTCAGCGACGACGTCCGCGGCGTGGTCGAGCGGTCGGGCGTCGCCATCGGGCAGGTGCTCGTCTCCTCGGCGCACACGACGGCGGCGGTGGTCGTGCAGGAGCACGAACCGCTGCTGCTCCGGGACATGGCGCGGCTGCTGCAGCGCATCGCCCCCGCCGACGACTACTACGAGCACAACGACTTCACGATACGCACGGTCAACATGGCGGAGAACGAGCCCGAAAACGGCCACTCGCATTGCCAGCACCTCTTCCTGGGCGCCAGCGAGACGCTGCCCATCGTCGAGGGGGCGATCCAGATGGGGATGTGGCAGAGCATCTTCCTGGTGGAGCTCGACAACCCGCCGCTGCGCCCGGAGGGCCAGCAGCGCCGCCGCATCACCGTGCAGGTGATGGGCCTCCTCGCGGAGGACGCGACCGGCTAAGCCTCGCGCCTGGCTCCGAGTCGCGGTACACTGTTCTGGTGTCATTCCGGTATCACGAATGGGAAGATGAGCATGCCTAATCTCACTGTGCGCGGCATCCCAGACGATGTCCATGCGGCTCTCAAGTCGGCCGCGGAACATAACCACCGCAGCCTCAACGGCGAGATCCTGGCGCGACTGAGCACCTCGGTGCGTCCCATGCCGGCAGACCGCGCGGAGCTCCTCGCGAACATTGAACGGCACCGTCGCGAAGTCGGCCCGCTCGACCTCGATAATGAGACGATCACGGAGTTGAAGAACGCCGGACGGCCGTGATCGTCGTCGACACGAACGTCATGGTCGGCATGGTGGCCGGCGGTCCGGCCACCGAGAATGCCGCTGCGCTCTACGCGTACGACAGCGACTGGACCAGCCCCACCATCTTGCTGAGCGAGTTGCGGAACGTACTCCTCGGGTCTATGCGTCGCGGAGACCTCACGATGGATCAGGCCAGGGCTTCGTTCGAATATGCAGCGAGAATACTCGGCAACCGAGTCAGACCCGTCGACTCCGCACAGGTGCTCGACATCGCGATGGAGTGTGGCCTGAGCGCGTACGACGCGGAGTTCGTCGCGCTCGCCCGGACGCTGGGCGTGCCCCTCGTGACCCTCGACGGCGGCATCCTGGATGGCGCGCCCGACGTCGCGGTGCGCCCGCGCGCCTACCTCGACGCCGTCTAGCGTCCCCCTCCCCCAGACCCCGCCCGCCGCTACGATGGCGCCATGAGTGCCCGGCCGGCTTCCGACGACTTCGCCCTCGCGCAGGCGGCGACGCCGCTCGCTCCCATCATCGACGCCGAGATTGCCGCGGCCGGCGGCCGCATCACCTTCGCGCGCTTCATGGAGCTCGCGCTCGGTCACCCGGAGCACGGTTACTACGCCCGGCCCGGCCTCGCGTGGGGGCGGGACGGCGACTACGAGACCTCGCCCGAGGTGCACCCCGTCTTCGGATACCTCTGGGCGCGCCAGGTCGCCGAGTGCTGGGAGCGCCTCGGTTCGCCGCCCGCCTTCGACCTCGTCGAGCCGGGCGCCGGCTCGGGCGTGTTCATGGCCTCGATGCTCGACTGGCTGCGCGCCCGCGCGCCGGAGTGCCATGCCGCCGCGCGCGTCACGGTCCTCGACGGCCACCCTCGACGCGTCGAGGAGCAGCGCGCCGCCCTCGCCGCCCGCGGCCACGACGTGCGCGCCGCGCTCTTCGCCGACTGGCTCGCCGAGCCCGGCCAGATCGAGGGCGTCGTCATCAGCAACGAGCTGTTCGACGCCTTCCCCGTCCACCTCGTCGAGCGTCGCGGCGACGAGCTGCGCGAGTGGCACGTCGTGCGCGGCGATGGCGGGCTCGCCCTCGAGCTCGGCGAGGCGAGCACCCCCGACCTCGCCACCTACTTCGCGCGGCTCGGCCTCGAGCCCGGCGAGGGCTGCCGCGCCGAGGTCTCGCTCGCCGCCGTCGACGCCATGCGCGCGCTCTCGGCGCGTGTGCGCCGCGGCTACATCGTCACCATCGACTACGGCTACGAGGCGGAGCGCCTTTACGCCCCCTGGCGGCGGATGGGCACCCTCATGGCGTTCCGCGACCACAGCCCGCAGCCCGACCCCCTCGCCCACCCCGGCCGCACAGACCTCACCGCCCACGTCGACCTCACCTCGCTCACCGCCGCCGCCGAGTCCGGCTTCGCCTCCGCGCCCCCCGTCTCCCAGACCGAGGCCCTCATCGCGCTCGGCATCGGCGACCAGCTCGACGCCGCCCGCACCCGCGCCCCCGACGACCTCGCCGCCTACGCCACCGCGCGCGCGGCGTCGGAGACGCTGCTGGACCCGGCGGGGCTGGGGAGGGTGCGGGTGGTGGTGATGGGGCGAGGGGTGGAGCTGGACGGGGTGACGTGTTTGCGGGGCGTGGGTGACTAGTGCAACTGTTGGCGTGATCTGCTAGGGTCGTCGTCAGAACGCACGTTCTCTCCCGAGGGACGAGAGAATAAGGTTCGACAGCACAAGCGCGTAAGCATATAGTCGCACCAACGGGAGGACATACGTGGTAGGCGAAACCGCGACTCTGACGAGGGAGATCCAGGCGGAGTACCGAATCAACGGAACGGCCGGATCGCATCCGCCGGAGCCACTCGCAACGCAGCACGAAGTTCGCGTTGGCGACGCGAGGAACCTCGACTGGATCGAGGACAACTCAGTGCATCTCGTCTGCACCAGCCCCCCCTACGGGATGCTCAAGGAGTATCCCGTAGGCGAAGGGCAACTGGGCAACATCCCCGACTACGACGCCTTCCTGGAGGAACTGGACAAGGTGTGGGCGGAGTGTCTCCGGGTGCTCGTCCCGGGTGGTCGCGTCGCTTGTGTCGTCGGCGACATCTGTCTGTCCCGACGGAGCGCCGGACGGCACCACGTGCTTCCGCTATCGGCCGATATCCAGGTTCGCGCTCGAGAGATCGGGTTCGACTGCCTCACGCCGATCCTGTGGCTCAAGGTAGCCAACATCGCCCTCGAGGCATCGAACTCAAGCCGTTACCTCGGGAAGCCGAACCTGCCGAACGGCATCGTGAAGAACGATATCGAGCACATCCTGTTCCTGCGCAAGCCCGGCGGCTACCGCAGCCCGACCGAGGACCAGCAGCGCCGATCCTTCATTCCCACCGACGAGTACGCGACGCTCTTTAGACCGATATGGTCGGACGTCTCAGGCCAATTGCGCCGCGATCACCCCGCCCCTTACCCGCCAGCGATCCCGGAGCGCCTCATCCGGATGTTCAGCTTCGCTGGCGACACTGTACTTGACCCGTTCAGCGGCACAGGCACGACAGCCTTGGCGGCGATGCAGCAGGGCCGCAACTCGATTTCAGCAGATATCGAGGGCAGCTACGTGGAACTGACGCGCAAGCGCCTAGCGACGAGTGAGTTGCCGGGCAAGGTCGTCACAGCATGATGTAGGAGGGTCGTGAGCTACAGACTGCTAGATCGGTTCAGGAACACCTTTGAGGGCCAGAAGTACAACCATCGTCGGTCCACGCTCGGCGACGCGATTGCTATTGAGCTCTTCGAGGACTTGGTCACGCTCAATGGCGCGACCTCGTCCGATCTCAAGGAACGGATCGCTCAGCGGTCGAGCGTATTGAACCGAGCCAATCGAACGCGCGGTCGAGTGGCGCGGCGGGGGGACGGAACCTTTGGCAGGCGCGTACCGAGTGCTGAGGCCGTCACGGAGGACGGATTTGAGGTTGGTCGAGGCCAGATCGCGACGGTTGAAATCGGCGTCGAGGTCAAGATTCTCGCGAAGGCGATGCTCAAGCAGATCGATAGAGTGATTAGCGATCTCGGGAAACAGGTCGAGCACTTTCGCCGCGGAGGGCGCAACGCGATTAGCGTAGGCGTTGTCGGCGTCAACTTCGCGGAAACGTATCGATCATTCGAAGGTGAGCGAGTTTTCGTTACTGACGGGCGCCGGTACGCACATCCAGTGGATGAAGCAGCAAAGGCTGAGCAACGCCTGATCGCCGAGGCTGGTCCACGCTTCGACGAGCTCGTCATCCTTCAGTTCCGCGCCACCAATCTTGAGCCGTTCCCGTTCGAATGGGTGGACGGTGAAGGCACGGAGCACGACTACTCGGCTGCGCTCGTCCGTGTCTCCGACGCCTACAGCGAGAGGTTCGGACACTAGCCCTCCCCACCCCAACCCGTGCGACAATACGCCCATGCCGCGAAGGACCACGGGCTACAGCGACGCCCTCATCGACCACTTCGAGCATCCGCGCAACGCCGGCGCCATGGAGGACCCGGACGCCGAGGCGTTCGTGACCAATCCCGTGTGCGGGGACTCGATGCGCATCTTCCTGCGCATCGAGGATGAGCGCGTGGCCGCCGCCTCCTTCCTGACCTCGGGGTGCCCGGCCTCCATCGGCACCTCGTCCGCGGCGACCGAGTTGCTCGCGGGGCGCACGCTGGACGAGGCCGTCGCGCTGACGCGCGAGGACTACGCCGACGCCGTCGGCGGGTTGCCGAAGTCGAAGATCCACTGCTCGGTGCTCGCCGCCGCCGCCGTGCGCGAGGCGATCGAGACCTGGCGCAAGGACCAGGTGGGAGTCGCGTCGTGAGCGTCGCCGCGCTCATCCTCGCCGCGGGCGCGTCGACGCGCATGGGCTCGCCCAAGCCGCTGCTGCCGTGGGGCGACGGCTGTCTGCTGGCGTGGGAGCTCGACGTGCTGCGGCGCTCGCTCGTCGACGAGATCGTGGTGGTGACCGGCGCGTTCGCCGACGACGTGCGGCGCGAGTTGCCCGCCGGGGCGCGACGGCATTGCGTGTTCAACCCGCTGTGGGCGCAGGGGCGCTCGACGTCGCTCGCGACCGGGGCTACTGCGCTGCTTGCGCCGTCGCGCGTGCGGCCGTCGGCGGTCGTCATCCAGAACGTGGACCAGCCGACGCGCGCCGACATCATCGACCGCCTCGTCGACGAGCTGCGCGCGACGGGCGCCGAGGCGGTGCAGCCCTCGCTGCGCGGGACGCGCGGCCACCCGGTGGTGGTCGACGGCTCGCTGCTCGAGGAGCTGGCGGGGGCGAACGAGGCGGAGCTGGGGCTGCGCGCCATCCTGCAGCGCCACCCCCCGCTGCAGGTGCCGATGGACGACGAGCCGATCGTGCGCATCGACCTCGACACGCCGGACACGCTCGACGAGGGCCGCAGGCTCTGCGGCGTCCCGGACCCCGCGCCCGCGCGGTAGCTCCGGGCGCCGAGGACGCCCCGGACCGACTTCGGCTCCGGTCGGCCCGACTTCCGAGGTGAGCCATGCAGATCGACATCGGCGAGTGGCAGGTGCGCAGCCATCGCGCCGAGGACGCCGAGTCGCTGGCGCGGTATGCGAACAACCGCAACGTCTGGCGCAACCTGCGCGACGGCTTCCCGTACCCGTACACGCTGGCCGACGCTCAGCAGTGGCTCGAACACGCGATGGCGCGCACGCCCGAGTCGAACTTCGCGATCGCCTCACCGGACGAGGTGATCGGGGGCATCGGGCTCACGTTCGGCAGCGACGTGCACCGGCGGTCCGCCGAGATCGGGTACTGGCTGGGCGAGCCGTTCTGGGGGCGCGGCATTGCGACTGCGGTGTTGCAGGCCGTGACCGAGTACGCGTTCGCCGAGCACGACCTCGTCCGCCTGCACGCGGGCGTGTACGAGTGGAATCCGGCGTCGGTGCGCGTGCTGGAGAAGGCGGGGTACGTCTTCGAGGGGCGGCTACGCAAGAGCGTCACCAAGGACGGACAGACCATCGACCAGCTCCTGTACGCGAGGATTCGCGAGGAGTAGATGCGCCTCGACTGCCTCGGCTCTGGCTTCGCGTTCTCCCACGGCGCCTACTGGAGCGGCTTCCTGCTCGACGGGCGCGTGCTGCTCGACTGCCCGCCGCAGACGCTCCCCCACCTCTTCCGCCTCGACGTGCCGACGACGGCGGTCGACCTGGTACTGCTCTCGCACGAGCACTCCGACCACATCGGCGGCGTGGACCTGTTCCTGCTGGAGGAGCGCCGCGCGCACGACGAGGGCGGCGGGCGTGAGCGCCCGCTCGCCTTCGCCGGGCCTCGAGGCATCCACGACCGTCTGCGCCAGATCGTCGGCGACTCCTCGCGGCTGCCCGAGCGCGACGACCCGCGCGTCGAGTGGTTCGAGCAGTCCGGCGGCTCGTCGTTCCAGTGGGCCGGCGTGCAGGTGGAGTGCGTGGCGATGGACCACGCGCCGGGCATCGACGCGCTCGGGTTCCGCGTGCGGCTCCCCGGCGGCGTAGTCGCCTACTCGGGCGACACGGCGTACGGCGAGGCGGTGCTGAGCCTCGCCGAGGGCGCCGACATGCTCATCGCCGAGTGCGGCGGCGACAGCGGACACGGGCACATGGAGTGGGATGACCTGCGCGAGCTGCGGGCCGCCCTCGACGCCTCGACGCGCCTGCTCGTGACGCACTACGACCCGCTCGCGGTCCCCGGGTGGGTGCGCCAGTTCAGCGCGATCGAGCTGGCGGAGGACTTCGGCGTCTACGAGATCTGAGAGGGCAGTGTCTCCCACCGCGGGTCGAGGACAGGTATCCCCCACTCGGCGGGAGGCCTCCATGTACGCCAGCGGTCCTCGATGGCCGGGTGGTCGCCGCGTCGCACCCAGGCGATCGCCCGCTCGGCCTCGGCGCGGACGGCGTCGGCCTCGGCGGCGCTCATGCTGCCGTAGGCGACCGCCTCCTCGAGCTCGTCCTCGTCCTTCCATCGCGCCTCGCTGAGGTCGGGCGGAAGGACGATGTCGAGGTGCTGGTCGGATGTGTCGACGCCGATCGGCGTGCGCTGGATCGGCGTCTCCAGGTTCACGTACCACTGCCGCACGTCGCCGTCTGCGAGGAACACGAGCACCGAGTGGCCCGCGCCCTCCATGAAGACGCGCACGATACCGCGGCCGAACCACACGTCGTCGCGCAGGCGCCACTCGCCGTGCGGAAGCCGGATGTCGTTGCCGTCGAGGTCCGTCGGGCGCTTCCAGACGGCGCCGGGAGGCGTGCAGACAGCGAGCACGTCGCCGCGGTCCTCGACCACGACGAAATTCCAGGCGGTGAAGACGCGGCCGTACCAGATGTTGCGCCCGACGATGGGATCGCCCGGCTGCCACAGCCGGGCCTTCACGGACGCAGCCACCGCCGCATGACGTGACGGCGCTTACCCGCGCGGCCGGTCTCCTCGAACCCGGCGTCGAGGAACGTCGAGCGGATGCCCATGAACTGGTAGCTCGGCGAGTCGTGGTCGACCGGGTAGCCCTCGATCACGTCGGCGCCGGCGGCGGCCGCCTCGGCGCACGCGGCGTCGAGCAGTCGCGCGGTGATGCCGCGCCCGCGCTGCGGCCGCTGGGCGAAGAAGCAGGCGACGGCCCAGACGTTCGTGCCCGCTGGGTACTCGTCGCCGCCGAGCTCGCGGTACGTCTCGCGCGGCGCGACCGAGCACCACGCGACCGGCTCGCCCTCGACGTACGCGAGGAGGCCGACGGGCGTGCCGGCGAGCACCCTGCGTTCCATCTCCGCGCGCCGGGTGGCGTTCGTGCGTTCCACGCCGGCGGGCCACGGACGCCAGAGCATGCACCAGCAGTACTTGGGACCGCCGCGCCCGTCGAAGAGCGTCGCGAGGTCCGCCCAGCGCTCGGGTGTGACCGGCCGGAACTCCATCGCCGGCGCCTCGGTCACGTCGGTCATGCGCGGGACTCCCACCGCGCGACCCAGTCTATGGTCGCCGCGCGCTGTCCGCCCTCGTCGCCCGGTTCGGCGATCCGAGGTCGCTAGATCGCGGGTGGGAGGGTCTCCCAGCCGGGCGCGAGCACGGGCACGTCCCACTCGGCGGGCACCGTCCAGGTGCGCCAGCGGTCCTCGAACGCGGGGTGGTCGCCGCGGCGGATCCACTCGACGGCACGCTCGCCCTCGGCGCGGACCTCGGCGGCCTCGTCGGCGGTCATGCTGCCGAAGGCCACGGCCTCGTCGAGCTCGTCCTCGTCCTTCCACCGCACCGAGCTGAGGTCGCCCGGCAGGATGATGTCGAGGTGCTGGTCCTTGAGGTCGAGGCCGATGGCGTTGCGCCGGAACGGCGTCTCCATGTTCACGTACCACCCGCCGACATCGCCGTCGCCGAGGAAGATGAGCACGGAGTGCGCCACGTCGCGCATCCACACGCGCACCATGCCGCGCCCGCGCCAGACATCGTCGCGCAGCCGCCACTCGACGTGGGGCAGCCGGATGTCGTTCCCGTCGAGGTCCACGGGGCGCTTCCAGACGGTGCCGGGCGGTGTGCAGGCCACGATCATGTCCCCGCTGTCCTCGATCACGACGAAGCACGAGGCCGCGAAGATGCGGCCGTTCCAGATGCTGCGGGCGGTGATGTGCGTGCCGGGAGCCCAGCGGTCGGCGGTCATGGCGTCGAGGGTAGCGGAGCGCCGCGCCGGGTGCGTGCGAGGCCCGTCACCCTGCAGGTGCTACGTCCGCGAAGGGATTGACGACGCGCACACCGTCGTAGTCCTGCTCGTGGCTCATGTCCTCGGAGTACACGATGTCGCAGCCTGCGGTGCGGGCGGCGGCGAGAATGGCGCCGTCCCAGTACGACAGCCCGAAGCGCTCGCGGATCGCCAGCGCCATGCGCAGCACATCAAGGGTCATGTCCTGGATGGGAAAACGAGTCAGTGACTCGATCGCGCCAGCAGCCTGCTCGTGGGTCAAGGCACCGGGTGCCGAGACGCGTGTGGCCTGCGCGTAGAACTCCTGGAGCACCTGGATGGAGAGCATGAGATCGCCGCGCGTGAGGAGATCCAGCGCGATCTCGCGCTTGAGCTCTTCTCCAGGTGAGACCCTCAGGGCGTAGAGGAGGACGTTCGTGTCAACGAAGCGCATCGCGGTCGTGGAGCTCGTCGCGTGACAGCCTCGCCTCTGCCCGACGCGCATCGCGGTCGTAGAGCTCGTCGCGAGACAGGATGTCTTCCGCACGCAGGCCGCGCCCGCTCGCCCGGATCTCCGCCAGGACCTCGTCCTGCTTGCGCCTGAGGCGCTCGAAGCGCTCCTTGCGAGTCTCGCCGTGCACGAGCTCCTCCAGGAAGTCCCGCACGAGTGCGGACACCGATGTGTCAGACTCGGCAGCCCGGACCCGGGCCAGGCGGTAGGTCTCGTCGTCGACGGAGACGGTGATGTTTCTCACAGTTCCACAACTCCACAGTTACACAGTTCCTGTGCTACACAGTACGTCTTGCGTCGGAGGCGCACAAGCCGGCTGCCGCAGCCAGCCCCATACGACGATGGTACAGGCGGATTGCTGGTGGCGATCCGGCCGTGATCCCCTCGCTCCGCTGTCCCCCACGCCCCCCGTCGGCTATGCTGCGCCGCGAGTGCCGGACACTGTCCGGCCGTGACCATGCGAGGGGGTACCGTGGCCTACGGCATGGGCATCGCCAAGGGCATGCTCGTCACCTTCAAGCACATCTTCCGCCCGCCCATCACCGTCTCCTACCCGGAGGAGGAGCGGGACGTGCCCGTGCGCGCCCGCACCAACCTGCTGTGGTTCGAGGAGCGCTGTACCGGCTGCTCCACCTGCGCCCAGGCCTGCCCCGACGGCTGCATCCTCGTCCAGACCTCGCCGCGCGAGGACGGCACCCTCAACGTCGACCGTTACGAGATCGACTTCCGCATCTGCATGTACTGCGGGCTCTGCACCGAGGCCTGCCCCTACCAGGCCATCCAGGCCGGCGGCCGGTACGACGACGCCGTCTACGTCTTCGAGGACATGTACCGCGACCGCGACGCGCTGACGCGCGAGGCGAAGGCGTACCTCGAGCGCACCGAGGGGACGTACCCCAACGGGCAGCTCCAGGACGAGATCCCGCTCCGCACGGCCATGCCGACCGCGCGCGGACGCTTCCCCGTCGCCGGCAGCGAGGGCTCCTTCGGCCCGCAGCACCTGCCCGGCAAGCTCGACCGCGACTAGGCGCAGGAGAGGCTCCACACCGTGGCGACCATGACGCTCAACGGCGCCGAGATCGAGGTCGAGGCGGGCCGTCCACTCGTCGAGGTGATCAAGGAGCAGGGCGTTCGCATCACGAACCTCTGCTACATCGACGGCCTCGAGCCGTACGCCGGCTGCCGCACCTGCATTGTCGAGATCGAGGGCGGGCGACCGGGCCCGCTACAGCTCTCGTGCACGGCCGTCGTGAGCGACGGCATGGTCGTCAACACCGAGAAGCCCGAGGTGAAGCGCGCGCGCCAGCAGGTGATGTCGCTGATCATGGCGAATCACCCCGACCGCTGCCTCACCTGCCACCGCCGCGTCCACTGCCAGCCGGGCGAGATCTGCCTCCGCGACGACGTGGTCACGCACCGCTGCCTGACGTGTAGCAAGAACTACCGCTGCGAGCTCCAGACCTCGACCGAGCTGATCGACATGGGTGAGTTCGAGGAGCCGTGGGTCGGCGAGGAGCGCTCGTACTACGAGGCCCCGCCGCCGGAGCCCGACCGGGCCAACCCGTTCCTCGAGTTCGACCCGCAGATGTGCATCATCTGCACGCGCTGCGTGCGCGCCTGCGCCGACCTCCGCCACACCGGTGCGATCAGCCTCTCGGGCAAGGGCCCGACGACGATGATCGCCTTCGGCACCGGCGGCGCCATCCACGAGTCCAACTGCGACTTCTGCGGCGCCTGCATCGACGTCTGCCCGACGGCGACGCTGATGGAGAAGCCCAACAAGTGGGTCGCGCTCGCCGATGAGTGGACGAACTCTGCGTGCAACGGCTGCTCGGTCGGCTGCACCATCTCCTACGGCACGCGCGACGGCCGACCGGTCATCGTGCGGCCGGACCGCATCAACCCCACCAGCCGCGACCAGATCTGTGTGCGCGGCCGCTTCCACTACGACGCCGTCACCGACGGCCAGCGGCTCAGCCGCTCGCTCGCCCGCCGTGGCGACCGCCTGCTCCCCGTCTCGCCCGAGGAGGCGATGGACGAGGCCGCGAGGGCGCTTGCAGCCGTCAAGACGGAGCACGGCGCGGACGCCGTCGCCGTGCTCGGCTCGCCGCTTGCGACGAACGAGGAAGCCGCGCTGCTGACCCGCCTCGCGCGCGAGGTCATCGGCACGCCTCACCTCGACCACGTCGGCGGGCCACTCCACCGCGCCGTCGCAGGGGTCTTCGCCGACGCGCTCGGCTCCGACCGCCTCGTGTCGACCTACGCCGACATTGAGCACGCCGACACGATCGTCGTGGTGGGCGGCGACATCGAGGAGTCACACCAGGTCATCTCCCTGCGGGTCAAGGACGCCGTCGTGAAGCGCGGAGCGAAGCTCGTGCTCGTCTCCTCGCGCTGGGGCGAGCTCGTCGACTTCGCCGAGGTCTGGCTGCAGCCGGCCCCCGGCCACGAGGCGCTCGCCGTGCAGCAGCTCGCGCACGGCCTCGACGCCGGCGCGGGCGAGGCCGCCGCCCCCGAGGGCGTCGACGCCGACGCCATGGCGCGTGCCTGTGCGCTCCTTGAGGACCGCAAGCCCGAGCCGCCGTCTGACGACAACGGCGCGAGCGAGGATCGCCCCACGTTCGCGGTCGTCTTCGCGCCCGACCCGTTCAGCGTCGAGCCCGCTGCGCAGCAGGCGCGGGCGAGCGCGAACCTCGCCATCGCCGCCCTCGGCGACCGCGCGGGGATGGGGCTGCACTACCTGCCGACCGACGGGAACACGCTCGGCCTCGCCGACATGGGCGTCGAGCCCGGCGACGGCGGCCGCTCGTTCCACGAGATCATCGAGGCCGCACGCGACGGCTCGATCCGCGCGCTGCTCATCCACGACGACAACCCGCTGCTGAGCACACCCGGCACCGCCGACGTGCGCGCCGCCCTCGAGGCCGTCGACGCGCTGGTCGTGATCGACTCGGTGCGCTCGACGGCGGCGGAGCACGCCGGCGTCGTGCTCGCCGAGCTGCCGTTCTTCGCGAAGAACGGCACCATCACCTCCGGCGACCGCCGCATCACCCGCCAGCGCCCCGCGGCCGAGCCGAGGCGCGATGAGCGCGAGGGCGTCGCGATCCTCGTCGCCCTCGCGAATGCGCTCGGCGGCGACTTCGCGTACGGGAGCGCAGCGGAGGTGATGGCGGAGGTCGCCGAGCGGGCCGAGGGCTACACCCAGTACGAGGGCCTGCTCCCGTCGCGGACGCGCGTGCTCGGCGAGACGCCGGCGGGCGGCACGCGGTACCAGCCGGTCGTGGCGTCGGCGAACGGTGCCGGCGACGGGCTGCGGCTCATCACCGGCCGCTCGCTCTACACCTCGTGGGAGGCCTCCTCGATCCACTCGGAGGACGCGGACAAGCTGCACCGCGAGGAGGACGCGCTGATCAACCCGCGCGACGCCGAGCCGCTCGGCATCCGCATGGGCGACGACCTCGTGCTCGCCGCCGGCGCCGCCGAGGTGCGCATCACGGCCCGGCTCGACGACGGCGTGGCGCCCGGCACCGTCTACGTACCGGCCTGGTACGACGGCGGCGCGGTCATGGCGCTGTTCCCGCTCGGCGGAACCGCCGACGGCGCGGCCGCCGTGCAGGTGCGCGCGCTCCAGCCGGCGTAGCTCCGCGGGGCGGACGCGCCCGGACGACCGTGACCCTCGAAGCCGATCCCGCCCCCGACAGCGAGCCCTCGGCCCGAGGCCTCGTCCTGCTCACCGCGCAGCGCGACGGTGACCTCGCCGGCGAGTGGCTCGACGCGCTGCTGGACGCTGGCATCGATGCCGAGCTGCACATCGAGGACGCGGCGCGCTTCAACCTGACGTCGACGGCGTACCCGGTGGGCGTGCCGTTCGTCTACGCGATCTTCGTCCCTCGCGCCGAACGTGACCTCGCGGCGGACACGCTCATCGACCTCGGCTGGGACGGCCGTGGCGCGCCGCGCGCGAGCGCGATGCGGGCCTCCGGTCGCCACCTCCGCAACGTGCTCATCGTCGCCGGCCTGAGTCTCGCCCTCGTGGCGGTGGTGATCGTCGTGCGAGGTGTGTAGCGGGCATCGCTATCACCTCTGGGTTGAAATCCACACTGGTCGTCGGTAAACTTTCACCCGAAGGGTGAAAGCGTTGGAAGTACGGTTTCGGAACCGCCAACTCCAACGCTGCTTTGAACGCGAGTCGCTGGCGATCCGGCGTTGGGGTACCGATGTCGGACCTCGCTACGTCGAGCGCGTCAACTTCATCCACGGATTGGAGGTATGGGACGACCTCTTCCGGTTCCAGTTCCTGGCCTTCCATCCGCTGCATCACGACCGGGAAGGACAGTTCGCCGCGAAGCTGACGGGCAGGTGGCGGCTGATCGTGGAGCCCGGCGACGACGAGCGGACGCTCTGGGTCGTCGGGGTGGAGGACTACCATGGCTAGCGTGCCTGACCGCGCGATCCACCCGGGGATCTACCTCGGTGAGGAGATCGAGGCGCATGGCATGACCCAGACTGAACTCGCGCGACGCATGGAGCGTCCGGTCCAGGTCATCAATGAGGTGATCCGTGGGCACAAGGCTATCTCCAACGAGACCGCGCTCGGGCTGGAACGCGTACTCGGTACGCCTGCACGCGTATGGATGAATCTCCAGTCTATGTATGAACTCACGCGAGCGCGTCTCGATGAGGAGACAGAACTCGAGTCGCAGGCGGAATGGCTGGATCGATTCCCAGTCAAAGAAATGACCCGGCGCGGCTGGATCGAGCCGGGAGAGTCGATCGCCGACCAGGTCAGAGCGGTGCTCCAGTTCTTCGGACGACAGTCCTTCGCCGACTGGGGGGGCCGTCAGGAGGCACTCGCCTTCCGCCTCTCTCCCAAGGCGAAGACGGATGAGTTCGCGCTGCACGCGTGGGTACGGGGGGGCGAGATCGAGGGGCGCGCCGTGCACACCGAACCCTACGACGAAGCTCGGTTCCGCAACGCACTCGGTGAGATCCGTGGACTGACTGAGGCCGCGGACTTCTGGGGGAGAATGAAGGCCCTCTGCGCTTCAGCTGGTGTGGCGCTCCTCGCCGTCGAGGAGTTCCCGAAGACAGGCGCTCAGGGTGTCGCGCGTTGGCTCACACCGGAACGCGCCCTGATCCAGATCAATCTGCGCTACCGATGGGCAGACATCTTCTGGTTCACGTTCTTCCACGAGGCCTGCCACGTTCTGAAGCACCCTCGGAGAGACCTCTTCATCGATGCGCGCAGCATGGCGCGGGACGAACGCGAAGCCGAGGCGGATCAGTTCGCAGCCGACTTTCTGATTCCGCCCGCTGCCTGGGAGCCCTTCGCCGATCAGGCGCCGCACAGCGGCCAGAAGGTGCGCGCATTCTCCTCACAGGTGGGCGTGGCGCCCGGAGTTGTCGTCGGCCGTCTTCAGCACGAGAAGCTGCTCAAGCACAATCAACTCAACGGCCTCCGCCAGCGGCTCCAGTACGACAGTGAGGGCTAACCCCCCAACAGCATCCCCACCACCCCATCGAGGTCCGTGAGGTCCCCGAGCAGGGCATCCGGCTCGTGGCGCGCGAGGTCGTCGAGGCTGGTCCAGCCTGTCGCGACGGCCAGCACGAACGCGCCGAGGGCCCGGCCGCCCGTGATGTCGTGCTCCGTGTCGCCGATCACCGCGAGGCGGTCGCCCTCGCGCCACCCGATCTCGCGTGCGCCGTCGCGGAGCATGCCGACGCGGTCGAGGTGGTCGTCGCCGAAGCCCCCGCCCGCGAAGGAGCCATCGAGGCCGATCGAGGCGAGCTTCAGGAACGCGGCGCGGCGGAGGTTGCCCGTGCCTAGCCCGAGCACCACGTCGTCGCGCGCGGCGAGCGCATCGATGAGCTCAGGGACGCCGGGCAGCGCCCGCGGGTCCCGCTCCGCGAGCTCCTGCTCGACGATCTCGTAGTAGCGGGGCAGCAGCCTGCCGCGGTCGACGTCGAGGCCGGTCCGGCGCGTCACCTCGTCGAGGATCCAGCGGTCGGTGCGGCCCCGGAAATCGATGCCGTCCATCGCGCCGTCGAGACCCGCGACCTCGGCGAAGGCGCGGTTGAGTGCGCCACGACCCGCCCCGTCGGAGTCGAGGAGCGTGCCGTCGATGTCGAAGAGGAGGTAGGCGGGCGCGCTACGTCTCCATCGGGTAGCCGGCCTCGGCCCAGTCGTCGTGGCCGCCCTCGACGTTGTAGAGGTCGGTGAGGCCCATGGTGGCCGCGAACTCGGCGGCCACCGCGGAGCGCTGGCCGGACTTGCAGATGAAGAGGATGGGACGGTCGGTGGCGAGGTCACCGGCACGCACGAGCGTCGCCATGTGCGGGATGTTGAGCGAGCCCGGCACATGGCCGTCGGCGTGCTCGTGCATCTCGCGCGAGTCGACAACCTGCACGTCGCCGTTGTCGATCATCTCCTTGGCCTCATGCACGTCGATACGCGTGAAGGGCTCCATCTCGTTCTTGACCGCCATCGGGCTATCCTCTCGACGACGGGCTCCCGATCATGTCCGGGAGCCCGGGGGCGGGTGCTGCGAGGTCGCCGGGTGAGTGTATCAAAGCCCCGCGCCGACTCCCCGCCCGAGCCCGTCGCGCTCGGCATCGACCTGCGCAGCGGTCCCCGTTACCCGACGGGCCTCGCCGTGCTCGGCGGCGACCGGCGGCTGCGGCTCCTCGAGACGGTGCGCACGGACGAGGAGATCGAGGACGCCGTGCGGCGCTTCGCGCCAGTGATCGTGGCGATCGACGCGCCCCTCGCGCTGCCCGAGGGCCGGTGCTGCGCCGACCCGGCCTGCGAGTGCGCGCGCCACGGCATCATGCGCGAGGTCGACCGGCTGTGCGCCGCGATGGGCTACCGGCCCTACCCCACCCTCATCCCCTCGATGGTCGGGCTCACGCTGCGCGGCATCGCGCTCGGCGAGCGGCTGCGGGCGCGCGGCCTGCCGGTCGTCGAGGTGTACCCGGGCATGGCGCAGGACATCCTCGGCATCCCTCGCAAGCGGGACCGCGACGGGCTGCGGCGCGGCCTGCGCCGCGTTGGGGTGCGCGGCATCCCGCGCAAGCGCCGTCCGACCCACGACGAGCTCGACGCTGCCACGGCGGCGCTGGTCGGCGTGCTGCACCTCGAGGGCGGCACGCGGATGGTCAACCCCGGCGACGTCTCACCCCTCGTCGCGCCGTTCTCGCCGGAGGGCGCCTCTCCTTCACCTGTAGTGTGATCGGGCGCGGTACAATCGCCGCGTGCCGACCGTTGATCGCGACCGCCTCGCCCGGGTCTTCGTCACGCGAGCGCTGCCCGGCAGCGCCCCCCTGGAGCGCCTGCGCGCCGCGACATCTCCCGATGTCTGGGAGCTGGACCGCCCGCCGACCTACGAGGAGGTCGTGGAGCGCGCGGCGGACTGCGACGGGCTGCTGACGATGCTCACGGAACGCGTCGACGCCACGCTGCTCGACTTGCGGCCCGGCGTGCGCGTCGTCGCGAACATGGCCGTCGGCTACGACAACGTCGACGTCGAGGCGGCGACCGGGCGCGGCGTGCTCGTCACCAACACGCCGGGCGTCCTCACCGAGACCACGGCCGACCTCGCCTTCGCGCTGCTGCTCGCCGCCGCCCGCCGCCTCGCGGAGGGTGAGCGCGCGGTCCGCGAGGGGGCGTGGGGGCCCTGGCACCCGACGTGGATGCTCGGCAGCGCCGTGCACGGCGCGACGCTCGGCATCGTCGGGCCGGGGCGCATCGGCGCCGCCGTCGCGCGGCGCGCGCAGGGGTTCGGGATGCGCGTGCTCTACCACGGCCGACGCCGCGCGCGGGGCTTCCCCGGCGCGAGCGTGGACCTGGACACCCTGCTCACCACGTCCGACTTCGTCTCGGTGCACGTCCCGCTCAACGCGGAGACCGAGGGCATGTTCGGGGCCGAGGTCTTCGCGCGGATGCAGCCGCATGCCATCCTCGTGAACACTTCGCGGGGCGGCGTGGTCGACCAGAGCGCGCTGCGGGACGCGCTCGTGCGCGGGGAAATCGGCGGCGCGGCGCTCGACGTGACCACGCCGGAGCCGCTGCCGCCCGACGACCCGCTGCTCGACGCGCCGAACCTGCTCGTCACGCCGCACATGGGCAGCGCCACCGGCCCCACGCGTGAGCGCATGGCGGACCTCGCCGTCGACGGGCTGCTCGCCTCGCTCGCCGGCGAGCAGCCGGAGCACCTCGTGAATCCCGAGGCGTGGGAGCGGCGGCGATGACGCGCGAACCGGACGCGCAGGGCGCGCAGGGGCGGCTGTGGATGGCCGAACTGCTGTGGCGGCTCGGCAGCGTCCAGTTCGGCGAGTTCTCGCTCGGGCGCACCGTGCGCAACTCGCCCGTCTACATCAACCCCAAGCTCGTGATCTCGCGCCCCGAGGAGCTCGCGCGCGTCGTCCAGGTCATGGACGAGGAGCTGCGACTCGGCATGTCGCTGCGCAACCCGCACGTGCAGCGCTTCGACCTCATCGCGGGCGTGCCGATCGGCGGCCTCCACATCGCGACCGCGCTCTCGCTGCAGATGCGCGTCCCGCTTGTCTACGTCCGCCCGCCGTCCCCGCTCGACGATCCGGGGTCGGCACAGCGCGTGCAGATCGAGGGCGCATACCGCCCGGGACAGACAGCGCTGATCGTCGACGACCTCGCGGCGGGCGGCGGGTCGCTCGTCGATACGGTGACGCGGCTGCGCAGCGCGGGCGTCATGGTGCGCGACGCGATGGTGCTCGTGGACCGGCAGCAAGGCGCGGCGGGACGCCTCGAGGGACTCGGGGTGCGGCTGCACTCGGCGCTCACGCTGGAGGTGCTGCTCAACCACCTGCAGGGCCGTGGCCGCATCTCGCACGAAGACTACCGCAGCGCCATCGAGTACCTGCACCGCGTCGGCGACCTGCGCTCGGAGTTCGACGGCTAGGCTGCGTCCCTACGCGGCGCGGCCCGGTACACGACGAAGCCCTCG
The DNA here is from genome assembly GCA_034420575.1 of Dehalococcoidia bacterium. Classification (GTDB taxonomy): domain Bacteria; phylum Chloroflexota; class Dehalococcoidia; order UBA2979; family UBA2979; genus VXMT01. The sequence continues at coordinate 51,188 of DAOULE010000210.1, forward strand.
CCGGCGTCCTCGAACCGCGCATCCGCGGGGTACGAGAGCACCGCCCGCGCGGTGAGCGCGTCGCCGGCCGCGCCGGCGAGCCCGGCGACGCGCCTTGGACGCGCAGAGGCGGCGGCCGCTCGAAGCGCCCGCCGCCCCGTCTCGAAGGTCCGGTTGGTTCTCGTGCCGGGCTACTCCGCGAGGGAGAGGGTGGAGAGCACCCGGCCCTGCACCTCGACGTTGTCGGCCGCGGTGTAGATCGGGTCCATCGTCGAGTTCGCGGGCTGGAGGCGGACGCGCTCGCCCTCGCGGTAGAGCCGCTTGAGCGTCGTCTCGCTCTCGTCCTTCAGCCACACCGCGACGCGCTCGCCGTCGTCACAGGTGTTGGTCGGCTCGAGGATCACGATGTCGCCGTCGTTGATCAGGTCCTCGATCATCGAGGTCCCCTCGACGCGCAGCGCGAAGGCCTGCGTGCGGCCCTTCGTCTGCTCGCGCGTGACCTCGATCTGCTCGACGTCGGGGCCCAGCGTCTCCGGGAAGGTCGGGATCGGGCTCCCGGCCGCAATCTTGCCGAGGACCGGCACGGTCAGCGGCGCGCGGCGGCGGCGGCCCGAGCCGTCCAGCAGCTCGATGCCGCGCGAGACCTCGCGGTCGCGGCGGATGTAGCCGCGCTCCTCGAGGCGCTTGAGGTTGTAGTCCACCACGGACGTCGAGGAGATCTCGCAACCCTGCTGGATGTCCCGGATCGAGGGCGGGTAGTCCTTCTCCGCCATGAACTCGTCCAGGAACGCTAGGATGCGGCGCTGCCGCGCGGAGAGATCGTCGCCTGCTTGCACCATGCCGGTCACCTGCCCTCGCTGCGTCCGGCGCCGCCGAGGGTCCCCCGCTGCGGGGTCGCCCTGGTCTCACCGGCCCGATGGTCTGCCGCCCCCGCCGCAGTCCTCCGGTTAGGGTCCGGCGGGTGCCTGCCCGCCGCCCACGGCACCCCGCGTCCGCCTCGCGGACCGCGCGATGCACGTATGTTCGCAACAAACGTACTTTGGCGTACGCCCTTCCGTCAAGCACCCGCCGTCACGCCGCCGCCGTGACCCGCCACGACACCATGTCTCACGCCCCATGTTGCGCGCCGACGCCGTCCGCTACCCTGCGCTACGGCGATACGCATCGAAAGGCGGCACCCGTGAGCGCGAGCCTCGAGGATCTCTTCGGCGAGCAGGCGCCCGGCGCACCCGACCCGGAGGCCGGCGAGCTCGAGCGCGCCATGGTCATCGCCGCCCACCCCGACGACGCCGACTTCGGCGCCGCCGGCGCGGCGGCCCTGCTCGCGCGGGCCGGCTGGGAGGTGCGTTACCTCGTCGTCACCGACGGCTCCAAGGGCTCCGACGACCCGAAGTTCACCACCGAGACGCTCGTCGCCACGCGCGACAAGGAGCAGCGCGACGCCGCGCGCGTGCTCGGCGTCGCGTCGGTCGGGTTCCTCGGCTACACGGACGGCGAGCTGGTCTATTCGCGGGAGCTGCTGGGCGACATCACGCGCGAGATCCGCGCGTTCCGGCCGCACGCCGTCTTCACCCACGACCCCGAGCCGATCATCCACGACCAGGGCTTCATCAACCACAACGACCACCGCTTCACCGGCCTCGCCACCGTCGACGCCGTCTACCCCACCGCCCGTGACCGCCTCAACTTCCCCGAGCACCTCGAGGACGGCCTCGAGACCCACAAGGTCGCCGAGCTGTACCTGTGGGGCTCGAACAGGGCCAACTTCGACGTCGACATCTCCGCGGTCGTCGACACCAAGATCGAGGCGCTGCTCGCCCACGTCAGCCAGTTCGGGGACAGCAACGACTTCGTCGAGTTCGCGCGCGAGCGCTGGCGCGACGAGGAGGGCCGCTACCTCGAGTCGTTCCGGCAGGTGGTGATGTTCCGGTGAACGGCGCGCACGACGAGTCGGCCGAGGCGTCCGGGCCTGCCGGGCCGGGACCCGGCCACCAGCACCTCGAGCACCGCTTCTGCCCGCAGTGCGCGGCCGAACTCGAGCCCGGGCGCGGCCCGGGCGGACAGCCGGGCTGCTCCCTGTGCGGCTTCGTGCGCTTCGACAACCCGAAGGTCGCGACCGGCGTCGTCGTGGAGCACGAGGGCCGCGTGGTGCTCGTGCGCCGCAACCACGAGCCGATGATGGGCCGCTGGACCTTCCCGTCGGGTTTCGTCGACGCCGGCGAGGTCGTCGAGGACGCCGCCCGCCGCGAGGCGTTCGAGGAGGCGGGCGT
>DAOULE010000211.1:0-3811 GCA_034420575.1 Dehalococcoidia bacterium
TGGTGTAGGCGAGGACGCCGCGTGAGCGCGTAGCGAGAGCGAGACAGCCAGAGAACTTGAGCAGCGGCGGCTCAGCCGAACAGACTGATGCCCAGCGCGATGATCGTCGAAGCGATGGTGGCGAGTCCCACGAGCACGCCGACGATCCAGGCCGCCTGCACGCGCAGTGCCCGGTGCAGTTCTGCTGTCATCTTTGCCACGGCGAGTTCGATGTCGGCCTTGGTCGCGACATCCGTCAAGGCATCACCGACGACCTCGACGATCGCCTCCGCGGGCTCCTCGTCGACGCCTGCGGCAGTGAGCCGCCGGACTGCCTGATGTGTGTCGAACGCTGCCATCGCCCGTCCTGAGTTGCAGACCTATCGTGGTGGACGCGCGGCAGTATTACAAGACCCTATCGCGATAGTTATAATCGGCCCTCCTATCGTCGGCACGGACAGAGGTACGCCATGAGCATCAACAGTACCCGCGGCTTCCTGTACTGGCTCGCGAAGCTCCTCGGCGACATCAACGCGGTGCGACGCGGACGCGTCGGCCGGCGCGTCGCGCGACGCGCTGCCGGCAAGGCGACGGGGCGAGGGCTGGGCAAGCTCTTCAAGTAGCACCAGGGCCTCGGCGCAGCTGTGCTACCGGGAGCCCGTCCCGCTGCCCTCCTCCAGGTCCGGCGGCACCACCAGCATCGCCACCGCCACGCCGTCCACGATGCGTACGACGACGATGTCGCCCACCTCGGCGCCCGTTGAATGGGCGATCTCGAACAGCCGTGACGGCGAGCGGTAGTCGATCGCCGTGGTCGCACCGTCCGAGGTGATCACGAGCCTGCCGGGTTCCGACTCGACCACGCGCGCCGCGCTCCACACCTCGCCCGGGAGTGCCGGGAGGCCGCCGAAGCCGCTGAACCCGCCTCGCGTCGTCCAGCCCTCGTCGGCGTTCGCGGCTGCCAGCGCGGGGTCGTCGATCACCACCTCGATGACCGCCGGTTCGCTCGCGCGCTCCCCGGCCCAGCGCCCGAGCACGACACCGGCGAGGGCCGATGCGACGAGCGCCGCCGTCGTCACGGCGGCGACGAGCACCCAGGGCGCGCGCGGCGTCGCGCCGCCTCCCCGCGCGCTCATCGCGACGCCTCCGCTCCAGGCGATGGCTCCAGCACGACCACACCGGTGAGGACGATGCCGAATTCGCCCTGCTCGCCACCGAGGTTGACCGCGTCGCCGGGCGCGAAGCGCGACTCGGTGACGCGGCGCAACTCCTCGGCGGTGGCGTCCGCGTGCAGCTCGAGCTCAACCGGACCACCCAGGGTCCGCAGCTCGATGACATCGCGGCCGACAGCCGTCACTTCACCGGCGAGGAACGTCTCGTCGGGCGGCGGTAGCAGGGTTCGTCCAACCGAGATGTGACGGTCGTCCGGGGCGGGCTCGTGCTCCAGCAGGAAGCCGGCGGCGAGGCCTCCCGCGAACACGGCGGCAAGCACGACGGCGGTCGTCACGATGGAGCGCCAGCGCAGTCCGGACATCGTGCCTCTCGTCCTCCTCGATCCTGCTGCGGCTCGCTACTGCGTCACGCGCAGCGAGTCGGCAACGCTGCGGCGCAGCGCCGCACGCCATGCCGTCCAGAGCGTGGCCCCCGCGGCAACGCCGAGCACCACGATGCCCGTCGACAGCAGCCGCCACTCCGTCTCGATCGCGAATGCGGGCACCACCGGGTCGCCCGTCTCGGTGACCTCGAGGAACCGGAGCATGAGTTGCGATATCCAGCGGCCGAGCAGCACGCCGATCACCGTCCCGAACAGCAGGATGACGCCCCACTCGAAGACCAGCGCCCGGAGCAGACCTCCGCTCGACGCGCCGAGGGAGCGCAGCACCGCGAGCTCCAGCGTGCGGCCTCGGAGCGTGATCGCGAGCGAGACCACGAAGCCGAGCACTGCGGCCCCCATCGCGCCCGCGAAGGCGAGCAGCAGGATGCCGCTCCCCGACGCCTGCACCGTGGGGTCCGAGGCGATCTCGTCGAGGCGCGCGGTGAGCAGCAGCGGTGCACCGACGACGAACGGCATCCACCCGGTGTCGCGTGCCTGGTCCGCGATCGCCTCCTGTGTCGCGAGCGGGACCCCGTCGGCGAAGCCGACCCACAGCTCGGTGGGCTCCTGCTGGGCGCGCGAGCCGAGCGCCCCGGCCACGGCGCGGAACTGCTCGTAGTCGACGATCACGAACCCGCCCGCCGGGTCGAGCGTCGGGAACAGCTCGGCCGTAGACCGCACGATGAGCGGCACGGCGACGCGGTCGCCGAGGAGGCCGAAGGTGCGCTGGCCGGGCTGCACGCCGAAGAGCGCGAGCGCGCGCTCGCTGAAGATGGCGTTGAGCGGCACGCCCGGGCCCTCCGGGGCCAGCACGCGCGCGCGGTCGGTGACCTCGCGCGTCCACGTCCAGCGCGCCGACCGCGAGCCCGACCGGGAGAGCTCGTCGGACGGTCCGAACGTCTCTGTCGCCCCGGGCTGCGAGTACATCGTCCAGCCGAACTGGTCGTCGAAGTCCTGGACGACTTCGAGCGCGCCACTCGCGCGGACCGCCGCGAGGTCGTCGAAGTAGATGGCGCCGTCGCCGTGGACCAGCACGCGCCGGTCCATGAACCGGATGCTGGCGAGCGTCAGCGGAGCCGACAGGTTGGGCGGCAGGTCCGCCCGGAGCTCCGTCCATCTCCCGCTCTCGATCGCGCTGAATGTCGCGTCGTGGTACGCGCCGTGTCCATCGCGGATCGAGGCGCGGAGCCGCCCGATCCGCGGGGTCTCCCGGCTGTACGCGTGGATGGAGAGCGCGACGGTGTCCGGCGGCAGGGCGATGCCGCCGTCGAGCGGCACGCCGAGGTCGAGGTGACCGAGGAGTTGCTCCGGCGCCTCCGCGGCGAAGTCCTCGCGGAACGAGAGCATCGCGGCGGCACCGACGTCGCCCTGGACCGCGAGGAGATCCACCGCGCCGCCGCGCGGCACCCCGATCGAGCCGCGATGCACCACGAGCGCGTGCGCGACGCCGTCGGTCGCGCGCAGCTGGTCGAGCCCCTCGTGCCCGGAGGGCAGGTCGAACTCCGCGACCGCTGCCCGCATGTCCACGCCGTACTCGTAGTGGGCGCGGTCCTCGAACGACTGGGCCACCGTCGGGGCGTATGAGGCCGCGAACGCGCCGACGGCGATCGCGGTGAGCACGAGCAGGAGCAGGCGTGCGCCCGTCGCCGGGTCGCGGCCGGCGCGGCCGATGCCGAGCGCGACAGCGATCCCTCGGAGCGGGCGTAGGAGCCAGGCGACCAGGCGGAGCAGGGGCGAGTACAGCCGCAGCACCATGGCCGCCGCCGCGGCGGTCATCACGAGGGGAGAGAGCAGCAGCAGCGGGTCGGCCTGCCAGCCGCCGACCGACTCCGGGTCGAACACCGCGCCGCGGCGGTCGAGTTGCCAGAAGAGCAGCGCGGCCAGCGCCACCAGGGCGAGGTCGAGGTGGTAGCGGCGGAACCAGCCGCGCTCCGCGGGCCGCGCCTGCTCGCGCTGCGCATCGGCGACCGCGCGGCGCACGGCGCCGACCGTCGGCAGCAGCATGGCCGCGAGCGCCAGCATCGCTCCACCGGCCGCGAGCAGGAACGCGTCTTCACTGACGGACGCGGCGAGCGGCTCGCCGCCGGTGATGCTCGAGAACGCCGGCGTGTATCCGAGCGCGCCGACCGCGAACCTCGCGAGCACGGGGCCGAGCAGCGCAGCCGGTGCCGCGATGAGCAGCCCCTCGGCCAGGTTCAGCCCGAGCAGCTGCGAGGTGCTGGCGCCGCGGCTGCGGTA
>DAOULE010000212.1:0-4467 GCA_034420575.1 Dehalococcoidia bacterium
ACCCGCGAGTGACCCACAGGCTATCCACGACGTGGGATCAAGCGCAATCGCCGTCCGCGCATACCCCCTCGCTCACCGGCGCATCAGGCCGATGGTAGAACATGCGTTGCATGTATGTCAAACTTACGTTCTGAAGGCGCTGCGGGCCATCACGGGCTGAATCGGGAGTTCGCAGGCATGATGGACATCCCAGCTGGAGGGCACCGTGGACCAGGCAGTCGTGTTCAACCGGAGCAAGTTCCGGGAGCTGTTGCTACATGTCGCCTCGGAGTCGGAGGACGACATCCGGTTCGGCGTCACCAGACTGAACAAGATCCTCTTTTTCAGCGACTTCAAGGCGTTCGCGATGCTTGGCTGCGCCATCACCGGCGCTACGTATCGGCGCGGGGACCGTGGACCTGTCCCGAGCGAGTTACGCGAGGTGCTTCGGGAGATGGAGGCCGTGGGCGAGGTCGAGCGCATCGAGCGGCGCGACCTCAATCTGCTGCTGAAGCGCATCGCTCCACTGCGCGTGGCGGACCTCTCCGTGTTCTCTGCCCAGGAGATTGAGATCACCGACCGTGTGATGCTGGAACTTCGCACGCTCGACGCGGCGCAGTCACGTCTGCTGTCCCACCTCGACTTGGCGTGGCGGATCGCGCGCCACGACGAGACAATCCCGTACCACTCGGCCTACATCTCGGACCGGCGCCCCACTCATCACGAACTGGCAGAGCGAGGACTGGCGACTGCCTGATGGTAGGCGGCCCGGACGACCTTCCCGACCGGCGAGCACCGACCCGGCGGGCCGATTCCGTTATACGGCTGCCTTCAACGCAGCCCTCGAAGAGTTCGTACCCGACGCCACGCAGCGCTTCTACTTCCGCCGGGACGGCATCGAATCCCGTCTCAGTCACGCGATCGACCTGCAACTCATCACGCCGGGGCACAGCTACCTGATCACCGAGGAGTACGTCGCAGGGGTGCCCGAGTGCATCATCTGGTTCCGCGTTGGCGAATCGGAGGATTGACCGCCCGTCTATACCCTCCACACCATCACCGTGCGGCAACCGCCAGCCGACGATGAGGACGACTCGTAGCGCCCGCTACCGAGCCTCCAGCGCCCGCTCAAGCCCACCCTCGTACGCCCCTCGCAACGCCTCGACCGAGGCGTCGACGGGCCCGAGCCGCAGCCGGGCTCCGCCCGCCGACCCCAGCACCGTCGCGGGCACGCCGGCCTGCGAAGCGAGGGCTGCGAGGGCGTCACGGGCCGCTGCGTCCGGGACGCCGACGACGAAGCGCGACTGCGCCTCGCCGAAGAGCGCCGCGTCCACGCGCTCGCCGAGGTCGGCGGCGCGCGCGTCGAGGCCCACGTTGCCGGCCAGGCAACATTCGGCGAGCGCAACGGCGAGTCCGCCGTCGGCGAGGTCGTGGGCCGCGGTCAGCAGCCCGCGCTCGTTCGCCTCCAGCACCAGGCGCTGCACGCGCGCTTCGAGGTCGAGGTCGATGGCGGGGCAGCCCGCGACGCGGCCGTGGTGGCAGGCGAGGTACTCGGAGCCGGCAAGGGCGGCAGCGGGCTGCGCGAGCGGCGCGCCGAGCAGGATCAACTCGTCGCCCTCGCCGATGGCGGGCGTCAGGCGGCGGTCGACGTCGTCGAGGAGGCCGAGCATGCCGACGGTCGGCGTCGGCAGGATCGCGCCCGCGGGCGTCTCGTTATAAAGCGAGGCGTTGCCGGAGACCACCGGCGTCCCGAAGGCACGGCAGGCGTCGGACAGCCCGAGGATCGCCTGCTCGATCTGGTAGGCGATGTGCGGGCGCTCCGGGTTCCCGAAGTTGAGGCAGTCCGTCACCGCCACCGGCGTCGCGCCGACTGCGACCACGTTGCGCGCCGCCTCGGCGACCGCGCACGCCGCGCCGACGCGCGGCTCGAGCTCGACGAGACGCCCATTGCAGTCGGTGGCGACGGCGAGGGCGCGGTCTGTGCCCTTGAGCCAGATCAGCGCGGCGTCGCCGCCCGGCGGCACGACGGTGCCCGTGAGCACCTCGTGGTCGTACTGGCGGTAGATCCAGCGGCGGCTGGCGATGTTCTGCGAGGCGAGCAACGCGAGCAGCGCGGCCGTCGGGTCGACGCAGTCCGGCAGCGCGTCGAGGTCCTCCGCCTGGCGCGTGTCGAGGTCCGGTGGGCGCTCGGTCTCCAGCTCGTACTGCGGCGGGTCGGTGAGTACGCCCACGGGGATGCGCCCGGCGATGGTCTCGCCGTCGCGGATCGTCGCGTAGCCGTCGTCGGTGACCACGCCGACGACGTCGGCGTGCAGCTCCCAGCGCCGGAACAGCGCCAGCACGTCGTCGAGGTGCTCGCGCTTCGGGATGACGAGCATCCGCTCCTGCGACTCGGACAGCATCACCTCGTCCGGCGTCATGCCCTGCTCGCGACGCGGCACGCGCGCTACGTCGATCTCAATGCCGGTCCCGGCGCGTGCGGCCGCCTCGACGCTGCTCGACGTGAGCCCGGCGGCGCCGAGGTCCTGTAGCCCCTCGACCCAGTCGCCGTGCTGCTCGGCCAGCTCGACGCAGGCCTCGAGCAGGAGCTTCTCCATGAACGGGTTGCCGACCTGCACGGCGGGGCGGCGCTCCTCGGACGCCTCGTCGAGCTCGACCGAGGCGAAGGTCGCGCCGTGGATGCCGTCGCGGCCGGTGTCGGCGCCGACGAGCACGAGGGGGTTGCCCACACCGCGCGCCGAGGCGGAGAGCAGGTGCTCGACGCGCCCGACGCCGAGGCACATCGCGTTGACGAGCGGGTTGCCGCCGTAGGCGGGGTCGAACTGCACCTCGCCGCCCACGGTCGGGACGCCGACGCAGTTGCCGTATCCCCCGATCCCGGCGACCACGCCTGAGAAGAGGTGGCGGTTGCGCGCGTCGTCGAGCGGGCCGAAGCGCAGCGAGTCGAGCAAGGCGACGGGCCGCATGCCCATGGCGAAGATGTCACGCAGGATGCCGCCGACGCCGGTCGCGGCGCCCTCGTAGGGCTCGATCGCCGAGGGGTGGTTGTGGGACTCCATCTTGAAGACGGCGCACCAGCCGTCGCCGAGGTCGATGGCGCCGGCGTTCTCCGCGCCGGCCTCCGTGAGGACGCGCGGGCCAGTGGTGGGGAAGTGGCGGAACAGCGGGCGCGTGTGCTTATAGCCGCAGTGCTCGGACCACAGCGCGGCCGCCATGCCCAGCTCGAGCTCGTTCGGCTCGCGGTCGAGCATGCCGACGAGCCGCTCGTACTCGGCGCGCGAGAGTGCGATGCGTTCGAGGGTGGCGTCGTCGACGGGCATCGCCGCTAGCTTGGCGGACTCGGGGCGGACGGGGAAGGGCGATCGCCGCCGCTTACCCGGTGAGTGCCATCACGGCGATGATGATGCCGGTGGCCACCGCGACCACGCCACCGAGGCGGATGGTCATGCGCTGTTCGACCGCGCGCAACTCAGCCCTGAGCAACTCGATATCGGTCTTCGTATCGGCCCTGAGCAACTCGATATCGGTTTTCGTGTCGGCCCTGAGCCGCTCGATATCACTCTTCGTGTCAGCCCCGAGCCGCTCGATGGCACTCTTCGTGTCAGCCCTGAGCCGCTCGATATCGGTCTTCGTGTCGGCCTTGAGCAGATCGATACCACTCTTCGTGTCAGCTCTGAGCAACTCGATATCGCTCTTCGTGGCGACGCTCTCCGAGACATCCCCGGCGAGGAGGCCTACCACCGCGTCAGCCTGCTCGTCCTCGAAGCCGACTTCGCGTAGTCGCCGAGACGCACTCAACGTGTCGAACATCGCCATGACGTCACTCTACATCGTGATGCGCCTCTTTGCTAGCATCACACGAACTATCACTCGCACCATTACATATGTAACCGCGAGTCATCCAGGCCAGCACGAAGGCCGCCTGGCCCGACGGCTTCGACGCTGCTAGCGCAGCGAGAACGGCGGGTAGCGGTCGACGAGGAACGTCAGGTAGGCGTTCACCCGCGCCTCCCAGCGCCCGACGCCGACGAGGAAGTCGAAGAGCCCTCGCGGGTACCGCCCCAGGACGAGCACGCCGATGGCGAGCAGGAGGAAGGCGACCGCGGCGATGATGCCGAGCACCGCCAGCACGACCAGGTGCGGGATCACGAGCAGCCACTTCGCCAGTACCAGCCAGCGGTTGAAGTCGGGCCGCTCCACCTCGAACGTGACCGCCTCATACTCGCTCGCCTCGAAGCTGAACGGTGGGTAGCGGTCGAGGAACATGACGTACGCGTTGACGTTCAGGCTCCAGCGCGTCACGCCGACCATGAAGCGGTACAGGCTGTCGGGATACGTCCTCGCGAAGAGGATCGTGAAGAACGAGACGAACCACACGAGACCGGCGATCAGGCCGAGGAAGTACAGCACCACGTAGTGCGGGAGCGCGAGCAGCCAGCGCACGAGGATCAGCCACCGGCTCGGTGACTCGGGGTATACGACGTCGAA
>DAOULE010000213.1:0-12121 GCA_034420575.1 Dehalococcoidia bacterium
GGTTCTCGACCTGGGCGGCGCCGTCGAGGTCGACGACACTGATCGTTGCGCCGGGCGAGTCGCCACGCTCGCCCAACAGAAGGATCGTCTCCTGCTGGATGCCTTCGAACACCAAGCTCCGGAACGTGACGATGGTCAGATGTCGGAAGCGCCGAGCGAGGTAGCCGCGCAACTCCGCCGCGTAGTTGACCTGGAGGAGTTCGGCCGGCAGGACGAGAGCGAGCCGTCCGCCCGGCTTGAGCGCGAGGGTGCTGGCAACGACGAACGGCAGCCACGCGTTAGTGAGACGGGTAGGGTGGAGTTCCTCGGCTTGCATGATCGAGAAGGCCCGCTGGCGGTGCTCTTCGGAGAAGTTCTGGTAGCGGATGAAGGGCGGATTGCCAACGACGGCATCGAATCCCGCGAGCGGCTGTTCGTGGAGGAACCAGCGGAAGAAGTCGCCACTGATGACCGAGGCTTCGCCGTCCGTGCGCTGCCGGATCGCGGCCGCCTCTGACGGCACCAACTCGATTGCCGTCACCTGTGACAGGCTCGAAACGCGCGGAGCGAGGGCAGCCACTAGAGCGCCGTCGCCAGCGCTCGGCTCTAGGACTGCCGCCGTATCTCGGGTGACGGCCCACTGGGCGAGGAACTCCGCGATCGGAGCGGGTGTGTAGTAGCCCCCGCGGGACTTCACTGACGCAGGTTCACCGGCGATTCGAGGCATACGCGTATCACCCGGCCAGATCGTATGATGATCGGTGTGAACCCTGATCACCCGATCGGATGATCAGATCATAGTACGCGAGGCTGACCTGCACAAGGGGCGCAGATGCCTCCACAGCGCGACCTACAGAGGATCAGCGTCATTGTCGACGCCGAGACCAAACGCGCGCTCGAGCGTCTCGCTCGACAACGGAGCATGGAGCAAGACAGCGACATCAATGTCTCTGAATTGGTACGCGAGGCACTGGATGAGTACCTGGCTAGGCCAGAACAAAGAAGAGCGCTTCGACGCGTGGCCGAGTCGCTGGGCGTCTACCGGACTGACGACGACGAGGATACGTAGCGGCGTCGGACGTCACGAGGGCTCGCCGAACCAGATGCCGAGGTACTTGGTGAACCAGAAGAGCGCGACGTACGTCGCGACGGCCGAGGCGGCGAGCACCGCGAGCATCCGCCGGTAGCGCAGCGCCCCCTCGATGGAGCAGGCGCCGCGCCTGCGCAGGTGCAGCACCACGGCGGTGACGGCGACGAGGGCGCCGGCGCCGCGGAAGTACCAGCCGTAGTTGTAGTAGAGGTTGTCGCCCAGCGTGACGCCCTGCGCGGCCGTGGCGATCCCGAGCAGCACGGCGACCACCGGCGAGACGCAGCACATGATCCCGGTCAGCCCGGACAGCAGCCCGATCGCGAGGCCCGCCCGGACCTGGCGGTCCTCGGTGGGCGGTGCGGACGGGGCGGTGGTCATGGTCGGCCGGCGCCGTCGCTAGACGTCGAGGGTGGCGTCGAGGGCGTGGGTCATGATGAAGGCGCGGCGCGGCGGGACCTCGTCGCCCATCAGCCGGGTGAAGAGCTCGTCGGCCTCGGCGGCGTCACGCACCTCGACCCGCAGCAGCGAGCGGCGTGCCGGATCCATGGTCGTGTCCCAGAGCTGGTCGGCGTTCATCTCGCCCAGGCCCTTGTAGCGCTGGAGATTGCCGTTCTCGGCCGCGGCCGGGTGCTCCTCGAAGTGGGTCTCGCGCTGCTCCTCGGTGTAGAGCCACGTCACGCGGTTGCGGTAGCGCAGGCTGTAGAGCGGCGGCTGGGCGATGTAGAGTCGACCGTCCTCGATGAGCTGCGGCATGAAGCGCCAGAAGAACGTCAGCAGCAGCGTGCGGATGTGCGCGCCGTCCACGTCGGCGTCGGTCATGATGATGATCTTGTGGTAGCGGAGCTTCGAGGCGTCGTAGTCCTCGCCGAAGCCGGTGCCGAGGGCCGTGATGATCGTGCGGATCTCCTCGTGCGCCAGCATCTTCTCGAGCCGCGCCTTCTCGACGTTCAGGATCTTGCCGCGCAGCGGCAGGATGGCCTGCGTCCGCCGGTCTCGGGCGGACTTCGCCGTCCCGCCGGCCGAGTCACCCTCGACGAGGAAGATCTCGGCGAGCTCGGGGTCGGCCTCGGAGCAGTCGGCGAGCTTGCCGGGGAGCATGGAGCCCTCGAGCACGCCCTTGCGCTGCACCAGGTCGCGGGCCTTGCGAGCGGCCTCGCGGGCGCGCGAGGCGGTGAGAGCCTTCTCGATGATGCGGCGGCCGATCGCGGGCTGCTCCTCGAGCACCTGGCCGAGCTTCGACGCAACGGCCGACTCGACGATGCCCTTGACGTCGGGGTTGCCGAGTCGCGTCTTGGTCTGGCCTTCGAACTGCGGCTCGGCGAGCTTCACCGAGACCACGGCGGCGAGGCCCTCGCGCACGTCGTCGCCTGAGAGGTTGGGGTCGTTGTCCTTGAGCAGCTTGGCGCGCCGCGCGTACTCGTTGAGCGCGCGCGTGAGCGCGGAGCGGAAGCCGGTGAGGTGGCTGCCGCCGTCGATGGTGTGGATGCAGTTCGCGAACGAGTAGACCGTCTCGTTGAAGCTGCCGCTGTACTGTAGCGACACCTCGACCAGGGTGTCCCCGCGCTGGTCGTCGATGTGGATCGGGTCGGGGTGGAGCGGCCCGCGGCCGCGGTTGAGGTGGCGCACGTAGGCGTCGATGCCCGAGTCGAAGTAGAACGACTTCTCGCGCGGCCCGATGTGCGACTCGGCGCCGGCCTCGGGCACGCGCTCGTCGTGGAAGGCGATCCAGACGCGGCGGGTGAGGTAGGCCATCTCGCGGAAGCGCGCGGCGAGGGTGTCGAACTCGTAGTCGAGCGTCTCGAAGACGTCCTCGTCGGGCATGAACGTGATGGTGGTGCCGGTGTAGTCGGTCTTCTGGCCGCGCACCTTCGCGAGCTTCGAGGTGGCGACGCCGCGCTCGTAGGTCTGGCGGTAGAGCCCGCCCTTGATGGCGACGTTCACCTCGAGGCGGCTGGACAGCGCGTTGACCACCGAGGCGCCGACGCCGTGGAGGCCACCCGAGACCTTGTAGCCGCCCCCGCCGAACTTGCCGCCGGCGTGGAGCGTGGTCAGCACGGTCTCGACGCCGGAGAGCCCGGTCTTCTCGTGCTTGTCGACCGGGATGCCGCGGCCGTTGTCCTCGATGGTGACGCTGCCGTCGGCGTGGATAGTGACGTCGATGCGGTCGCAGAAGCCGGCCATGGCCTCGTCGATGGCGTTGTCGACGATCTCGTAGATGAGGTGGTGGAGGCCGCGCTGGTCGGTGGAGCCGATGTACATGCCCGGGCGGCGGCGCACGGCCTCGAGGCCCTCGAGGACCTGGATCTGCTCGGAGGTGTATGCGGGGTCTGCGGCGCCGTTGGAGCCGCCGTTGCCGTTACGGCCCTTGCGGCGGCCGTTGGTGCGCGCGCCGTTGCCGTTGGCGGTGCGCCGCGTGGCGCTGCCCTTCGCTGCGCGCGTGCGGGCCATTAGGGGGTTACCGGCTCAGTGATAGGTCGTACCCTGACTGCCGCTCGGGACGGCTGGGCGGGGAGGGGCTGCGCGCCAGGCCGACGGGAGTGCGTCGGCTGGTTCCATGTCACCTTGAACACGTCCACATTTTACCACGAAGCGCCTTGCACGCGACGCCCGCGGCGGAGCCCCGCGAACCCGGCCCGGCGTTGAAAACACACGTAGAATCGAGCCGATGACAGACGCTCTCGAACCCATCGAAGTCACACCCATCGGCGTCGTGCGGAGCGGCGAACGCGACGTGCGGCGACAGGACTGGTCGCGCGTGCGCAGCGATGTGGAGCTGCGGCCCGAGCTTGCCGAGGCGCTGTCCGGCCTCGACGGCTTCTCGCACGTGATCGTCGTCGGCTGGCTCGACCAGATCCCGGTCGAGCTGCGTGAGCGCCGCCAGGCGTACCCGGGCGGCGACGAGCGGCTCCCGCTGCTCGGCTCGTTCGCGCTGCGCGGCGCGCGCCCCAACCCGGTCGCGGTCGCGGTCTGCCGCCTCCGGGGTATCGATGGCTCCACGTTGCGCGTCGAGGGCCTCGACCTCGTCGACGGCACGCCGGTGCTCGACGTGAAGCCGTACATCGCCGTCTACGACGCGGTCCCCGACGCGAAGCTGCCGCGATGGGCGCAGGGGTGACCACGGCCGCACCGGCCCTCGACGCGACGCGGCTGGACCGCGCCTACAGGGCCCTCGTCGACGCGTACGGCCCGCAGGGGTGGTGGCCGGTCGACGGGCCACCAGCGACCGCGGCGCTCGAAGTCTGCGTGGGCGCGATCCTCGTGCAGCACGCGCGCTGGGAGTCGGCGGCCGACGCCCTCGCGCGCCTCCGGCACGCCGGAGCGCTGTCCGTCGAGGCGCTCGCAACGCTACCGCTCGCGGACATCGAGGCACTCATCCGCGGCGCGGGCACGTACCGCTCGAAGGCGCGGACGCTGCGCTCGTTCGCCGAGCACGTGCGCGCCACCCCCGGCGGGACCATCGAGGGCTTCCTCGACGCCGACGCCGAGACGGTGCGCCGGCGCTGCCTCGACGTGTGGGGTGTCGGCCCCGAGACGGCCGACGCGATAGTGCTGTACGCGGCGGGCCGCCCGACGTTCGTCGTCGACGCCTACGCGCGGCGGCTGTTCGCGCGGCTCGGCTGCGGGCTGCCCGACGGGTACGAGCCCGCCCGCCGGGCGCTCCTCGACGCGACCGGCGGCGACGTGGCCCGTCTCGGCGAGTGGCACGCGCTGATCGTGGCGCACGGCAAGGCGCGCTGCCGTGCCCGCGCCCCGCGCTGCGAGGGCTGCCCGTTGCTCGCGATGTGCCCCACCGGGGCGGGGTCGATCGCCGCGTAGCAACGCTGGCCCGCGTTGCGCGCCCCTCGCGGCGCACAGAGACTGGCTGGCATGGACCTCGGCATCATCGGGCTGCCCGCATCCGGCAAGACCACGCTCTGGCGTGCGCTGACCGGTGGCGCCCCGCCCGGCGGCGGGAGCGGACGCCTCGAGGCGTCCATCGGGGTGGTGCGCGTGCCGGACGAGCGCGTCGACCGCCTGGCGACGCTCTACGAGTCGAAGAAGATCACCCACGCCGAGATCCGCTGGTTCGACTACCCGGTGGCCGCGGTCGCCTCGCGCGGCGCCGAGACCTCGATGCTCGGCGAGATGGCGCGCATGGACGCGCTCGCCCCTGTCGTCGCGGCGTTCGGCGGCGACGACGGCATCGCCGGCGCCCGGCGCGACCTCGAGACGCTGGAGCTGGAGCTCACCTTCGCCGACCTCGCGCTGATCGAGCGGCGCCGAGGCCGCATCGAGCCGGAGATCCGCTCGATGCGGGCCGCGGACCGTGGGCCACTCGAAGCCGAGCTCGAGCTGCTGGAGCGCGTCACCGAGCAGCTCGAGGAAGGCATCGGGCTGCGCGCGCAGGAGCTGACCGAGGCGGAGCGGAAGGTCCTCTCCCCCTACCAGCTGCTGACGCGCCGACCGCTGCTGGTCGTGGTCAACGTCTCGGAGGACGACGTCGGCCGCGCCGAGGCGATCGAGGCCGAGTTCGCGGCGCACCTCGACGCGTCGGCGACCACGATCGTGGCGCTGTGCGCGCAGCTGGAGGCGGAGGTTGCGGCGCTCGACCCGGGCGAGGCGGCGGAGTTCCGCGGCGAGCTCGGGCTGCCGCCCGTCTCGCCCGTCGATCGCCTGGTGCGTGAGGCGTACGCGCTGCTCGGGGTGCACTCGTTCCTGACCGCGGGTCGGCCGGAGGCGCGGGCGTGGACGCTGCCGGTGGGCGGCACCGCGCTGGAGGCCGCCGGCCGCATCCACTCGGACATCGCGCGCGGCTTCATCCGCGCCGAGGTGGCGCGCTTCGACGAACTCATGGCGGCGGGCTCCCTCGTCGAGCTGCGCAAGCAGGGCCGCCTCCGCACCGAGGGCCGCGACTACGTCGTCGAGGACGGCGACGTGATCGAGGTGTTGTTCAACGTGTAGTGCCGCGCGGCGCTACACGCCGGCGCGCTTACCAGATCGTCTCGACCTGCGGCGAGGCCGCCAGGAGCGCGTCGCGTGAGACGAGCGGGGCGCCGCGGAGCACAGCGTCCGCGGCTATCAGGCGGTCGTGCATCTCCGGTATCTCGGCTAGCCGATCGAGCAACTCCAACTGGTCCCTGCCCAACTCGGACAGCTCGACTCCGCGAACGCCGGTCAGGTCGTCCATGAACTCCGAGGGCGTGACAGGCTCACCGACCTTGACGGACAGGAAGTAGTACTCCGCCACGACGATTGCGGGGATGACGAGAGTCGCGTTGCCGGTTGCAGCCAGCATGAACGCAGTTGCGGCTGAGGCACTGAGCCGGTCCGATGAGTTGAGGTACCAGTAGAGCGCGTGTGTATCGATGACGAACTGCTGGCGGTTATCCAGCAATGTCGGCCTCGTCGTCGATCTCCGGCGGCATGCGCGGCTCCCAGATCTTCTTTGCTGCGACGAACTCTTCGTATGGGATGTCGGGCATGTGAGCGAACTTGTCTCGCAGGCTGCTCAGCGGGAGCTTGCCGTCGTCTGGCTCGGGGGCAGCGGTCAGCCTGGCGCACGGTTTGCCGTGGCGCGTGATGATCACCTCGTCGCCCTCTTCGAGGTCCCGAAGGATCTCGCTGAGATGTGCCTTGAACTCCCGTATTCCGTATGTGGTCATGTTCCTACCCAGGAGCGCCCGACCCGGCGGGCACCTGCGGTTCCCAGATATTCTTCGCCTCCAGGAAATCCTCGTACTCCGCGTGCGGGAGAACGCCCGCGAACTTTTCTCGCAGGCTGCTCAGCGGGAGCTTGCCGTCGTCGGGCTCGGGAGGCGCCGTCAGGCGGGCGCACGGCTTGCCGTGACGTGTGATGATCACCTCGTCGCCCCCTTCGAGGTCGCGGAGGATCTCGCTGAGGTGGGCCTTGAACTCGCGTATTCCGTATGTGGTCACAGCCGTACTCCATATGTGGTTACGAATGCCGCCTCGACGTGACCACATCGTACCACGGAGGCGGGAGCAGTACGCGCGGGTTGTACGCCAGCCCGACGATCGCGCCGATGCGCACGCTGCCGCTTCGCGAGGCATAATGCGTAGCCGCGAACGAGAACACACGTGAGGAGCTACGACGCCGTGAGCGACGTGCGCACACAGATCGTGGAGATCATCGAAGAGGCGCTCTCCGGGGGCGAGGCCGTTGCTGTGGCGACCGTCATCGACCTCGGCGAGCAGGGAGAACAGGGCATCCAGCTCGGCGGTAAGATGCTCGTCCGCAAGGACGGCTCTGCCGTGGGCAGCATCGGCGGGGGCGCCATCGAGGAGGCGGTGCGCGAGTCCGCCGTCGTGGCGCTCGAGGAGCGACCGCGGCTGGAGGCACAGACGGTTCACGTCGCCGCCGAGGGCGACGCGGTCTCGCGCCGCTCCCAGGCACGGCCGGGCGACGCGCGCGTCATGGTCGAGGTGCACGAGGCGCCCGGCCAACTCGTGGTCGTCGGTGGGGGGCACGTGGGGCTCGCGCTCGCGACGATGGGCCACATGCTGGGCTTCCGCGTCATCGTCATCGACGACCGCGAGGAGTTCGCCAACGAGGAGCGCTTCCCGATGGCGGAGCGCGTGATCGCGGAAGAGCCCGCGCCGGCCCTCGACGCGCTCGACATCAACGACAGCACCTACGCCGTGCTGGTCTCGCGCGGGCACACGCTGGACGAGGAGGGGCTGCGCCACCTCGTCAGCCGCGGTGCGGCGTACGTCGGCATGATCGGCAGCCGCCGCCGCACCGGCACGGTGCTGCAGCACCTCGCGGACGACGGCTTCGACATCGACGACCTGGAGGCGGTGTACACGCCGATTGGGCTCGACATCGGCGCCGAGACGCCCGAGGAGATCGCGATGTCGATCCTCTCGGAGATGGTGCTGGAGCGCCGCGGCGGTACGGGCCGGCAGATGCGCGAGGTGAAGGGCCGAGCACGGCTTACCGCGCCGACGGCATAGGGCGGCGCGACCACTCGCGCGCTGCTGCTGATCGGCTAGTCGGGGAGGCCTGACGGATAGTGTCGATGCGCTTGGAGCGATCGGCAGGCCCCGCAGGTTGCTGGTGACTCCGGTTCGCGCGGTCTCCGGTGGCCACATGTATGTTATCGTGACACCATGGAGGTGAGGGTCTGGCAGGACGGGCGAGGTCGCGACCCGGTCGCCCAGTATCTTCGCCGTGTTGCGCGTGCTGGAGAACGCAGCGTGGTTGCGACGGCGGAGCGCTACGTGGACCTGCTGGAGACCCAGGGCCCACCGCTCGGGATGCCCATCGATCGGCCGCTTGACTCGGCGATAGGGCTGTATGAGTTGCGGGTCGGCGACCATCGCGTTGCCTACGGTGAGGCAGAGGGTGTGCTCTATCCGCTGCACGCCTGGCGGAAGCAGGCACGGCGGGCATCACCGCGCGATGTGGCGCGGGCCCGCAACAGGCTGCTCGAACTGCGGCGGGAGGGGTGAACGATGCGGCGAGCGAAGGAGATGTTCGAGGAGCTGCGCGCGGAAGATCCAGAGTTGCAGCGCGAGTACGACCGGCTGGGGCCGCGATTCCGACTGATCGAGGCAATGGTGCGCGCTCGAAAATCCCGCTATCTCAGCCAGCGTGAACTGGCGGAGCAGATCGGCGTGACGAAGACGGTCATCAGTCGGCTCGAGTCAGGGGAGCACAGCCCCCGCCTCGAGACCGTCTACGACATTGCGGCGGCATTAGGGTACCGGCTGGACGTGAAGCTGGTGCGAGAACGCCGGAAGGCCCCTGCGTGACGCCCTTCCAGTCAACGAGCGACCACTCGCGCGCTGCTGCTACAATGCGCGGGCACGACCATAGAGGAGCGACACGTGGCGGACGTTGAGCTGTACGAAGAGATCCGGGAAGCCCAGGAAGCCGGCGAGCGGCGCGTACTCGCGACCGTCGCGACGGCGCGCGGCTCCACGCCGCGCGGCCCCGGCGCGCAGATGCTGCTGCGGCCCGACGGCACGTTCGTCGGCACCATCGGCGGCGGCTGCGGCGAGGCCGAGGTCTGGCAGGAAGCCATGGAGACCCTGGCCGACGGCGCACCCCGCATCGTCGTGGTGGACCTTACCGAGGACGTCGAGGGCGACGACAAGATCTGCGGCGGCGTGATGGAGGTCTTCCTCGAGCGCATCGCCGACTAGGCGATCCGCGGAGGGCCCGGCAGCGTACCGTCCATGACGGGGTCGCGTGGTACGATCCCGCGACACCGAAACGCACGCCGCTGCGATTACGTCAGGGAGGCTGACCCATGATCGGTGGTCTGGGCTGGCAGGAACTGCTCATCGTCCTCGTGATCATCGCGCTGATCTTCGGCGCGAGTCGCGTGGCCGACCTCGGCGGCGCGCTCGGCCGCGGCATCCGCGAGTTCCGCCAGGAAGCGCGTAGCGACGACGAGCCCGAGGAGGCCCCAGCCTCTGACGAGGACGGCGAAGACGAGGGCGAGGAAGCGACGGCTACCGCCGCGGACGGCGAGGGCTCGGGCGAGGGCACGCGCTCCGGCTGACGCGCGCCCACATCGTAACCATGACCAGCCACGCCCGGCGTCCACACGACGCCGGGCGATTCTGTATCTGACGGCTGCGCCGACCCCTCGGCGGGGAGAACGGGACGCTCGATGACCGGCAGGCTCGGCCCTCGCGATCGGGCGGCGGTACTGCTCGGCTCGCTCGCCGGCGAGGCCGCCCGGCGGCTCGGCCGCGGCGGCGGCACGGCGCTGCCGGGGCTCATCGCCACGAGCGTCGCGCCGGGCGTCACGGCCCGGCTCGCGCGGATGCCCGGCGCCGGTTCGGTCGTGGTGACGGGTACCAACGGCAAGACGACGACCTCCCACCTGCTCGCCGGCATCGCCCGTGCGGCAGGCCTCGACCCCATCGCGAACCGCTCCGGCTCCAATCTCGAACGCGGCATCGTCTCCGCGTACCTCGACGCCCTCGACGGGCCCACGGCCTCAGGCGACGGGCCGCGGCTCGGTGTGCTCGAGGTCGACGAGGCGGCCCTGCCCGACCTGCTGCCCGCGCTGCGCCCGCGCGCGGCGCTGTTTCTGAACCTGTTCCGCGACCAGCTCGACCGCTACGGCGAGGTGGACTCGGTGGTGGAGGGATGGCGCGAGATGCTGCTCGCCGACGGCAGCGGGCTCGCGCTCGTGCTGAACGCAGACGACCCGCCGATCGCCGCGCTCGCCGAGATCGGCCGCGGCGACGTCGTCACGTTCGGCATCGAGGACCGTTCCGTCGCGCTGCAGGCCGACGAACACGCGTCGGACGCTCGCTTCTGCGAGTGCGGGGCGGCGTTCCGCTACGAGGCGGTGTTCCTCGGCCAGGCCGGCCTGTGGCGCTGCGACGGCTGCGACCGCGCGCGCCCCACGCCCGACGTGGCCGCGCACGACGTGCGCGTCGGCGAAGGCGCCACGACCTTCACGCTCGACCTCGCGGGCCGCCGCGTCGAGGTGGCTCTGCCGCTGGCGGGGCTGTACGCGGTCTACAACGCGCTCGGCGCGGCTGCGGCCGCGCACGCGCTCGGCATCGAGGCGGACGTGATCGCCTCGGCCCTCGCGGAGGCCGCGCCTGCGTTCGGCCGCCAGGAGGCATTCACGCTCGACGGCCGCGAGGTGCGGATGTGGCTGGCGAAGAACCCGGCCGGGCTCAACGCCGTGCTGCGCACCCTCGCCCAGCCACCGGGCGGCGAGGGCGGCTCGGCGGGCCTGCACGTGATGGCGCTGCTTAACGACGGCATCCAGGACGGCCGCGACGTGTCGTGGATCTACGACGCCGACCTCGAGCTGCTCGCCGGCCACGTCGAGAGCCTCGTGGTCTCAGGTGACCGCGCGCCCGACCTCGCGCTGCGCTGCCACCTCGCCGGGCTGCGTGTCGACGAGGTGCAGCCGCAGGCGGGCGTCGCGCTCGCGCGGGCGCTGCAGCTCGCCCCGCCCGGCGCGCGGGTCGACGTCGTCGCGACGTACACGGCGATGATCGAGATGCGCGAGCTGCTCGCCGAGTGGACGGGCGCCGCGCCGTACTGGGCGGTGAGCGCAGAGCGGAGCCCGGCGTGAGCGAGCGAGCCATCCGCGCGGTCTGGCTCTACCCGGAGCTCATGAACGTCTACGCCGACCGCGGCAACGTGATCGCGCTGCGCGCCCGCTGCACGGAGCACGACCTGGGCTGCGAGGTGGAGCACCTCGAGCTGGGTAGCGAGTTGCCCGACGACACCGACCTCGTGCTCATCGGCGGCGGGCAGGACCGCGAGCAGCGGCGCGTCGCGCCGGACCTGCAGCGCCACGCCGCGCGGTTGCACGAGTGGCACGAGGAGGGTGTGGCGTTCCTCGCGGTGTGTGGCGGCTTCCAGCTCTTCGGCGACGGCTACCGCACCTCGCGTGGCGAGGAGCTACCCGGCGTCGGGCTCTTCGACGTGACCACGGTCGCGCCGCCGCCGGGCGCCGAGCGCTGCGTCGGCGACGTGCTGGCGGAGACGGATCTCGGCGGTATCGGCGAGGTCGTCGGCTTCGAGAACCACGCCGGGCGCACATACCTCGGTCCCGGCGTGCGGCCCTTCGCGCGCGTGCGCCACGGCTGGGGCAACAACGGCGTCGACGGCACCGAGGGGGCGGTGACGGGCAGCGCGCTCGGCACGTACCTGCACGGCTCGTTGCTACCTCGCAATCCCCGCATCACGGACTGGCTCATCGCCGCGGCGCTGCGCCACCGCTACGGCCCGGACGCCACGATCGGCGACGCGGCGCCCGAGGGCGCCTACGCCGTCGAGGCGCGCCGGGCGGCCGCGACGGCGGCACGCGAGCGCGGGCGGGCGCACGTCCGTTGACGGCGCGCCGCGCGCACCCGAACCTCTGATCGCGGGGTTGTCCGGAAGGCGCGCCATGAGCGTTCGGTGGCTGACCGCCATCCTCGCCCTCTCCGTCCTCGTCTTCGCCTGCAACCGCAGCGCGAACGAGGAGGTCGAGGTCAGCGTCGACGGGACGCCGATACCGCCGCCCGGCGCTGCCGCAACTCCCAGGCCGACCAGCACGCCACACGACCCCGCGATGCTCGTCC
>DAOULE010000214.1:0-3267 GCA_034420575.1 Dehalococcoidia bacterium
CTCGACGGCCTCGACGTGCGGCCCGGCGGCCGTTACATCGACGCGACGGTCGGCCTCGGAGGGCACGCCGAGGCGATCCTGGATGCGGCGCGGCCCGACGGCGCGCTGCTCGGCATCGACCTCGACCCGCACGCGCTGGCGATCGCCGGCGAGCGGCTCGCGCCGTTCGGCGACGAGGTGGTGCTGGTACGTGGTCATCACCGCGAGATCGCGGAGATTGCGGCCGAGCAGGGGTTCGAGGAGGTCAGCGGCGTGCTCTTCGACCTCGGCGTCTCGTCGCTGCAACTCGACGCGCCGGGGCGGGGCTTCTCGTTCCGGCGCGACGAGCCGCTCGACATGCGCATGGATCCGGACGCGGAGCTGACCGCGGAGATCATCGTCAACGAGTACGAGGAGGCCGAGCTGGCGGACCTGATCCGCCGCTACGGCGAGGAGCGCCGGGCGCGCGCCATCGCACGCGCGATCGTGGCCCGGCGGCCACTGCGCACGACGGGCGACCTCGTTCGCGCCGTCGAGCAGGCTGCAGGCAGGGGTCGGGAACGTCATCATCACCCCGCCACTCTGACGTTCCAGGCCCTGCGGATTGCGGTGAACCGGGAGATGGACTTCCTGGCCGACACCCTTTCCGCCGCTTGCAGCCTGCTCGGCGGCGCGGGCGCGCGCATCGCCGTGCTCGCCTTCCACTCGCTTGAGGACCGCGTCGCGAAGGAGCACTTCCGGCGCGAGTCCAGCGAGTGCGTCTGCCCGCCGCGGACGCCGATCTGCATCTGCGACCACGTCGCCACGCTGCGGCTGGTGACGCGGCGCGTGCGCAAGCCCGGAGCCGACGAGGTCGCGCGCAACCCGCGCGCACGCTCGGCGCGCCTGCGCGTGGCCGAGGCGCTGGGACAGGCGGCCGCATGATGACCGCCCTGGACGCACCCCGACTCGCGGGTGGCTACGGGCCTCGTGCGACTTCGAGCACGAATCCGACATACACCGCACGGATCCGCCAGAAGGCTGCATCGCTCCCCAGGCCGCGCAGCAGCGTCGCAGGACGTCTGCTGCGCGGCGTCTCCCTCCTCCTGGCGCTTGCCGCGATCGTGAGCATCGCGGCCATCGGCTCCCTGCAGGTGGTGCAGAGCAGCCGCATGACGGCCTCCGGGTACGAGCTGCGTCAGCTCCAGCAGCAGCGCGCGGAGCTGGCGGTCGAAGTGCGACTGCTCGAGGCCGAGATCGCTCAGATGAGCAACCTCGAGACCGTCCACGCCGCCGCTACCGGCAGGCTCGGGATGGTCCGGCCGGAGGACACCGTGCGGATATCCGTCGGCGTGCCCGCACCCGACGTGGCGCCGATGCCGGAGCGTTACGTGCGAAGGGCGCCGGAGACGCCGGTTCCGCCCGAACCCTGGTGGTCCGGGATGCTGTGGAGCGTGCCCGGGCTCGAATAGCGCGGGCGTCGAGGGCGTACGCCGCGCCGGACGGGGCGTGAGGACGGCGGCGCGCCGGAGAGGACTCCCGTGCCCGCAGAGCAGCGCGAGGCCGCACGACCGAACCACCTGACGTGGCGGCACTGGCTGCTCGCGACGATGGTCGTCGCGGGCTTCGCAGCCCTCCTCGCCCGGCTCGCCGTCATCCAGATCGGCGGACACGAGCAGTACATCGAGGAGGCGGTCGCATCGCGCATCGGCGCGGCCGAGGTGCCCGCCAGCCGCGGCGCCATCCTCGACGCGACCGGCTACCCCCTCGCGACGTCCATCGACACATGGGATGTCTACATCGACACGTTCCTGTGGCGCGACCGCCAGCGCGCGAGCGTCGCGGCCGTGGAGCTCGGCGCCGCGATCGGCCGCGACCCGGGCGAGCTGCTCGCGATCGGCACCTCGCAGGACATCGGCGACATCCGCGTGGTCCGCCTCATGGAGTACGAGCGTGGGCGGGAGCTGCGCGAGGCGGGACTGTGGGGCGTGCGCCTGCTCCCAAGCTCCCGCCGCATCTACGCCGAGCAGGAGCTCGCGGGGCCACTCATCGGCTATGTGGGCCTGGACGGCAGCGGCCTGTGGGGCATCGAGGCGGACTTCGACCACGTGCTGCGCGGCCAGCCCGGCCGTGTCGTGGGCGAAGAGGACCCGCTCGGCCGCCCGATCTCATTCGTGCTTCCCACCACCCGGTTGCCGCAGGCCGGCGGCGACGTGCAACTCACCATCGATCGGTTCATCCAGGCGATTGCCGAACGCGAGCTTGCGCGCGCCGTCGAGGAGAACGCCGCCAGCGGCGGGACAGTCATCATCATGGAGTCGCGCACCGGCGCGATCCTCGCGATGGCCGCGCTGCCGACGGTGCGCCTCGCAACGCTCGACCTGCAGGAGGAGGGCCTGAGCGACCTCGTCCGCAACCGCCCCATCACCGACCTGTACGAGCCGGGCTCGGTGTTCAAGACGCTGACCACCGCCATGGCCATCGACCTCGGACTCGTCACGCCCGACTCGACGTACGTCGACGAGGGCGTCATGCACGTCAGCGGCGGCACCATCCGCAACTGGAACTTCGTCGCCTACGGCGAGGTGACGATGACCGAGTACCTCCAGCACTCGCTGAACACCGGCTCGGCGTGGCTCTCCGAGCAGATCGGCGCACATCACTTCTACGACTACCTGGCGCGCTTCGGCATCGGGCAGCCGACGCACATCGGGCTCTCGGGCGAGGCCCCCGGCCTGGTGCGGCACCCGAGCGACGACGACTGGTACCCCGTGGACCTGGCGACGAACTCGTACGGCCAGGGGCTGGCCGTCACCCCGCTGCAGACGATCACGGCCGTCAACGTCTTCGCCAACGACGGCGCGCTGATCCAGCCGCAGATCGTCGCGCAGGTCGCGACGCGCGAGGACGTGCGCCGCCGCGAGCCAGTCGCCGTGCGGCAGGTGGTCAGCCCGCAGACATCGCAGACGCTGGCGCAGATGATGCACGACGTGGTCGAGAACGTGCCGTTCCACTACGCCCGCGTACAGGGGTACCGCGTGGCCGGCAAGACGGGCACGACGTTGCTCTCCACGGCCGTCGGGTATGACTTCGATACGACGATCGCGTCATTCGCGGGGTTCCTCCCATACGAGGACCCGCGTGTCACGATCCTCGTGAAGATCGACCGGCCCAGCGCCGACTCGCACCTCGGCGGCATCGTGGCGGCGCCGGTCTTCTCGCGCATCGCGGCGGACGTGATGGACTACCTCAACGTGCCGATCACCCAGCCGCAGGTGGCCGCGCCATGACCACCCCACGCCTCGACGC
>DAOULE010000215.1:0-11666 GCA_034420575.1 Dehalococcoidia bacterium
GACACGCGCTCCGACGGCGAGTGGGACGGCTCGAACGACCGCGGCAACCAGCGCGCCGGGCACGTGCCGGGCGCGAAGCACCTCGAGTGGCTGCGGCTCATGCAGGGGCCGCCGTCGCGCCGCTTCCGCCCCCTCGACGAGATCCGGGAGCTGATCGAGGGCGCCGGGATCGACCCGGAGGCGGCGACCGTCACCTACTGACAGGGCGGCATCAGGGCCGCGTTCGCGGCCTTCGTCCTGCGCATGCTCGGTAACGACCGCGCGCGCAACTACGACGGTTCGATGGGCGAGTGGGCGAACCGCGAGGACACACCGCTCACGCTGGAGTAGCGCCCCGCGGCAGGTGGCGCGCCGCTGGCACACTCCGCTGCGTACCCTGCACCTGCATGCGACGGCGAGCCCGGAGGGCAGCTATCGGCAAGCCCAGCCTTGCGCCGCAATAGGGCGAACACCCTCAGCCAAGGCCGCGATAATGCGGGCAGACACGTTCTCAATTGGGGTTGCGAACAACGTCCGTGATCGAGTAGGTTCGATTCAGTTCTCAGAAAAGACGAACGCCGCCGAGTCAGGGCGGCGATCGTCCGGTTGTGTGAGTCCTCTACGGGAATCACAACCTCGGCCTAGCGCCAATATAACGGTGCCTTTCGGCTGGTGACAACACCCGTAAAGGGCTCCCGCAGAAGGGAGCCTATTGTGGGCGACTGGATTCCTTGTCGGGACTACGAAGGCTGCATGGTGATCTTCCGGAGCAGCATCACCCGCAACGGGGTGGTGTACCGCCGGGAGAACGGCAAGCCGTACGTGATTCACAGCATCAGCCACTAGCGCTGACGCAGCCCCGGCTGTTCGCAATCCCGCAGAGCGCGGAGCAGGAGGCACGATGCCCCGCTATTATGTGAACCGAAACGCTCAGGCCAACGGCGACCATGAGGTGCACACGCCCGGCTGCCGGTACTTCCCGACAGCCGGCAATGTCACCGACCTAGGTGAGCATCTGTGGTGCCACACGGCAGTCACCGCGGCGCGCGCCTATTACGCTCAGGTCAACGGCTGTTACTACTGCTCGAACGCCTGCCACACGGGTTAGAACTCCGTACTGGAGCCTTGAAGCTCCCTTACCAGAATCACCAGACCCGCCCATCTCTGACCGCGATCGTAGCGTTCATCTTCCAGTGGCTACAGCACCCTGAGTCTCTCGAGACGCTGCCCCCCTATAGGGTCTTGTCACCGCGCACGACCTCGACGAGGCGTGCGGGGTAGTCGCCGCAGATCAGGTCCGCGCCCGCCGCATGCATGCGGCGCACGTCGTGCTCCTCGTTGACCGTCCACGTCGCCACCGTCAGGCGCGCGGCGTGTGCCTCGGCGACGAACTCCGCGTCGACCATCGAGAAGTGCAGGCTCACGCCCGCGAGGCCGAGGTCCGCCGCCTGCGCGAGCACCTCGGCCCGCTCGCGGTTCGGCGCGGCGAGGAGCGAGACCGGCATCCCCGGCATGGCGGCGGCCGCGGCCGCGCACACCCCCGCTTCGAACGCGCACAGTGAGCAGCGCCCCAGCGCGTCCGCGTCACGGACCGCGCGCGCCACGAGGTCCTCGATGCCCGTCTGCTTCACCTCGATCACGAGATGCGTGACAGCCGTCGCCTCCAGCGCCTCGGCGAACGTCGGGATGGGCTGCGGGCCGACGTCACCCAGCGGGTCGAGCACGTGTAGCGCGCGCAGCTCATCGAGCGTGGCGTCCTCGACGTCCCGCGCGTCGCCCGTGGTGCGGGCGAGCGAGGCGTCGTGCATGAGCACCGGCACGCCGTCGCGCGTGGCGCGCACGTCGATCTCGACGCCGTCGACGCCGGACGCGACGGCTGCCTCGATGCCGACGACCGTGTTCTCGGGCCGCAGGCCCATCGCGGTCCGATGCGCGATGAGCACGGGCGAACGGCCGGTCGGCACATGCGACTCGATGGTCATCGACCCCTCCCCGCCGATGAGGGTACATCCGCAGAGGCCGCCCCGCCGTAGTGTTAGTGTGATGGCCATGCACACCACATGCTCCGAGCAATCGAGGGCAGGCAGCGCGTGAGCCGGGCAGCGTGAGCCGGACGCTCGCCCTCGCCACGTCGGTCACCCTTGTCGCGCTCGCGTGGCTGGGAGTGCCGGCAGCCCCCGCCATGGCCGAGGACGAGGATGCGGTCGCCGCCGAGACGCCTGTGCCGCCGGCCAGGGTGCAGGACCTCACCGTGAGCATCGGCGGGCCGGACACCCTCGTGCTGCGCTGGCCCGAGCCCCCCGACAACGGGGAGCCGATCACCGCGTACAACGTCCAGCGGAGCGACAACCGCGAGCAGTGGATCGACCTCACCTCGTTCGGCCGCTTCACGGGGCTGCGCGACTACAAGCTCACGCTGGGGCAGCGCTACTGGTACCGGGTGCGCGCCGTCAGCGACGCCGGCCCGGGAGAGTGGTCGATCCCCGCGCAGGGCACCCCGGCGGCGCCACCCGGGCCCATCACCGACCTCGCCGTCACCTCCGCCACCGAGGAGTCGCTCATCATCCAGTGGAGCACGCCCGCCGAGAACGGCACCCCGGTGTTCCGGTACGAGCTGCAGCGGCTGTTCGGGTCCGACCACCGGCTCATCGTCGACCTGTGGGCCTTCACCGAGTGGCCTCGGGATAGCACGACGTTCTCGTTCGCGATCCGGAACCCGTTCGACCAGCCCGGCCAGGCCTACCGCATCCGCTCGTGGAACCTCGCGGGCGACAGCGAGTGGTCCGAGCCGGTGGTGGCAAGCGAGGAGGTCGGCCTGCCCGCGCGTCCGCCGTCGCTCACGATCCTCGGCATCGCCCCACGCGAAGTGCGGCTGCGCTGGGTGGCCCCGGACGCCAACGGCAGCCCGATCTTCCTCCAGCAGGTGGAGCGCCGCCACGCGATCGACCACTTCCTCGGCTACGACTACTTTTCCGAGGTCGCCCTGGTGTCCGGTAAGACCTCGACTACCATCGAGGTGGTGTACCACGGGCCGGCGCGGACGTTCCGCGTGCGGGCGTGGAATTACGCCGGGGAAGGCGAGTGGTCGCCGTGGGCGGGCATCCGCCCCGGCCTCATCACCTTCAGCGGCTCGCACGAGGAGTTCCGGGCCATCCTCGGCGCGCAGTGCCCCGGCGGGATCATCGCCTGGGGCACGGTCGTCGACGAGGCCGGCGAGGTGCTATGGATCCCCTACGGGGTCGCGCCGAACGGGATCCCGAGCCCGCGCAACGTTGACTTCGAGGCGGCCTTCCCGGGTGGGTTCGATGTGTCCCCGCTGCGCGTCGACTACTGCGGACGCCCGACGTACTTCGAGCCGGACGTGCGGCGCAGCACGGAGACGCTCACCATCTACACGGGCGGGATCGAGCGGTTGCGGCACGCGCTCGAGACCGAGTGCGCGGCGGGCGCCGTCGCCGTCGCCAACGGCCGCCACGAGTGGGACGGCGCGTTCGTCACCCTCGATCCCGCCGCCGACGCCGAGGCGAACGCGGGGTTCATCGGCTCGTTCAAGTTCGACCGGCTGTGGCAGGAGCCGCTGATCATCCGCGGCTGCGGTCCGTAGCGCGGGACGGGCGCGTGGCGGTCCTCCGCGCCACCCTCGCCGCGGCGCTCGTCGCGCTCCTCGTGGCCTGCGAGGCGCGGGAGCCGGTGCGTGGGCGTGGGCTGCTGACGCCGACCCCGGGAGACGCCTCGGCTTCCGCAGTCGCCGCGCCCGCGTCGACCCCGACGGCGACGCCCACCGCGGCCGCGCCCAGCCCGACGCCGGGCCCGCGAGGGGTGACGATCGGCTTCGTCGGCGACCTGATGTTTGCGCGCGACGTCGTCACGCTGATGGAGGAGCACGGCGCGGGCTACCCCTTCGAGCGCGTCGCGCACCTATTCCGGGGCGTCGACCTGCTCATCGGGAACCTCGAGGGGACCTTCACGGAACGCGGCGAGCGGGCGGACAAGTACTACACGTTCCGTGCCCCACCCGCGCTGGCGGAGACCCTGCACGAAGCCGGCTTCGACGCCGTCTCGCTCGCCAACAACCACGCGCTCGACTTCGGGCCGGTCGGCCTCGCCGACACCGTCGATACCCTCGACGGGCTGGACGTCCGGCACTTCGGCGCGGGCGCCGACGCTGCGGAGGCGGCGCGGCCCCTGACGCTGGAGGTCCGGGGCGTGCGGGTCACGCTGCTCGGGTTCAGCGCGGTGCGCTCCTCGGTGTTCGCGACGGCGTCGCGGCCCGGAGTCGCCGAGGCGACCGTCGACGCGGTCGAGGCGGCGGTGACTGCGGCCGTCGCGGAGTCCGACGCCGTCGTCGTGGTCTTCCACTTCGGCACCGAGTACGACCCGGAGCCCACCGGGGAGCAGCGTGCGCTGGCACACGCCGCCGTCGACGCCGGGGCCAGGCTCGTCGTCGGGCACCACGCGCACACGCTCCAGCCGTGGGAGCGGCGGGGCGACGGCCTCATCCTGTACGGCCTCGGCAACTTCGTCTTCGACCTCGACCGCGAGGACCTCGGAACGCTCGGCGAGGGTCCGTTCGCGACGGCGGTCGCGGTCGTCGAGCTCTTCGACGACGCCCCGCCCGGCATCGTGTTCCGCCCCGCGTACATCGACCCGGACGAGAACCGCCCGCGCTCCCCCACGAGCGACGAGGCAGAGCGGATCCGCGCCGCGCTCCACGAGCTCATCGGCGAGTGATGGCGGCGGACCCGGCCGTCGAGATGCGGCAGAAACATCGGTGAAACGTCCGCCGCCTACGATCCTCGGACGATGACGACGACACCACGGTCCGACTACGACGAGCGCCAGCACGTCATCCAGGCGTGCTACGACCAGGACGTGAAGTTCATCCGCCTGTGGTTCACGGACATCCTCGGGATGCTCAAGTCCGTCGCCATCACCATCGAGGAGTTGGAGCACGCCCTCGACGACGGCGTGACGTTCGACGGCGCATCGATCGAGGGCTTCGCCCGCGTCGACGAGGCCGACATGGTCGCAGTCCCCGACCCCTCGACGTTCCAGCTGCTACCGTGGCGCCCGCGCGAGCGGGCGGTGGCGCGCATGCTGTGCGACATCCGCCGACCGGGCGGCGAGCCCTTCGAGGGCGACCCGCGCTGGGTGCTGCGCCGGACGCTCGCGCGCGCGGCCGAGCAGGGGCTGACGTTCTACGTCTCGCCGGAGATCGAGTTCTTCTACTTCCGTGACGCCTCGGGTACGGAGCCCCTCGACCGCGGCGGGTACTTCGACCTCACCCCGCTCGACTCCGGCAGCGACCTGCGGCGCGAGACGGTGCTGATGCTCGAAAGCATGGGCATCGGCGTCGCGCTCAGTCACCACGAGGCCGCGCCGAGCCAGCACGAGATCGACCTGCGCTACACCGACGCCCTCACCATGGCCGACGCGATCATGACGTACCGGCTGGTCGTGAAGGAGGTCGCGATGCGCCACGGGGCGTACGCGACGTTCATGCCGAAACCACTGGGCGACGTGAACGGCTCCGGCATGCACCTCCAGCTCTCGCTCTTCCGAGGTGAGGACAACGCGTTCGCCGACCAGGACGACGAGCTGGGGCTGAGCACCCTCGCGCGCCACTTCATGGCGGGGCTGCTCGACCATGCCTCGGAGACGATGCTCGTCACGAACCAGTGGGTGAACTCGTACCGACGCCTCGTGCCGGGCTTCGAGGCGCCCACCCACGCCACGTGGTCGACCACGAACCACGCCGACCTGCTGCGCGTGCCGGCCTACAAGCCCGGCGACCCCGGCGCGACGCGCATCGAGTACCGCGTGCCGGACCCGGCCTGCAACCCGTACCTGGCATTCGCCGCGCTGCTCTCGGCCGGCCTCGACGGCGTCGACCGTGAGGCCGCGCTCCCGGGCGCCCTCGACCGCGACGTGCGCGAGCTCGAGTCAGACGAGGTGGATCAACGGGCGATCACGCCGCTGCCGAGCTCGCTCGGCGAGGCGATCGCGTCGTTCGAGGACTCGCCGTTGCTCCGTGACGCCCTCGGCTCACACGTGTGTGAGTCGCTGGTGGCGAACAAGCACCACGAGTGGGACGAGTACCGCACCCACGTCTCGGAGTTCGAGCTCGAGCGCTACCTCGGCGTGCTGTAGGCGGTTCGCGACCCGGCGTCCCGGCCGCTCTCATCCCTTTTGTTATAACACTGTTACCGCATGCAATAGTAGCGTTGTGCTGCTAGACTGGTACCCAGCCAGCGGGGCACCGGAGAAGCAATGACGACCGATACGCTCGCCGAGCGCGTCGCCCGCATCGAGGGCACCATCGAGCACCTGGCCACCAAGGCCGACCTCGAACGGCAGACGGTCAGGATGTACGTTGCGATGGGCGTCGGGTTTGCCACCGTAACTGGCATCATCCTCGCCGCGATGCGGCTCTGGATGTAACCGTCCCTCGCAATAGCCCCGGAATACTGCCGAGTAGACGAGGCGCTTCTGCGATGACTCCGGACACAGTGGCAGAACGGGCCACGCGCACCGAAGGCATCCTAGAGCACCTGGCGACCAAGGCCGACGTCGAACGGCAGACGGTCAGGCTCTACGTGGCGCTCACCGTCGCGACGGGCATCATCCTCGCCGCGATCCGGCTCTGGACGTAGCCGCCCCTCACGCGCCCCGCTTCAGCGGTGCGTCGGAGTGGCGCCCGACTCGTCGAACGCGCTGCTCACCCCGTACGGCTCCTCGCCCCGGTTGAGCTTCTCCGTCTCCTCCACCCACCTCGACGGGTCGAGGTTGCGGCCGGCCAGCTCCGGGCCGTCCGCCGCGTAGCGGTGCGCGCGGAACATCGAGGGGGTCTGGCCGAACCGGCCGTTCGGCATGAAGCCCGTCACGTACTCCCAGACCGTCTCGCCCTCCGGCGTGACCTCGAAGATGCGGCCGGTGGCGCCCTCCGTGATGAGGGTGTTGCCGTTCGGCTGGCGGTCGGCGCCACTCGTCATGAAGCTGATGAACGCCAGCAGGACCGGTGCCTGGTACTGCCAGACGATCTCCTTCGTCTCCGGGTCCACCTCGAGGATGCGCGAGTGGCCGGGACCGCCCCGGCGGTGCGAGCCGTTGTCGAACAGCATCAGGTTGCCGTTCTCGAGCTGCGTAAAGTGGTGCTGGTGCGAGGTCACGCCCGGCCCCCAGCGCCACTCGATCTCCCCGCTGTCCGGGTTCGCGATCACGACGGTGTCGGTCTGCCGCATGCTGACGAGCCAGCGGCCGTCCGACGCCACGGAGACCGCGTTGGCGTGCGTCCACTCGCGACGACGCTCGAGGGGGCAGATCACGTCGAGCCGGTAGTCGAAGTGCTCCCATGAACGCCACTCGCGCACCGTCTCGCCGTCGGGCGAGATCTCGCGCACGAGGTCCCCGACCATCGCGTCGGGGTCGTTCGCGCCCTGGAAGCCGCCCTGCACCTGCCGCCGGATCTCGTCGGGCAGCAACTCCCAGTGCAGGATCACGGTGTTGCCGTTTTCGAGGCGCACGAAGTCGTGGTGCTGCTGGTCGTTGCGGTACTCCCAGACCGTGTTCCCGTCCCAGTCGAGCTCGATCAGCGCGTGGGCGTGGCCGCCGATGACGCCGACGGGGGAGACGTCCTCAGCCTCCATGAAGTGCACGGGGTTGGCCGTGTGGAAGAGCACGTTGCCGCCGGGGAGCAGCTTCGCGTACTGCACGCCCTCCTCGTGCGTCCAGCGGTGCACGATCCGGCCCTCGGGGTCGAGCAGTGTGGCGTGGTAGCCCTCGACGTTCGAGAACAGCGTGTAGCCATCGTGCGACAGCTCGGGGTCGCGGTAGACGAGCCCGGAGGGGCGGTTACGCGTCCATGCCATGGGGGTGCCTCCCGACTATGGGGCGATCACTGGTGTGTGCCGGCTGGTGGTGGTCACGGACGGCGGACGCCTACCCGAAGAGCATCGCCGAGGCGCCGTCGGCGGCCTCGAAGATGGGCGTCGCCCACAGGCCGACGAGGAAGATGCCGAGGAACAGCACGCCCGTCGTGAAGTAGGCGGCCGGCGAGAGCCGCCAGCGCGCGCCGTCGCCCTCGGCGGGCTCGGCGACGTACATCTGGCGGATCACCTTCAGGTAGTAGTACAGCGAGACGGTGCTCATGATGACCGCGACGGTCGCCAGCCAGAGGAAGCCCTCCTCCGCGGCCGCCTGGAACAGCACGAACTTCGTCACGAAGCCCGCGAGCAGCGGCATCCCGCTCAGCGAGAACAGCCCCGTCGTGATGACGAGCGCGAGGTACGGCTGCGTCTCGGCCAGGCCGCGGAAGTCCGCGATCTCCTCGGAGCCGGTGCGGTTGTAGAACGCGATCACCGCGATGAACACGGCGAGGTTCGTGATCAGGTAGCCCGCGAGGTGCAGCAGTAGCGCCGAGCCCGACGCGTCCGACACCGTCGTGATCGCCATCAGCATGAAGCCGACCTGGCCGATCGAGGAGTAGGCGAGCAGCCGCTTGATGTTCGTCTGCTGGATGGCGACGAGGTTGCCGACCACCATCGTCGCGACGGCGAGCGAGGCGAGCATCCACTGCCAGTCCGCCTTCGCCGGCTCGAGGGCCGTGCCGAACAGCGCCAGCATCAGCGCGAACGTCGCCGCCTTCGAGGTGGCCGAGATGTACGCGGTGACGGGCAGCGGGGCGCCCTCGTAGGCGTCGGGCGTCCACATGTGGAATGGGACCGCCGATGCCTTGAAGCCGAGCCCGCCGACGAGGAACGCGATGCCGAGCAGGAACGCCGGCGTGCCGACGATCCCGTTGTTGAGGGCCGCCGCGATGCCGTCGTAGCTCGTCGTGCCGGTGGTGCCGTACACGATGCTCAGGCCGTAGAGCAGCATCGCCGAGGCGACGCCACCGAGCAGGACGTACTTCAGCCCCGCCTCGCCGGACCGGGTGTCGGTCTTGGCGAGCGAGACGCCGACGTAGAGCGAGAACGAGAGCAACTCGATGGAGATGTAGGCGGTCAGCAGCTCGCGGGCGGCGGCCATGTAGATGGCGCCGATCGTGGAGGCGAGCAGCAGGGCGTAGAACTCGCCCTGGTGCGTGATGTTGCGGTTCACGAACTCGTACGACCCGAGCACGATCGCGACCAGGGTCGCGATGAACAGGATGCGGAAGAACGTCGTGAAGTCGTCGACCGCGATGAGCTGCGCGAAGTCGGTCGGGTCGCGGTCGAGGTAGAGCAGGCTGGCCACGCCGGCGATGAGCGCGCCGAGGATGGTGACGGCCGGGAGCAGGTTGCGCGAGATGCGGAGGTCGGCGCGGAAGGCGTCGAGCATCAGCACGACCGCCGCGGCGCCCACGAGGATGAACTCGGGCAGGAGCAGTCCGTACTCGAAGTTCAGGTCGTTCACGACAGCACCTCGGGAATGCCCATCTCAAGACCCATCGCGATGCGGTCGATCCACGGTGCGGGCCAGAGGCCGAGCG
Source organism: Dehalococcoidia bacterium (assembly GCA_034420575.1). Classification (GTDB taxonomy): domain Bacteria; phylum Chloroflexota; class Dehalococcoidia; order UBA2979; family UBA2979; genus VXMT01. The sequence continues at coordinate 9,449 of DAOULE010000215.1, forward strand.
CGAAGATCGAGATCGCGAGCACGGTCGCCCCGGCCCGTTCTGCCCAGGTGATCTCGCCGACGCCGCTCCAGCGCGGATCGACCTCGCCGAAGAAGGTGCGCGCGAACATGCGCAGCAGGTACGTCGCAGTGATCGCGGCGGTGAGCACCGCCAGCCCGCCGACGATGGGATAGGCCCGGAACGCGCCGATGAAGATGTGGACCTCGGCGATGAACCCGGACAGACCCGGCAACCCGAACGATGCGAGTCCGGCGATGACGAAGAACACCGCCCAGACCGGCATCTGCTTCGCCAGGCCGGAGTAGTGGTTGATCTCGCGGTCGTGTGACTGGTCGTAGAGCGCGCCGATGAGGAGGAAGAACAGGGCCGTCATCACGCCGTGCGCGAACATCTGCAGCACAGCCCCGCTCATCCCGATGAGGTTGAGCGTGCCGAGCCCCAGGAACACGTAGCCCATGTGCGAGACCGAGGAGAAGCCGGTCATCAGCTTGAAGTCGGTCTGGCGCAGCGCGCCGATGGCGCCGTAGAGCGCGCCGACGATGCCGAGCGTCAGGAGCGCCGGCGCCCAGAACTCGCCACCCTCGGGCATGATCTGGAAGCCGAGCCGGATGATGCCGAACGCGCCCAGCTTCATCAGCACGCCCGCATGCAGCATCGAGACGGCCGTAGGCGCCGCGGCGTGGCCGTCGGGCGACCACGGGTGGAGCGGGAAGATACCGCCCAGGGTGCCGCAGCCGAGCACGATCAGCGGGAACATGATCTTCTGGAAGGTCGGGTCGTAGGTCGCGTCGAACAGCGCCGGCAGGTCGAACGTGCCGAGGCCGGCCTCGGTGAAGATGCCGAAGATGGCGGTGAAGATCAGGATCGACGCCGCGACGAGCATCATCATCAGCTTCATCGCGCCGTACTCGCGGCGGCCCGAGCCCCATACTCCGATGAGCAGGTACATCGGCAGCACCGCGGTCTCGTAGAGCAGGAACCAGAAGAACAGGTCGAGCGCGACGAAGGTCCCGTAGACCCCGGCCACCAGCACGAACAGCAGGATGAAGAAGTCCTTGGTGCGGTGCTCCTGCTTCCAGGACACCCACGTCCCGGTCAGGATCACGATGCCGGTCAGCAGCACCATCGGCGCGGCGATGCCGTCGACGCCGACCTTGAGCTGCACGCCGTTGTCGCCGAGGAAGCCGACGTTCTCGAACCACGGCCACGAGAGCACGCCCTGGAACTGCTCGCCCCGGTAGTCGAACGCGAAGAAGACGTAGACGGAGATCACGAACATCGCGACCGACGCGGCGCCCGTGACGATGCGGATCAGCGTGCGCTCGCCCGATGGGATGAGCATGAGCAGCACGGCTGCCGCCAACGGGATCAGCGGAAGCGCGAGGAGCAGGTAGCCTTCGTTCTGCGTCATCGTTCCTCGAGACCCTTGACCCTCTGCGCCTTACGTCCGGCCAACCGCGACGAGCGCGAGGACGACGACGCCGATGGCCATCGCCAGCGCGTAGTTCGGGATGCGGCCGGTCTGGAAGAACTTGAGCCGGTAGCCCGCGAAGCTGATGCCCTGCGCGCTCCCGTCGACACCCGTCTCGTTCACGACCCAGCGGTCGAAGTACGCCACGACCGTGGCGAGTCCGAGCACGACCTTGTCGATCACGAACTGGTAGAGGTGGTCCATGTAGTAGCGGTTGACCAGCAGGTCGTGGAACTCGGGCGCCCACTGCCGTGCACGGACGGCGCGCTCCGCGGCGCCCCACCAGTACATGAACCCGATGGCGATACCGGCGAGGGCGGACAGCGTCGCGCCCAGCGCGATCGTCGCGTCGAGCTTGAAGGCGTGGCCCTTGTCGCCCTGCGTGAACACGACCTCGCCGATGCCACCGGCGAACCCGAGCACCCGCCCGACGGGGTCGAGGGCGACGAAGCCGGCGACCACGGCGAGCAGCGCCAGCAGCGCCATCGGCAGGATCATCACCGCCGGCGACTCGTGCGCGTGGTCGTGCGCGGCGCGGTCCTTGGGCTCGCCGAAGAACGTCAGCAGCACGAGGCGCGTGGTGTAGATCGCGGTCAGCGCGGCGGTCGCGGCGAGGATGACGAACGGCCCGAACCCGGCGCCGTCCTGCAGCACGAGCAGGATCTCGTCCTTCGACCAGAACCCCGCCAGCGGCACGATCCCGGCCAGCGCGAGCGAGCCGATGACGAACAGGATCGTCGTGACCGG
>DAOULE010000216.1:0-3821 GCA_034420575.1 Dehalococcoidia bacterium
CCTCGGCAAGCTCGACGCCTTCGAGCTTGGCGTTGATCACCGCCATCAGCGCCTCGCGGTACTCGTCGTGGTACTCCTCCGGCTCGAACGGCTTCTCGAGCATGCCGATGAGCGTGAACGCCATCTGCAGCTCCTCCTCGGAGACGTCCTCGAGGTCGAGCGGGTCGAGCTGCGCGGTGCGGATCTCGTCGGGGTAGTAGAGCGTCTCCAGCAGGATGCGGCCGCCGCCGTGGCCGGCGCCCTCCTCGTCGGCCGCGGGCGCGCGCAGCGCGCACAGCCGCTCCTTGTTGCGGATCGCGACCTGCGCGACGGCGACGAGGCCCTTCGCCTCCAGCGCCCGCACGAGCAGCGCGAACGGCTTCTCGCCCGCCTCGTCGGGTTCGAGGTAGTACGCCTTCTCGTGGTAGACGGGGTCGATCTCGTCGAGCCGCACGAAGGCCTTGATACCGATGGTGCGCTTGCTGGGGAGCGGGAGCTTGTCGAAGTCTTCGTTCTCCAGCACGACGTAGCGATCCTTGGCGTACTCGTAGCCGCGCACGATCTGGTCGTAGGGCACCTCGCGGTCGAGCTCCATGTTCCAGCGGAGCTGGCGGACGCGGGAGTGGTCCTCGCGGTCGAGCTGGCGGAACGAGACGTCCTTGCTCTCGGTGGCGGTGAAGAGGCGCACGGGGATCGAGACCATCCCGAAGCTGATTGCCCCGCGCCAGATCGGCCTTGGCATCGCTCACCTCCTCGACCGCGCGACCCTGCGGACGCCCTCGTGCCGCGCGCTCCGCGCCGATCAGTTTACCGGTTCTGGCGCGGGTGTCGCCGCCTACGTGTCACCGAGGGGTGGAGGCGGCCTCCGCGTTTCGAGGCGACCCTCGGCGGCCGGGGAGCGCGTGAGCGGCTCGGCGAGCGCGCCGTCCTCCAGCTCGAAGCTGCGGTCTCGGACGGCGGGGATGCGAGGGCCGGGCAGGATCGTGCCCGTGAGGTTGAGCGGGTCCGACGCCGCGATGCGCACGCGCTCGCCCGTCCGCGGGGACTTGCGGACGCGCCGCAGCGCCTCGAGCGCCTCGGGCAGCGCGAACTGCTCGCCGACGAAGCCGGAGACGAAGCGGCCGCCGCGCACGGTCCCGCGCGCCTCGAAGCGGCGCAGCGCGCGCAGCACCTCGCGCCACGGCACGCGGAAGCTCTCGGCCGCGACCACGTCCCGGAACACGACGCCGTAGCGCTTCAACAGCACCTCGGCGATCCGTTCCGCGAGCGGCTCCACCTCCGCGGGGTCGACCTCGGGCGCCTGGATCAGCGCCCAGCGACCGGCAGGACCTCCGCCGCCTCGCAGACCGCCGCGAGGACGCCGACGGCCGTTGCGGCGCCGCGTGAGCTGCCGCAGGCCCTGGAAGCCGTCGGAGGCGACGAGGCCCGCGGCGATCAGCTCGCGCAGTCCGCCCTCGATGTCGCTCTGCAGCCGTCGCGTGGCGGCGGCGAGCTCGTCGAAGAAGAGCGCGCCGCGCGCGCGCAGCTCGGCGAGGATCTCGGCGGCCGCGCCGACCTCCGGGCCCTCCTCGTCCGCGCCGTCGAAGCGCGAGGCGGTGAGGAGCTGCGGGAGGTCCGCTCGCACGGCCAGTGTCATCGGCGTGATGCGCGTGGCGCGCAGCGCCTTCGCCCGCACCGAGCCGTTGCCGTTCGAGTCGCCACTCGAGCCGTTCGGCTTGGGCGGCGCGAGGCGCGCCCACGCCACCTCGCCGGCCAGGCACAGCTCGTCGAGCCACGCGGGGCCGTAGTCCGTGATGCGCGCGGCGAGCAGCTCGTGCTCCCAGCTCGACGAGGGCGCCTCGAAGCCCTGGAGTTGCGAGACAGCCTCGCGCACGCCGCCGCGGCCTTCGAGCTGCGAGCCGGGCGCGACGTGCTGCCAGCGCAGCAGGAAGCGCATGAAGTCCTGCGCAGTGACCGGGTCGATCTCCCGCCGCAGGCGATCGAGGGTCAGTCGATGGATGCGCGCCAGCAGCCGCCGGTCGCAGAACTCGTCTTCGTCGCCCTCGGCCTCCGAGGGCGTACGGCCGGGCGTGAAGCGCCCGCGCAGGATGAACCCGCTCGCCTCGAGCTGCCGGAAGCCGCGGTCGACGTCGACCGCTCGGAGCGCGAGCAGCGCGCCGAGCGTCGAGGCGGTCATGGGGCCGCGCACCTCGCTGTGGCCCCGCAGCAGCAGCCGCCGGGCCTCGTCGCGCTCCTCGCAGGGCAGCGTCGCGCCCTCGGGCAGGTCGAGTCGCGGCTCGATGACCGCGTCGGGATAGAGGAGCTCGACGGCGGGCAGGTGCTCGGCGGCGAACCACAGCCGCTGGCCGTCGCGCTCGCCGCCAACCTGCGTCAGCCGCGCCGCGCGTCCCGCGGAGGCAAGCTCCTCGAACCACGTGCTCCAGCCCGACGCCTCCTGCTCGTCGATGGCGATGAGGCCGAGCAGCGTGTCGTGGACCTCCTCGGCGTCGCGCGGGGCGGGCCACGCCTGCTCGCGCACGGCGTCGATGGCCTCGATGTCGAGCTCGCCGAGGTCGCGCGCCTCCTCGGGCAACGAGCGGCGGAGCGAGACCGCGCGCGTGCGGCGCTCCTCCAGCGGCGCGTCGTCGAGGTACGTGTAGGGCTTGCCGTTGACGATCTCGTGCGCCATCGGCGAGGGCTCGGTCGTGTCGCGCGCGTGCAGCCGGATCTCGCCCGCCGCGATGCGGCCGAGGACGCCGACGAGGCTGTCTACGTCCATCGCCTCGTGCAGGCAGTCGTCCATCGTCTGGCGCAGCAGGACGTGGTCGGGCATCTCAAGCGGCCCGGTCACGTTCTCCTGGCAGCCGACCTGCTCGGGGAAGACGGCCGCGAGCAGGTCGTCGGCGATCATGCGCTGGAGGTACGGCTGCACGCGCTTGCCGCCTCGCTGCCTCGGCACCGCGAGGGCGCGCGTGGTGTTCCAGCGCCAGCGCGTCGGGAAGAGCGGGATGTAGAAGCACGACTGCCGCACGGCCTCCTCGGCGTTGTTCGGCGTGACGTACTCGTAGGTCTCCTCGAGGGGGAAGCTGTGCTGCGGTCCGAGCGAGAGCAGGATGCCGTCGTCGTTGGCGGCGGCCTGCAGCTCGAAGTCGAAGCGCACGCAGAAGCGCTTGCGCAGCGCGAGGCCCCACGCGCGGTTGATGCGCGCCCCGAACGGCGCGTGGACCACGAGCTGCATCCCGCCTGACTCGTCGAAGAAGCGCTCGTAGACCACGTCGCGGTCGCTGGGGACGATGCCGAGGCCGTCCCGCGTCGCGCGCACGTAGTCGATGACCTGCTGCGCGCCTCCGAGGTCCAGCCCGCACTCGCCGATGAGCTGCTCCTTGAGCTGCTCGCGGTCGGTCAGGCCTTCCTCGACGTCACGGCGGAGGCGGCCCACCTCCTCGCTCAGCTCGATGCTGCGGCCGGGGGCCTCACCGAGCCAGAACGGGATGGTGGGCGGCGCGCCGCGGGCGTCCTCGACGCGCACGACGCCGTCCTCGATGCGCCGGATGCGCCACGAGGTGGTGCCGAGCAGGAAGATGTTGCCGGCCATGCTCTCGATGGCCCAGTCCTCGTTGACCGCGCCGACGACGGTCTCGTCGGGCTCCGCGATGACGCGGTAGTCGCCGAGCTCGGGGATGGTGCCGCCGTTCTGGATCGCCACCGGCCGGGCGTTGCGCCGGGCGCGCAGCACTCCGTGTACGCGGTCGCGATGCACCAGCGGGCGGGCACGCCCCGCCCCCTCGCCCACCCCGAGCGCGAGCATCTCGACGACCTCGTCGAAGTCCTCGCGGCGCAGGTCGCGGTAGGGGGTGGCGCGC
>DAOULE010000217.1:0-11830 GCA_034420575.1 Dehalococcoidia bacterium
TTATGGTGTGTCCCGGTCAGCGCAGGGGCCGGGGTGAGCTACATAACAGGCTAGTCGCCGAGTGCAGTGTCATAACCGAGCGCGCGGATCTCCTCGACGTACTCGGCGCGCCACCCGGCGGCGGGGATGCGGCGACGCAGGCTGCGGAATTCGGCGTGGTACCGCAGGTACTCCTCCTCCAGCCGGCGACGCCACTCCGCCTCCTCGCGCGCCGCGTCCGGGGCGACTTCCTCGAAGGGGAGTTCGAACTGGTCCTCGGTGAGGTCGTACTCGTCGCGCCAGTACTCGGCCAGGTAGTCGAGTGAGTCCTCCAGGTCGCGCCGGCAGTCCAGCATGTAGGTCTCGAGGAGTTGCCCGGCGTCGGCGACGGTACCGCGCAGGCGCTCGCTGCGCGCGCAATCGACGCAAAGCGTGGTGAGCTTGCGCGCCTCGCAGGCATCGCCGCGCGGGCAGTTCTGGTGGCGGGGGGCGTACGGGGAGAGCGCCGGCTTGCGCGAGTACCCGACGATCAACTCCTCGACGTCGGCCTCACATCGAGGGCAGGTGAGGCGACGCGCGAAGATCTGGTTGATCGCGTTCTCCCAGTCGATCTGCACGTCGCACACTCCGATCAGCAACGAGAAGGCTGCGGCCTCGCGCCTCTGGGCCGGTCAGGGGCCGCCAATCGATGGTACGCAGGCAGTGGGAAGTGTCAACGCGACTGCGTCTCGGTAGCGGCTCCTCCTACCGGACCGCCTCGATCCACCCCGGCGCGAGGTCGCGGGCGTAGCTGCCGCTCTGCCCCGGCATCTCCTCGATCTCCACCTCGATGCGCGCGAGGTTGCCGTGCTCACCCGCGGCGAGCGAGGCGAGCACGCGTCCGGTGACCCACTCCGCGAGCAACTCCGCCGTGCTGTTCTCGATGGGCAGTGCAACGACGTCGCTCGCGGGGAAGCGGTACTCGCGGTCGCCGAAGCCCACGGTCCAGCCGTCGGCGCCCTCGGTGATGTCGAGGAGGCGCGAGTCGCGCTGGAGCAGGAAGCGGTGGTCCAGCTCCTCGCACGCCTCGCGGACGGCGCGCTTGAGCACGCTGAAGTCGATGACCCATCGGTCGCCGGTGAGGACGCCGTCGACGCGACAGCTTGCGATGTAGTTGTGCCCGTGCAGCGGCTCGAGGTCGTCGCCGAGCGTCGCCATGTGCGACGCCGCGAAACGCAGGCGCACGCCCTGGACGGTGACGGAGCGGGAGACCTCGGCCATGTCGTCAGTCATGCGGTCCTCGGCTGCGGCGCGCCGCAGGAGTCGGCGCTACATAACAGAATGGCAGCCATTCGGCTGCCATTCCAGTCATGCGACGCAAGTTGAGGGATGGGCGCTCATGGCGCCCACGCCTCCGCTCGTCTAGATCGCCAGCGTGTCGAGCATCTCGTCGACGGTGCGCTGCTTCGCCTTCGTGCGCTCGCGAGCCTCGTTGAGGCGGTCGTGCATCGGAGTGCTCTCGTGGGCGCGGTAGAGCAGGCCGATGGGGATGCCGCCTTGCTGCGCGATGTCGAGGGCGCTGGCGAGGTTCGACGGGTCGTGGCTCTCCGGGACGTCCCACGCGCCGGGGTCGATGCCCTTGGCGGGGTTGCCCTTGAGTGCCTCGTAGGTGTCGTTGTAGGTGGTGCAGGGCGACTGCACGTGCACCATCGCGAAGCCGGGGTAGTCCATCGCGTCGCTGATGTGCTGGGCGAGGACACGCGGCTGGGTCGAGATGGCGGACACCACGTACCTGACGCCGTACGAGAGGTACAGCAGCAGCGGGTTGATCGGGTCGTCGAGCTTCCCGTACGGCGTGGTCGGCGTGACCATGCCGAACTCGGTCGTCGGCGAGGCCTGGCCCTTGGTGAGGCCGTACACGCCGTTGTCCATGATGATGCACGTCACGTCGAGGTTGCGCTTCGCGGCCGGGGCGATGTGCTCGCCGCCGATGCTCAGGAAGTCACCGTCGCCGGCGACGACCACGACGTTCAGGTCCGGGCGCCCGGACTTGATGCCGAGGGCGATCGGGAGCGTGCGGCCGTGGATGCCGTGGATGCCGAAGGGCTGCGGGCCCTCCTGCAGGTGCACCAGGTTCCCGGAGCAGCCGATGCCGGCCACCATGACGGTGTCCTCGATCGGGCGGCTCTTCGTGTTCACCCAGTCGGCTAGCGCCAGCTCGATGGAGCGGACGACGGCGAAGTCGCCGCAGCCGGGGCACCACTTGAAGTCGTAGTCGGGGTTTCGCTTGGTCATACGGTGGCCAGCCTTTCGGCGCCGCTGCGCGCACGGATCCCCGTCACCAGGTCGCTGACCTTGAACGGGAGCCCCGTGATCTGGGTGATTGATTCGGCCTGGACGCCCTGCTGCCGCAGCCAGCTCGAGAACTGGCCGAGGTAGTTGAGCTCCGGCACGATGACCAGCTCCTTCATGCGCAGCTCATCGAGCAGCGCCGCCGGGAGCGGGTTGAGGTACATGGTGTAGTACCAGCCGACGTCGACACCCTCGTCGCGCAACTGCTCGAACGCGGCGCGCGAGGTGCCCTTCGCGCCGCCCCACGGCATGACCGCGACGGAGGCGCCGGTGTTGTCGGCTTCGTAGTCGTTCTCTTGCAGGAGCTCGAGCTTGCCGAAGCGCCGCCGGGTCATCGGCAGGTGCGTGTGCGGCTGGTGCACGGTGTCGCCCTGCTCGTCGTGCTCGGAGGCGTTGGCGACGTAGGCGCCGGGGCCGCCGGGCACCGGGAACGGGCTCATCGTCTCGCCGGCGTAGCGGCGGTTGCCGACCGAGCCGTCCGAGACCACGCGGTTCTCGATGGTCCACGCCGCCGGGTCCGGCCGCACGATGTCCTGCGCGCGCTCGGCGATCTGCATCTCGGTCAGCAGGATGACCGGGCCCTGGTACCGCTCGGCCCAGTTGAGCGCCATGATGCCGGCCTTGAAGCACTCCTCGACGGTACCGGGGGCGATGACGGGGAGCCGCATGTCGCCGTGACCCGGGTTGAGGCAGGTGAGCAGGTCGGACTGCTCGGTCTTCGTCGGCAGTCCGGTCGCGGGGCCGCCGCGCTGCACATCGACGACGACGCACGGGATCTCCGCCATCCACGCGAAGCCGAGCCCCTCGCCCATGAGGCTGAAGCCCGGCCCGGCCGTCGAGGTCATCGCCTTCTTGCCGGCGTACCCTGCGCCGATGATGGTCGAGATCGACTCGATCTCCGAGCTGGCCTGCACCACCGCCTTGTCTTGCCCGTGGAGGTTGCCCTCCATGAAGACGAGGATCGTGGTGGCCGGCGAGATTGGGTAACCGACGAATACGTCGAGCCCGGCCGTGATGGCGCCAAGCGAGAGGGCGTCGTTGCCCTTGATCACGACGCGCGGCTGTGTCTCCTCCGGCGGGTCCTCCAGGTCTGCGACCTTGAAGCCGGTCTTGGTGACCTCCTCGAAGCCCAGCCCGAGGGCCTGGATGTTGGCTGTGATGATCTCTTCGTCGTTGGGGCGGCCGCGCGTGAAGCGGACCGTGATGAAGTCCTCGAAGTAGTCCGGCGGCATCCCGCCGAGCGCGGCGACCGCGCCGATGACGACCATGTTCGCGGCGCGAGGGTTGCCCGTGGACCGCGCGAGCTCGTCGACGGCAAGGCCAATGGCGTTGCCGTTCGACTCAAGCTCGAAGTCCTCGGCGTTGTACACCAGCACGCCGCCATCGCGGAGGTCGCTGATGTGGTCCTCGTACGCCTCACGGTTGAGGACAACGAGCACATCGAGCGCGTCTCCGTCGTGGAGGATCGGCTCGGTGGAGATCCGGGTCTGGGCCCACGTGGGGCCGCCCTTGATCTGCGAGGGATAGGTGGCATACGTCTGGACGTGGTAGCCCACGCGCGCTGCCGCCTCGGCGAGCCCCTCGGCTGCCGTGACCTGACCCTGTCCGCCCTCGCCGGCGAACCTGACGATGAGATCCGTACTCATCTAACCGACCTCGTCACGCGGTGATCCTGTTGCTGGGGGAACCCGATGGACACGGGAAGGCTCGGACGACCCAAAACGCCGTCTGACGAACCTGCGCGAGCATGTGCGGTAGCGCGGGCCTGCTGGCTCGGAGACCGTGGTGCTCGTCGCTGTCTCATCCGGCATGTCCGGTTGCGCTGAGCGTTCCCCGATGCAAGCACGCAAGCGTGCTCAAGAACGGAGTATCCGCCTCGCACGTAGGTACGTTCAACCGTCCCCAGGGTTATCCAAACCTGCGCCCATGGTATCGCGTGGAAGCCGCCCCGCGTACCGTGTCGCGAAACCCCCAGCGCGGCCCCGGGGAGCGTGGTGTGGTCAAGACCTACGTGCTGATCGTGACCGACCCCGGCCGCACGCGCCGTGTCACCGCCGCGCTGGCCGACGTGCCGCACGTCGAGGCCGTCAACGAGGTGATGGGCCCGTACGACATCGTCGTCGAGATCGTGACCGAGAGCCTCACCGACATCCCCCCGATCCTCTCCGACCACATCCGCGTCCTCGAAGGCATCGAGTCGACCACGTCGCTCGTCGCCTTCCCGCAGCAGGCCCCGCCGAGCGAGGCGTCGTCGTAGGTGGGCGTACACCTCGACCGCTGGCGGGCGCTCGTACGCGAGCGTCGCGAGCAGATGGACCGGCACCTCGCCGCGCTCGGCGGTCCGCCCGCGGACTGGTGGCAGGGGCGCGCGGGGCTGTTCACGCGCGGCATCGGCGACGCGGCGGCAACGCCGCCGCCGGGACTCGAGGCGATCGTCGAGCGGCTCGAGCGGCATCACACCGTCCTCGACGTCGGGGCGGGCGCGGGCCGGTACGCCGTCCCGCTCTCACGCGCGGTGCGCCACGTCACGCTCGTCGAGCCATCGCCGGCGATGGCGCAGCTTGCCCGCGACGAGCTCGAGCGGCTCGGCCGCGGCAACTGGACGCTCGTCGAGCGCGAGTGGCTGGAGGCCGAGGACCTCGACCCGGCGTCGGCCGTGCTGCTCGCGAACGTGCTGAACCCACACGAGGACATCGAGGCGTGGATCGGCAAGGCACTGTCCCTGGCGCGCGGCTGGCTGTTCATCGTCCACGGCTCCATCCCCGAGGTGACGCCGTACATGCAGCGCGTCGCGAGAGCCCTCCACGGCGAGGAGCGCGTGCCGCAGCCGGGCATCAGCCACCTCATCCCGGCGCTGCACGACCTGGACCTCTACCCCGACGTCGTGATGTTCGAGCGTCGCTTCGCGCGCTCCTACGCCGACGCCGACGAGGCGGCCCGCGAGATCGCCTCGACGCTGCTGATCGAGCCAACCGAGGAGGCGCTGGGGCGCATCCGGGAGTTGATCGAGCCTGACCTGCGGGAGCGTGGGGACGGGCGTGTCGCGCCGCCGGCGGTCACGGCGCCGCACGCGCTGCTGATCTGGCGCACCGCCGGGCGGGGCGATGGCCGCCGCTGGCGCTGGCTGCGAGACTAGGACCGGAAGGGGAGCTTCCATGCCTATCACCCTCGGCGCCGGGGATCCGGCCCCCACGTTCGAGCTGTCCGACCAGGACGGCGAGGTCCATCGCCTGGCGGACTACCAGGGACAGACGGTGGTGCTCTACTTCTACCCTCGGGACTTCACGCCCGGCTGCACCACCCAGGCCTGCTCGCTGCGCGACACGCACCAGGAGATCGCCGACGAGGGCGCCGTCGTCCTCGGCGTCTCCACCGACGACGCCGAGTCGCACCAGAAGTTCCGCGAGGAGCACGGCCTGCCGTTCCCGCTGCTGGTCGACGCGGAGGCGAAGGTCTCCACTCGATACGGCGCGTGGGGTGAGAAGACGCTCTACGGCCGCAAGAGCATCGGCATGACGCGCGCGACGTTCGTCATCGGCCCGAGCGGGCGGCTGCTCAAGGTGTGGAAGCGCGCCCGGGCCGCCGACCATGGCGAGGCCGTGCTGAAGGCCCTGCGCGACCTCGTCGGCCACGCGTAGCGCACGCCTTCGGGCGCTCAGCGCTCGGGAAGACGGTCCTGCGCATCCCAGATGCGGTCGAGGATCGGGCGTCCCTCGCCGGCCGGGTCCACGAACTCCGGCCGGTAGATCCAGTGCACCTCGCCGCCGTCACCGCGGATCACGACCGGGCGGATGCGGTAGCCGATGAGCCGCTCGGCCGTGAAGCCTAGCTCCAGCACCAGCCCTTGCGCGGTCTCCTCCGACCAGTCCTGGTCGAAGACGAAGTTGCCGCCCGCGTAGGAGACGAGCGCGCCCTTGAAGTGCTCGACGGCCTGCACCCAGTGTGGGTGGTTGCCGACCACGAGCGTTGCGCCGAGGCCCATCGCCAGGCCGGCCATCTCTCGCTGGTACCAGTTGGGGTCCGACTTGTACTCGATCCCCCAGTTCGCGCCGACCACGACGTGGTCGGCCACCTCGAGCGCCGCGGCGATGTCCTCGCGCAGGCCCTCGGCGGTCAGCGGGGCCGTGCCGACCGCGGCGTCCGTGGCGTGGAACCACGGCGCCATGGAGTCGTACCCGAGGAACGCGAAGCGCACCGGCCCGGCGGCGCCCTCGACGGTGACGAGGGCAGGGGCGCGGGCCTCCGCGAGGTGCTCGCCCGCTCCCGCGGTGGCGATGCCCGCGTCGTGCAGCCTCGCCAGCGTGTCGCGGATCACGTGCGCCGCCGGGCAGCCGTCCCAGCAGTCGCCGATGTGGTTGCCGATGGGGAACACCACGTCGATCCCGGCGTCGGCCATCGCACCCACGGCGCGGGGACTGCCCTGCAGCACGTAGGTCTCGATGCACCCCGTCGGCGTGCCGAGGTCCGTGAGCGAGCTCTCGAGCGACGAGACCGTGACGTCCGCCGCCGTCATCAACTCGCGCACGCCGTCGAACATCGCCCCGTAGTCGTCGAGATAGTCGAGCACGAAGTTCGAGCAGCGCACCGGGAGCAACTCGCCGGTGACGAGCATCCCGGCAGGGTCGAACGGCGGCGCCTCGGTGAGCCCGGCGGCAGCGGCGAGTGCCGACGCCTCGGGCGCGCCGGGAGCGCGTATCCACCGTGCCCGTCGGAGCGGCGAGTCGCGCGCCGGGTCCCGGTAGGGGTCGTGCCCGTCGACGGTGAGCGCGAGCACCCCCATCCGCAGGTTCTCGGGCTCGACGAGCGCGAACGCACCCGGCGTGTCCGCGACGGCCGTCACGAGCTCCTCGTCGAGCACGAGCCCGGCGCCCAGCACCGACGCCGACGCGCCGAGGGAGTCGACGATCCTCGAGGCCCGAGACGCCGGGAGGTAGACCGTGATGGGCTGCGGGCTGCCACCCAGCTCCGACCAGTCACGGATCTCGCCGCGCAGGATGCCCAGCACGTCGCCCCGGGTGAGATCGAGGACGTCGCGGCGCTGATCCGTGATCGCGACCCAGCGGGCGAGCACGACCTCGAGGAGCGCGCCGGCGATGGGCCGGTCGGCGATGGCCAGCTCCGCGCCGTCCGCGTCGGCGGCCACCTCGAACACAGCGGTCGCCGCAAGCGCGGCCTCGATGCGTGCGCGCTCGGAGGCGTCGGAGACGAGGACCGCCACGGCGGGGCGAGGCTCCGGTGTCGGGGTTGCGGTCGGGGTGGGCGCGGACGGCGTCGCGGTCGGCGCAACGGTCGCCGCGGGTACTGGTCGGGCTGTCGCAGTCGGGTCGGGGGCGGGCGCCTCGGCGTCGCTCGTACATCCGGCGGCGAGGAGCAGTAGCGCGCTGGCCACGAGCACCAGGGCGCCCGGGACTCGCAGCAGCAAGCGCACGCGTGCCAGGGGTCGGCATGGATACATGCGCCGATTTCTCGCCGGACTCGCGGGCGTCACGATCATAGAACGCATCGCGCAGTACCGCTGGATTCCCTGAGGCGGGCTGGCAGCCGGTAGTGACGTAGTTATGTCGCCGACTTGCATCACGCGACCGCTGCGCCGCACATAATGGGAATAGTGCGAAGTCGGGAACGGCGCGCCGTGCGCGCTCCCTCTCGGGGTCGGCGCCGCTGCCGACGACGGCCTCGGGGGCGCCTCGTGTGGCTGGGCGATGATTGATCGATGGCCGATCGAGGGCTGACCCAGCGCGGACCGGTGGTAGACTTGGTGGACGCAATCGCCCCCACGTCTCGTCCGCCCAAAGTGGCGGACGCCCCCCGAGGAGCTCGTGAATGAACTCCAACTTCATGCAGACGTTGCTCGTGGGCGTCCTGTCCGTCTTCATCGCGGGTCTGCTGGTCGCGGTCGGCTTCCTCGCACGCGTTGTGATCGAGGGCGACCCCGAGCCCGTCACGCAGATCCAGACGGTCGAGGTCACCGCCACGCCGGCCGCCGACGATGCTGCTGCTGATACCGACGACGCAGATCAGCCCGGCGTCTTCTCCGACATCGACGCCGAGCTGCTCGACGAGATCATCGAGATCCTCGAGGACGACTTCGTCGAGCCCGACCTCATCGATCGCCAGCTCCTCCTCGAAGGTGCGATCAACGGCCTCTTCCAGGCCCTCGGTGACCCCCACTCCGTCTACATCGACCCGCAGACGTATGCGGTCTCGCGAGACGACTTCAGCGGCGCCTTCGAGGGCATCGGGGCGACGGTCTCGCGACAGGATAATTATGTCGTGATCGTGCGCCCACTCCCGAACACCCCCGCCGAGCGCGCCGGCGTCCGCGCCGGCGACATCATCCTCGCCGTCGATGGCGAGGACGCCGAGGGTTGGAGCGTGGAGAAGGCCGTCCTGCGCATCCGCGGCCGCCGGGGCACCGAGGTCGACATCACCGTGCGCCACACCGACGGCACCGAGGAGACCATCACGATCGTGCGCGACAACATCCTCGTCGCCTCGGTCGACACCGCCCCACCCGGCGGGATCCTCAAGGACAGCGCGGGCGACGAGGTCACGAACATCGGCTACATCCGGATCCGCAGCTTCACGCAGCGCACGCCGCAGGAGCTCACCGACCTGGTGCGACAGCTCGAGGACACCGGCGAGATCGACGCGCTCATCCTCGATGTCCGCGCCAACCCCGGCGGGCTCCTGGACGAGACGGCGGAGACCGCCGACCTCTTCCTCGACGACGGCACGATCCTCGTGCAGGTCGACCGCAGCGGCACCGAGCAGGTCTACCGCGCCGACCGCAACATCGTGACGCACCTCCCCATCGCCGTGGTGCAGGACGAGTTCTCCGCGTCGGGCTCCGAGGTGCTCGCCGCCGCCATCCAGGAGAACGGCCGCGGCATCGTCGTGGGCTCGACGTCGTTCGGTAAGGGCACGGTCAACCGAGCGCGTGACCTGAGCAACGGCGGCGCGGTTTATGTCTCGATCGCGCGCTGGCTCACGCCGGACCGCAACATCATCGAGGGCCGCGGCGTGATCCCGGACATCGAGGTCACACTCACCGCCGACGACATCGAGGCGGACCGCGACCTCGCCGTGTACCGGGCGATCGAGGCCCTGCGCGCCATGCTGTCCTCGCCTGCGCAGGGCTCGTAGCCCGCGACCGGTCGCCCGGGCGCTTCATAGAGGCTACGCGGCGGAGCCCGTGCTCGGGGTCAACGAGGGAGCGCGCGCATGAGATCGAGCTTCGTCCGCGCGGCCGCGATGAACCTGCTCTTCGTCGTCACGCTCGTCCTGCTGGTTGCCGTGGGCTACCTCGCACGGCTCTCGCTCGAAGACGGCGAGTCGCGCGTGTCGGAGGAGTCACCTGCCCGCCAGCACACGGCGATCGACGCGGCACCCATCACCGATCAAGGCGCCCGCAACGTGCGCTCGCTGGCCAGTGAGGACGCGGCGTACATCGCCGGACTGATCGAGGAGGTCCTGCAGATCCTCGAGGAGGAGTACGTCGAGCCAGACCGCCTCGACCGCGCGCTCCTCTACGGAGGCGCGCTCAACGGGCTCACCCAGGCCATCGAGGACCCCGCCTCGGTCCGCGCTGCCCCGCAGCCGTATCCTCGATACATCGTGAACCGCTGCTGGTCCTGACCTGCTATCACCGGCGATGCGACGATGAGCGTTGAGCGGAAGCCATCCGTGCGTCGTCCGTCGTGAGTTGGTTGGGCTGCGCGCGGGCGAGACGATCGCGGAAGCAGCCGCGCGCCGACCGTCTGTGCCATGCTGTCCTCGCCCCTGGAGTAGCGGTCAGCGCATACTGGACGGGTAGTTATGTCCCATCCCCTGCCCTCCGGGTTGGACCTGGAGGGTGTGGGCGCATGCGGCAACCGAGGTGAGGACGGGCGTGGTGGCGAAGCGCTCCTCGAAGAAGCGGCAACAGCCCGACTTGCGCGAGGGTGGCACCGTCGCGACGAACCGCCGCGCCCGCTACGACTACAGCATCGAGGCGACCTACGAGGCCGGCCTCGTCCTCACGGGCTCCGAGATCAAGTCGATCCGGGCAGGCCGCGCCAACATCGCCGAGGGCTTCGCGCGGTTCGAGCGCGGCGAGCTGTGGCTGCACAACGTGCACATCGCCCCCTACGCGCCGGCGGGCGTGAACCACGAGCCGCTGCGGACCCGCAAGCTGCTCCTGCATCGCAGCGAGCTCGAGCGCCTGGAGCGAGCGCTGCGCGAGCAGCCCGGGATGACCATCGTCCCGCTGCGGCTCTACCTGGCGCGCGGCCTCGCGAAGGTCGAGATCGGCCTTGCGCGCGGGCGTCGACGCTACGACAAGCGGCAGGCCATCGCGAAGCGCGAGGCGGAGCGCACCATGCAGCGGGCGATGCGGCGGGACGCGCGCTAAGAGGCTCTTCCATTGCGGGAGCCGACGTGGGAGCATGGATCCGTGGGGACGAAAGGGGTCGACAGCGGTTAACGGACACGGTTTGCGGGTCGAGGCGCCACCAACCTCGTAAAACAGGTGGCACCTTCATAACAGGCGATAACGAACTCGCCCTCGCCGCTTAACCAGCGGTGACGTTGTCCCCGGCTCTGGCCTGGCGAGCCGGGAGACAGCGCCGAAATGCCGGGCTGCAATCGCGGGCGCGCGTCGCAGGCCTCGCGACCAAGACTACTGCGGCTGGCCGGCAGCCTCCCTCGTCAGCGCAGGGATGCCGGTGAGAACCCGCCGCTGACTACGCCCGTAGCAGATCCGTGACGAAGGCTTGCTGGACGGGGAGTTCAATTCTCCCCCGTCTCCACCAACATCAACACTCACACCCAGCAGCGCCACGACAAGCGCGGGGCCACCCGGTGCGAGCATCGAGGGGCCGCGTCCTCCGCCGCGGGAACCGAGCAGGCACCCTCCGGACCGGCGGCCCGGAGATGGAGTGCACCCTGCGAGCGCATCGAACGCACGATGCGTAGGCTCTGTACTACCGCTGCCGGGGAGCCGCCGTGGATGACCGTACCGAGTCGCCGACTGTCGAGCAAGGCGTCGTCCGGCGCGCTCTGCGCTCGCTGAGGTTCCCGGCGTTCCGCTACTTCTGGGCCAGCAACTTCATCGTGGCGATGGGCCTGATGGTGCAGTTCACGGCTCGCGCCTGGCTCGTCGTGCAGCTCACCGACTCCGCACTCGTCCTCGGCGCTGTCGAGGCGTCGTGGGCGGTGACGTTCGCGCTGGGGTCGATCCCGATGGGTCTCATCGCGGACCGGTTCAATCGACGCAACCTGCTGCTGATCGACAACCTGGTTGCGGTGCTCGTGGCGCTCACAATCGGCGTGCTGGTGGTCACGGACCTCGTGGCGGTCTGGCACGTCTTCGCCGCGTCGCTGATCAGCGGGCTGCTCGGCGCGGTGCGGTTCCCGGCGAGCCAGGCCATGACGGGCCGCCTGGTGCCGCAGGGGTACTTCATGAACGCCGCGTCGCTGAACGCGGCCAGCCACAGCGTGCCGAGCGTGGTCGGCCCGGCGCTCGGGGGACTGCTCGTGG
>DAOULE010000218.1:0-4100 GCA_034420575.1 Dehalococcoidia bacterium
ATCGCCTTCGTCTCCCCCTACGACTGGCTCACCCCCGGCGGCGTGAACCGCCACATCCAGCAGCTCACCGAGCGCTTCGAGGCCAACGGCCACGAGGTCCGCATCCTCGCCCCTGCCACGGGCGAGCACGACAACGAGCGCCTGATCTCGATCGGCTGGCCCGTGCCCGTGCCGGCCTCGGGCTCCACGGCGCGCATTGCGCTCAGCCCCCGGCTCGGGCGGCAGGTGCGGAGCGCCCTGGAGGAGCACCAGTTCGAGGTGATCCACGTCCACGAGCCGCTCATGCCGACGCTGCCGATCCAGGTGCTGCGCGCCTCGCGCTCGGTGAACCCCAACGTCGTCAACGTCGGCACGTTCCACGCGACGAAGGACGGCGGGAACCGGCTCTACTCGTACGGCCGGCGGCTGCTCAAGCGCTGGTTCCGGGAGATCGACGGCAAGATCACGGTCTCGCCGCCCGCACAGCGTTATGTCAGCCGCTACTTCCCCGGCTACTACAACGTCATCCCCAACGGCATCGAGGTGCCCCGCTTCGCAGACCCCACGCTGGAGCCGATCCGCTAGCTTGAGGACGGCCTGCTCAACATCCTCTACGTCGGGCGCGCCGAGAAGCGGAAGGGCCTCGGCGACCTGCTGCGCGCGTTCGGCATCGTCAACGCGCGCGACCCCAACACCAGGCTCGTCGTCGTCGGCCCCGACTCGCGCATGAAGCGCCGCTACCGTCGCTCCGTGGAGCGCGAGGGGCGGCGCGGCATCGTGTTCGTCGACGACGTCTCCGACGCCGACCTGCCCCGCTACTACCGCACCGCCGACATCTTCTGCTCGCCCGCCACCGGCCACGAGTCGCAGGGCTACGTGCTGCTCGAGGCGCTCTCGGCGGGCACGCCGATCGTCGCCTCGAACATCGACGGCTACGCCTCGGTCATCACCGACGACGTGGACGGCCTGCTCGCGCGCCCTCGTGATCCGCTCGCCATCGCCGAGGCGCTCACGGCGCTGGTGCGCAGCCCGCAGCGGCGCGCGCGCCTGGCCGCGGCCGGCCGCAAGCGCGCGGACGAGTACTCGTGGCCGCGCGTCACCAGCCGCGTGCTCTCCTACTACGAGCGCCTGCGCGACGACCGCGCGGCGCACACGCGCACACTGCTGGCCTCGGCGCGGCGGCGTGACTAGTCCCCTCCGGCCGGGGCGCCGCGGGCGAGGGCTCCATGAGCGGGAGTACCGCTGATGGCGCTGCCTTCCAGCCTGCTGCCGAACCGCGCGCCTGCTGCGGTGATCGACCCGATCGTGAGCCTCCTGGCGCGCCTCGGCGTCACGCCCGACATGCTCTCGTTCCTCGCGCTCGCCGGGAACATCGGCGCCGCGGCGCTCATCGCCACCGGCTCACTCGCCGCCGGGGGCATCGTGATGCTCGTGTTCAGCGCGCTCGACTTCCTCGACGGCGCGCTGGCGCGCTCGACAGGGCGGGCGAGCAAGGCCGGCGCGATGCTCGACTCGGTCTTCGACCGCTTCTCCGAGGCGGCGGTGCTCTTCGGCCTGCTGCTGTACCAACTGGGCGAGGGCAACAACGAGGAGTCGGCGCTCGTGTTCGCCGTGCTCGCCGGCTCGCTGCTGGTCTCGTACGTGCGGGCCCGCGCGGAGGGACTCGGCGTCGCGCTCACCTCGGGCTGGCTGCGGCGCGCGGAGCGCGTCGTGCTGCTCGGCGTCGCCCTGATCACGGGCGTGCTCGTGCGGCCGGTGCTGTGGGCGCTCGCGGTGCTCACCGTGCTCACGGCGATCCAGCGGCTCTACCTCGCGATGCGCCTGCTGCGCGCCGCGGAAGCGGAAGGCGACTGAACATGGTCAGCGAGTCCCCCATCCCGCGAGAAGAGCGGCCGGCCATCGCCGACCATCTCGCGCAGCGCGTCATCGGGTCCGTGGGGCTCGACGTCTGGACACAGCAGGAGTCCGCGCTGGTCCGCACGGACCGTGACCCGTGCACGTTCTGTGACCAGGTGGCAACCGCCGCCCGCCAGTTCGCCTCGCTCCACCCGGCGATCTCGCTCACGCGCTACGACCTCGACCGCCACGCGGACCGCGCGCGCGAGGCGCGCATCGACCGCGCGCCGGTCACGGTGATCCGCGGCCGCGGCCGGGAGGTGCGCATCGTCGGGCTATGGTCCGGGGTGCTCTTCCCCGCGTTCATGGAAGCGATCGTCTATGCCAGCTCGGGCGCCCCGCCATTGGAGGCAAGCACCCTCGAGACGCTGGCCGCAGCCGACGAAGCGCTCGACGGCGACCTCGAGGTGGAGCTGCTCGTTGCGCCGTACGACCCGCAGTCCGCGGTCACGCTGCGCTTCGCCGCAGCGTTCGCGACGGTGATGCGCCGCCTGCGTGTCGAGGCGATCGAGCTGTCCGAGTTCCCGCTCCTCGCCGAGGCGCGGATGGTGACCGAGCTGCCGGTGGTGAGCATCGGGGGCCGCCGGTTCACGGGCGGCTGGAACGAAGCGGACTTCGCCGAGCAGATCCGTCGCTGCGCGACGGGCGATCCGGAGAACGTGATCCGCGACAGCGTGCTCGTCTCGCCGTTCCTCACCATCGAGCAGGCGCAGGCGATGATGACGGGCGACGCCCAACCCCCCGCCCAGCAGCCGCCAATGTCGCCGGGCGGCCTCGTGCTGCCTCGCTAGGACGTCCGCCGGCCGAGCGCGGCCGGCTCAGCTCCCGCGTCTCGCGACCATCAGCGCCGCCGCGCCGAGCGCACCGCCGAGGAGCAGCGCGAGCGCCCCGACGATGATGGCCGTGGTCGTGGTCGAGCCGCCCCCGCCCGTCTCAACCGCCGCCTCATCGGCGGGCGGGCCGACGGTCGCGGTCGCCGCGGCAGCGGGTGTCTCGGCGGCCTCGCCGTCGTCGGTCCGCGTCGCATCGCTGCGGTCATCGTCGTCGTCGCCCTCCGAGGACGGCCGCGACGCGCCGCCCGTGGGAAGCTGCAGCGGGGCACGCGTCGCCTCCGCCTGCGGCGGCGGCGTCGAGTCGACGCGCGGCCTGAAGTCGATGGGGTCGAGGCCGTTGTCCTCGCGCCAGAGGTTGTAGAGGCCGTCCTGGTCGAAGCCGTAGACGCGTTCGAGCGCGGTGTCCATGCGGGCGCCCTCGCGGACGTGCTGGTAGAGGTCTGCGAAGGCCTGCTCGCCGTAGTTGTCGATCAGGTACAGCACCGTGGACCACGACTGCCCGTAGAACAGGTCGACCTGCGCGGGGTCGTTCGCCGGCGAGTCCATGTTGCGCAGCCGCAGGGTGTCGTCGGTCTGGATGCGGAACGCGATAGCGGAGCTGTACGGCCTCGGGCTGCGCTGCATGTACACGGCCGTGCCCTCGTCCAGCCACGACGGGATGCGTGAGACCGGACCGTCCCCGGCGACGGCCGTCACGATGTGCGCCATCTCGTGCCGCACGACGTCCGAGGTGGCCGTGAACACGAAGAGCAGGTCGGCGCCGGTCCGCTGCCCACCCGTACGGACGAGTTCGTCGAACACGCGGCTCCGGGGCCGCATCGCGAGCTCGCCGTCGCTCTCCGACGCCCAGACCATGACGCGCACGCCGTACGGCACCTCGACCTGGAGCAGCGCCTCGGTCTCCTCGAGCGCGGACTCGCCCGCCGCGAGCACGCGGTCGGCGAAGTCCTCGTTGCCGCCGTACCAGTAGACGGTCACCTGGCCGAGCTGCTTCTCGCTCCAGCGGTAGCGGCCGTCGAGGAAGAGGTACGCCTGCTCCTCGCTCTGGAACTCCTGGCCCTCGTTGTCGACGAACTCCCAGTGGAAGCGGAACTGCGAGCCCACAGGGATGTAGCGCATCGCCGTGCGCGTCTCCAGGGTGAACGAGACGTCGTTCTCCGGGCCCGGCCCGAATGTAGCCTCGCCCCGACCGCCGACGTCGCCCTCCTTGGGGTTGAGGACGCGGTAGACGAGTGTCGCGCTCTCCAGCCCGGCGGGGGCCGTCACCCGGGCGCCGAAGACGACCGACGTCGGGTCGCGCGAGGTGGCCTGCACGTTCGTCACGCCGTTGTCGGCGGACGCGGGCGACGACCCGAGCGCCGCGAGCGCGCCGAGCGCGAGCGCCGCTATCGC
>DAOULE010000219.1:0-1616 GCA_034420575.1 Dehalococcoidia bacterium
GCCGTCAGCGCCAGTCCCAGCCCGCCCCCGATCGCCGCGCCCTGGATCGCAGCGACGACGGGCGTCTCCGCGGCGACCAGCCGCAGGGCAGCCACGTACAGGTGGTCACTGCCCGGCCGCCGCGCCGGTTGCTCCTCGGCCGGCTCGTCGTCGCCGCCGAGGGGTTCGCCGCCCAGCGCGGCGCCCGCGCAGAACGAGCGGCCCTCGGCAGCGAGGATGATGGCGCGGATGTCGGGCTCGTTGTCGATGGCCTCGTAGGCATCGCCCAGCGCGAGCACGAGCGCTGTGTCGAAGAAGTTGTGAGGCGGCCGGTGCATCTCGACGGTCGCGATGTTGCCGTCGATCTCGACCGAGACCTCGTGGGACGGGTTGGCGACGGGCATGGCTCCTCCTCGCGCGCCGCGCCACGGTACCGAGCCGCCCCGCGTGGGTCGAGGGCGAACGGTGCGCCGGGACGCCCGGTGGGACAGTAGCGCCCGGCGCGTGTTCCACTGGATCGCGTCGCGGCCCCGCGCGGCGGCGCACCCCGGAGTCCCACCATCGACGCCACGAGCACCCTCGACACCCCGGACACACGCGCGCTCGCCACGCGCGACGACATCCGCAACGTCGCGATCATCGCGCACGTCGACCATGGCAAGACGACGCTGATCGACACGCTCCTGCAGCAGTCGGGCCAGCTCGGGCACCACGCCGAGCCGCCCGACCGCGTCATGGACTCGAACGAGCTGGAGCGCGAGAAGGGCATCACGATCCTCGCCAAGAACACCGCCGTGCGCGTGGGCGAGGTCAAGGTCAACATCATCGACACCCCCGGCCACGCCGACTTCGGCGGCGAGGTGGAGCGCGGGCTGACCATGGCCGACGGCGCGCTGCTGCTCGTCGACGCCAGCGAGGGGCCGCTGCCGCAGACGCGCTTCGTGCTGCGCAAGGCGCTCGAGCGCGACCTGCCGATCATCCTCGTCATCAACAAGGTCGACCGCTCCGACGCACGCATCGCAGAGGTGGTGGACGAGGTGTACGAGCTGTTCCTGGACCTCGACGCGACCGAGGCGCAGATCGACTTCCCGATCGTCTACTGCGTCGCGCGCGACGGGACCGCCTCGCTCGACCCGGGCGCGCGAGGCGTGGACCTCCGGCCGCTCGTGGACCTGCTGCTGGACCACGTCCCCGCGCCGACGTACGAGCCGGGCCACGCACTGCAGGCGCTCGTCACGAACCTCGACGCCTCGCCGTACGTGGGCCGCCTCGCGCTGTGCCGGGTGGTGCAGGGGACGCTGCGCCGCGGCGAGCAGGTCGCGTGGTGCCGTCGCGACGGCTCGGTGGAGCGCGCCACGGTAAGCAGGCTCTACGTGACCGAGGGCCTCGAACGCGTCGAGGCCGACGAGGCCGGACCGGGCGAGATCGCCGCCATCGCGGGCATCGAGGAGATCACGATCGGCGAGACGCTCGCGGACCTCGAACGTCCCGAGCCGCTGCCGCTCATCACCGTGGACGAGCCGAGCCTCTCGATGCTCATCGGCACGAACACCTCGCCGCTCGCGGGCCGCGAGGGGACGCAGCTCACGGCGCGTGTGCTGAAGAACCGCCTCGACGCCGAGCTGGTCGGCAACGTC
>DAOULE010000220.1:0-2078 GCA_034420575.1 Dehalococcoidia bacterium
CGCATCGTCGGTGGCACGCGCTTCTACGACCGTCGAGAGGTGCGCGACCTGCTGGCGTACCTGCGGCTGATCCGCAACCACGCCGACGCCGTCGCGTTCCGCCGCATCGTCAATGTCCCGGGGCGAGGCATCGGCGACCGCACAATGGAGCGGCTGCGCGAGGCGTCGGAGCAGCTTGAGTTGCCGCTGCTCGCGGTCGCGGCGCGCGTCGCGCGCGGCGACGACGACCCGGCGCTACCGGCCCTCCGCGGCGACATCCGCCTCGCGCTGCGCGACTTCGTCGCGCTCATCGACCGCCTCACCGCAGCCAGCGAGGAGCAGCCGGTTGCCACGCTGCTCGAAACCGTGCTCACCGAGGTGCGCTACCACGAGTACCTGCAGCGCAACGACGAGGACCACGCCGAGGTGCGCTGGGAGAACGTCCAGGAGCTCGTCAACGTCTCGTCGCAGTACCAGGACCTCGAGCCGACGGCCTCGCTCGCCTCGTTCCTCGAGGAGGTGGCGCTCGTCGCCGATGTCGACGACCCGGGCGCCGACGCGCCGGACGCCGTGACGCTCACGACGCTGCACGCGGCGAAGGGCCTCGAGTTCCCCGTGGTGTTCATGCCTGGCATGGAGGAGGGACTGCTGCCCCACTCCCTCTCGCTCGACGACCCCGCGCAGATGGAGGAGGAGCGCCGCGTCTGCTACGTCGGTATGACGCGGGCGCGTGAGCGCCTCTACCTGACGCACGCGCGACGGCGCATGCGCCAGGGCCGCTACTCAGGCGCGATCGCATCGCGGTTCCTCGATGCCCTCCCGCTGGAGGACACGGCCCGCGCACGCACCGCGCGCGGCACGCGCCCCGCCGAGACGCCCCGCGAGCGCCGCGCGGCCTACGCCGCGCGCCAGGCGGAGGGGTGGGGCGAGGACGATGGCAGCGCCGACGAGGCGCCGCGCTACGCGCCGGGCGACCGGGTCCGTCACGCCTCGTTCGGCGTCGGCGTCGTTGTGTCGTGCGAGGTCGAGCGCGGCGATCAGCGCGTCACGGTCGCGTTCGAGGGGCAGGGCGTGAAGAAGCTGCTGCTGTCGATCGCGCCGCTAGAGCCTGAGTAGGGACTGCCGCGCCGGCTACCCGCCGAGGAGCGCCTCGAGTGCGGCGTCGTCGACGGCCGCGGCCATGAGCTCGCCAACCCGCTCCACCTTCGCCTCGTGGCCGAACGGCGCACTCCCGAAGCTGCCCTCGATGTCGCGCACGGTCTCGACCGTGCCCTCGGGCGCGACGAGCAGCGTCGTGCTGCGCGAGGCCGCGACGCGGTCGAGCAGGTAGGGGCTCGGCTCGGAGCCGCCGCTCAGGATCAGGCACACCGGGTCGGTGCGCATCGCCGCGAGCGCAACGTCGACCTTCTCGGCACGCGTGACGACGGCGCTGTCGGGGTAACGCCCGAAGTAGTCGTCGCCCACGACGGGCGCGATCGGCCCGACGACGATGTGCCGGCAGATCGCCGCGTCGCCCTCGGTGGAGCGCACGAGCACGTTCGCCCTGCTGGCCTCGATGAGCTGCCCGACGAGCGGCGCAGCCAGGGTGCGGTCCTCGGGGATCCGCAGCGGGCCGCCGCTCGTGGCGTGGGTGGTGAGGTGCAATGCGGAGCGCTCGGGCGCGTCCGAGCCCTCGCGCGCGACGGTGACGAGCCGCGCGCCCTGCGCTGCCGCGAGCGCGCCGGCATCCGCTCCGACCGGCGCCTCGACGATCGTCGTGGCGTCGCCGCCGGCAGCGACATCCGCGCCGTCGACGGCCTCCGCGAAGTCGAGCGTGGCGAACGTGGCGGCGTCGGCGGTCGCGCGGTCGTCGCCGCCCGTGCGGGCGATACGCACGGCGCGGCCGGAGTGTGCGATGCGGTGCGCGAGGCCGACCGCGACGGTGGTCGCCCCGGCGCCCGGCTCCCCTGCGACGACGATCACCGGCATCTCACCGTCCGATCGAAATGGTTGGTGCCGAGGGGCAGAGTCGAACTGCCGACACCACGATTTTCAGTCGTGTGCTCTACCAACTGAGCTACCTCGGCGCAGCCCGGACAGCGTAGTTTACGGCGATCTCG
>DAOULE010000221.1:0-9420 GCA_034420575.1 Dehalococcoidia bacterium
TCGGCGGTGTGGGACGTGGACGCGATCGGGTTCGTGCGCATCCTCAAGCGGCTCAACGAGGGCGTCGACTTCGCGGGTAACTCGCTCGGCCGCCCCACGGACTTCTTCGTCGCGTGCGCGGCCAACCCCACCGCCGACGACATCGACATCGAGCTGCGGCGCGTGCGCGCGAAGCTCGACGAGGGCGCCGACATGCTGATGACGCAGCCGGTCTACGACCTCGCGACGCTCACCGGGTTCTTCGAGCGCCTCGGCCCCGTCGACGTGCCGGTGCTGCTCGGGATCCTGCCGCTGATGTCGTCGCGGCACACCGAGTTCATCCACAATGAGCTCGCCGGCGTCGTCATCCCCGACGACGTGCGCGCGCGTATGCGCGCGGCGGGCGACGCGGGCGCGGCGGCGGGCCTCGAGATCGCCTACGAGCAGATCGAGGAGACGCGCGACTTCGACTGGGTGTCGGGCATCTACATCATGCCCTCGTTCGGCCGCTACGAGGTGGCCGCGGAACTCATCGAGCGCGTGCGGGCGGCGCCCGTTCGGGCGGCGTAAGCGAACCGCTCCGCCCGGGAAGGGAGAGGAGCATGGGACTTCGCGTACACAGGTTGGAGGCATGGGGCCTCATCGTGGGGCCCATCCTGGCGCTGTCGTTCTTCCTGCTCGAGCCGGGCGCCCTGATCTTCGACCCGGTCGAGTACGGCGACGCCGAGGGAACCGTGCGGGCGATGGCTTCGAATGCGGCCGTAGCGCAACTGGTGGCGCTCATGGTGCCGCTCGGCCTGATCCTGATGCTGTACGGGCTGTCGGGCATCAACCGCTCGATCATGGGCGACAGCATGGCCCCCGCGCTCTCGCGGATGGGCATCCTGTTCATGACCGTCGGCGTGTTCGGCTGGATCGTGGTGTCCGGGCTGGCGCTCGTGCTTGCCGGGACGGACCTCGGCTCGTCGGCGGAGGTGGACCAGGCGCTCGCCGTCTACCGGGTCGATTCGGGGATCGCGCTGCTCTCGAGCATGGCCGTCGCCGCCGGGTTCCTCACGTTCAACCTGGGGCTGTGGTCGTTGTTCCGCGAGGGGCCCCGCAGGCTCGTGGCGCTCGCGGTGGCGGCGGTTTCCGTCGTCTGCCTCGTGGCCCTCATCATCGGGCACAGCGCGTCCGAGCCGGCGATGATCACGGTGGCCCGACTCTGCTACTTCCCGTGGGTGGCGTGGACCGCGGCGCTCGGCGTCGGCTTCCTGCA
Organism: Dehalococcoidia bacterium; assembly: GCA_034420575.1. GTDB lineage: Bacteria > Chloroflexota > Dehalococcoidia > UBA2979 > UBA2979 > VXMT01. Next base: position 1,238 of record DAOULE010000221.1, read on the forward strand.
GGGACGGGAGCTCGAGTAGGGCCCCGGCCGTGCCGACGATCCTGACGGTCGGGCACGGCAACCTGCCGCAGGAGACGCTCATCCGCCACCTGCTCGACGCGGGCGTCGAACGCCTCGTCGACGTGCGGTCGACGCCGTACAGCCGCTGGCACCCACACTTCAACCGGCGCCGCATCGACGAGGCGGCGGAGGCGGCGGGCATCGCCTACGAGTGGGAGCCGGCGCTCGGCGGCCGCCCTGACGACCCCGCGCTCCGTACCGCCGACGGCGCGCCCGACTACACGCTGATGGCACAGCACCCCGCGCTCCTCGATGCCATCGACCGCCTCGTTGCCGCGTCGGGCGAGACGAGCACGGCGATCATGTGCTCCGAGGGCGACCCCGCGCGTTGCCACCGCACGCTGCTGATCGCGCCACTGCTGGTCGCGCGAGGGGTGACGGTGCGGCATTTGCTTAAGGACGGCACGGTCGCCGAGCACGTGGCTGCGACGCCGCGGCTGTTGTAGGCGTCGGGCGCGTCGCGACTCGTCGGGACGCAGCGCGAACCTGACTGAGCCCAGGCTCAGCCGCCACCCTCGCCCTGCACCTCCATGAGCCGCCGCTCGAGGCGGTTGAGGGACTCGCGCGCCGCGCGGAGCTCCGCGATGACCTCGTCGGCCGTCATCGCCGTCTCCAGCTGTCGCAGGCGCTCCTGCTTCGCCTCGTCGAGGTTGTTGATGACGACCGCGATGAAGAGGTTGATCGTGACGAACGAGCCGAGCACCACGAAGCTCAGGAAGTACACCCAGGCGAGCGGGTGGAGGTCCATCGCCACGTACATGATGTCCGTCCAGTCCTCGAGCGTGACGACGCGGAACAGCGAGAGCAGCGAGATGCCGAGGTTCCGCCAGTGCTCCGGGTCGTGCTCGTGGAAGAAGTGGTAGCCGAGGATCGCGTAGATGTAGGTCAGGATGCTCATCACGACCACGATGTGCAGCATCCCGGGAATCGACCGCACCAGGGTCGAGACGATGAGGCGCAGCTCGGGCATCGCCGAGATCAGGCGGAGTACGCGCAGCAGTCGCGCCATCCGCGCAACCACCGCGAACGGTCCCACCGCCGGGACGAGTGAGAGCACGATGATCGAGAAGTCGAAGATGTTCCAACCGTCGTCGAAGTAGCGGTGCGAACGCGGCGCGAGCGCGAACATCTTCAGCGCCGCCTCGACGATGAACACGCCGAGGATCACCGAGTGCGCTATCTCGAACCAGTGGAGGAACGGGTCCCTGAGCTCCTCGATGGTCTCGAGGCCCAGGATCACGCCGCCGGCGAGGATCAGCGCGATGATGAAGTACTCGAAGGGCCGCGATCCCGAGATTCGTCCCGCAAGCTCCCGCATGGTCCCGCCCATCCCCGCCTCGCGTCGCTGCCCTGCCGCGACGCCCTCCGCGTGCCCACGCGAGGGCGCGTGCCGCGCGCCGCATTCTACGGGCGAATCTGCCGAGCGGTGCGGGCCACGAGCTATGCGGCGGGCGTGACTACCCCTGGCCGCGGAACCACTCCACCGTCGCCGCCAACCCATCCTCCAGGCTCGTCGTCGCCTCCCACCCCCAGCGCTCCCGCGCCCGCGACGGGTCGAGGTAGACCGCCTGCGGGTCGCCGGGGCGCTCGGGCGCGAAGACCGGCTCGCGGTCATAGCCCGTGAGACGGGCGAGGTGCCGGAAGATCGCGAGCGTCGACGTCCCGACGCCGGAGCCCACCTCGCACGTGGCGGGCTCGGCGGTGGCGGCGAGAAGGGCGGCGTCGACGATGTCGTCGACGTAGACGTAGTCGCGCTGCTGGCTGCCGTCGCCGAAGATCGTTGCCTCGGCGCCCGCGAGCATGCGCGTGGCGAAGATGGCGACGACGCCCGACTCGCCCGCGGCGTCCTGGCCTGGGCCGTAGATGTTGCCCGGCCGCAGCACGGACAGCTCGAGGCCGAGGTGGCGGCACAGCGCCCCCAGCTCGTGCTCCGCTGCGATCTTCGAGGCGCCGTACACGGACTGCGGCTCGATCGGGGTGTGCTCCCCTGCGGGCAGCGTCTCCGGCTGGCCGAACAGCGCGCCGCCGGTCGAGAAGAACACAATCCGCCTCGCCCCCGCCGCCGCGGCCGCCTGCGCCACGCGGACGCTGCCGATCACGTTCGCCTCGATGTCCGCGATCGGGTCGCGCATCGAGACGGGGACGGACGCCTGTGCGGCAAGGTGGAACACGACCTCCGGGCGCGCCTCGGCGATCACACCGGTGACGGCGTCGGCGTCGCGGACGTCGCCGAGGTGCTCGGTGACGCCATCGGGCGGCGGCTGCCTCGGTGGGGTCTTGGAGAAGCCGGTGACCGCGCAGCCGCCGGCGGCGAGCCGCGCAGCGAGGTGGCTGCCGACGAAGCCCGAGGAGCCCGTGACGACGGCCCGCGCGATGCCGCTCACGCGCGCGCCCGCTCGGCCGCACCCGCGGCGTAGGAGCGGTCGAGCAGCTCGATGAGGTGCAGCACCTCGCCGCGGCGGCGGGCGCGCCGCAGCCCCGTCTCGATCTGCATGGTGCAGCCGGGGTTCGAGGTCACGACGGTGGATGCTCCCGTACTCGCGATGTCCGCGAGCTTGGCGTCGAGCACCTCGCGCGACATCTCGGCCTGCACGGTGGCGTACAGCCCGGCCGCGCCGCAGCAGCGGTCCGGCGTGGCCTGCTCGTGCAGGCGGACGCCGGGGATAGCCGCGAGGATCGCGCGAGGCGCGTCGCGGATGCCCTGCGCGTGCGCCAGGTGGCAGGCGTCCTGCAGCGTCACCTCGGCGTCGACGTGCCCGAGCCCCCGCTCGAAGTGCTGCGACGCCACGAACTCCAGCACATCCTGCACGGTCGACTCGAAGCGCTCGGCGCGCTCCGCCCAGCGGTCGTCGTTGCGGAGGAGGCGGCCGTACTCCTTCATCGCGGCGCCGCAGCCGGCGGCGTTCACGATCACGGCGTCGACCTCGGCGTCCTCGAACGCGGCGATGTTGCGGCGGGCGAGGGAGCGCGCGGCCTCGGCGTCGCCGGCGTGGGCGTGGAGTGCGCCGCAGCAGGCCTGCTCCGGCGGCGCGACGACCTCGCATCCGAGCCACGCGAGGACGCGCAGAGTTGCCACGTGCGTCTGCGGGAAGAGCTCGCCGTGGACGCAACCGGTGAGGAGCGCCACGCGCGGTCCGGCGCCACGGCGACTGACGAGCTCGCCGGAGCGGCGGAACGGCGTCCGGTCGAGCGTGGGCGCCTGCGCTTCGAGGTCCGCGAGCGACCTTGGCAGCAGCCGGCGGAGCGGGCCTCGCAGCAGCCGCTGGAGGCCCGAACGGCTGTAGAGACGGCCGACGGAGAGCGCCGCGCGCAGCACGCGTGGCCGCGCGACGACGTGCCGCAGCAAGCGTGCACGCATCGCCCACGCGCGTGGTCGCGTCGAGGGCTCGGCCATCACCGAGGCGCGGGCGTCCTCCATGATGCGGCCGTACGGTACAGACGACGGGCACGCCGTCTCGCATGCCCGGCACTGCAGGCACAGGTCGAGGTGCGAGAGCAGCCGAGGGGTCGGATCGACCTTGCCTTCCACCACGGCCCGGATCAGGTGCAGCCGCCCGCGTGGCGACTCGAGCTCCTGGCCCGTCGCGATGTAGGTGGGGCAGGCGGGCAGGCAGAAGCCGCAGTGGATGCAGTTTTGCAGGTCGCTGAGCGCGGGGGCGTCGGGCCCGCGGAACCGGCTCGCGCGCGGCACCTCGGGTGTGTCCGCGGTGGTCACAGCCCCACCTCCCAGCGGCCCGGGCTCAGGGTGCCGTTCGGGTCGAACTGCCGCTTCAGCGCGCCGACGAGGGCGCGCGTGGCGCTGCCGAGGGGGTCGACCACGGCGCGCAGGGCGGGCGGTCCCGACTCGACGACGAGGAAGCCGCCCTCGGCCTCGACGTTGCGGCGCAGCACGCGCACCGCGGTCACGTCGATCGACGGCGCGTGCACCATCACGCTGCCCGCGGCGACGTGGCCCCACGCCGTCGCGCCCAGCCCGCGTGCCGCCTCGATCGACGCGGCGATACGCGTGGCCGGGATGCCGAGCCGCAGCACCGCGCCGTCGGGGGATGCGGCGACGGCGCGCAGGCGCTCCCACGCCCCCGGCGGAGCTTCTTCCGGCCCGACGCCTGACGACTCGGCGATGTCCACGACGCGACGTGTCGCGGCGTCGAGCGCGGACTCGTAGCCGGCGAGTTCGAGCAGCACATGCGCGTGCTCCGGCAGCCCGAGGCTCGTCGCGGCCTCGGGCGCGAGGACGGTGAGCGCGCGAGCCGGGAGCGCGGCGTCGCGCAGCTCGGTCGCGAGCCGTGCGGCATCGCGCACGCTGCCGCGGCGCACGGCGAACGAGCGCGTTGCGGGCGGCAGCGGGACGAGCTTGAACGAGGCTTCGAGGATCACGCCGAGCGTGCCGAGCGCGCCGGTGTGCAGGCGATGCAGGTCGTAGCCGCTGACGTTCTTGACCACGCGCCCGCCGGAGCGCACGAGCGAGCCGTCGGGATGCGCGACCTCCATCCCGATCACGAGGTCGCGCGCCGCGGGCGCGTGGCCTCGCCACGCGCCGGGTCGCGCCGTGGCCAGCAGCCCGCCGATGGTCACGTCGTCGCCCGGGGGCGGGTCGGCGGGCAAGTACTGGCCGTGCTCGGCGAGGTGCGAGCGCAGCGCGCGGAGCGTCATCCCCGCCTGCACCTGCACGGTCATGTCGGCGGGCTCGTAGTCCACGATGCCGTCGAGCCCCCGCATATCGAGCGCGATGTCGTAGCGGTCGACCGGCCGTCCGAGGTCGAGCGAGGTGCGGCTGCCCTGCGGGACGACGGCCAGCCCGGCCTCCGAGGCGGAGGCGAGCAGCTTCCCGACTTCCTCACGGGTCCGGGGCTGCTGCGCGATCTGCGGGGCTGCGCCGTCGATGAGGTAGTCGGCGGCGGCGCGCCTGCCCTCGGCGGGCAACGCCTCGCGCAGGTCGATGGTCGGGGAGGTCACGGCGGCTAGATGTACACGCCGGGCGCGGCGAGGTGCTGGCGCATCTCGGCGGCGTGCCCGGAGGCGCAGCCATGCCCTGTCGGCAGCACCTTGCACGGGTTGAAGCGCTCGTCGGCGCCGAAGGCGAGGCGCAGCCGGCCCATCGCGTCGAGGGCGTCGTCGTCGAAGATCCACTCCATGTAGGTGCGCTTCTCCAGGCCGATGCCGTGCTCGCCGGTGATCGAGCCGCCGGCCTCGACGCAGACGCGCATGATCTCGCCGCCGAGCTCCAGCACACGCTCGGTCGCGCCCTCGTCGAGCTCGTTGAACATGATGTTGGGGTGCAGGTTGCCGTCGCCGGCGTGGAAGATGTTGGCGCAACGGAAGCCGTACTCGGCCGACAGCGCGTTGACCTGCGACATCACCTCGGGCAGCCGGGTGCGCGGGACGACGCCGTCGAGGATGTAGAAGTTCGGCGAGCTCGCGCCGATCGCGCCGATGCCGCCCTTGCGGCCCTCCCACAGCCCCTCGCGCTCCTCGGCGGACTCGGCGACGCGCAGCTCGCGCGCCCCGGCCGCCTCGCAGGCGGCGACGACGCGCCCGGCGTCGGTGGCGACGGCCTCGGGCAGCCCCTCGACCTCGAGGAGCAGCACGGCGCCCGCGTCGAGCGGGTAGCCGACGTGCATCTGCGGCTCGACGATGCGAATGATCTCCTGGTCCAGCATCTCGACCGCGACGGGCACGACGCCGCCGCTGATGATCGCCGAGACCGCCTCCGAGGCCACCTCGACGCTGTCGAAGATGGCGAGCATGGTGCGCACCTCGTGCGGGAGCGGCGTGAGCGCGACGCAGATCTGGGTGACGATGCCGAGCGTGCCCTCGGAGCCGCAGAAGACGCCGCGCAGATCGGGGCCGGGCACGTCCGGCTGTCGCCCGCCGAGCCACGTCGCCGTGCCGTCGGCGAGCACGACCTCGACGCCGAGCACGTGGTTGACCGTGCTGCCGTGGGCGAGGGTGTGCGGCCCGCCGGCGTTGGTGCCGACGTTGCCGCCGATGGTGCAGATGCGCTGCGAGGAGGGGTCGGGCGCGTAGCGCAGCCCGTGGGGCTCGCACGCCGCCTGCAGGTCGAGGTTGATGACGCCCGGCTCGACGACGGCGATGCGGTTCGCGGCGTTCAGCTCGACGATGCGCCGCATGCGCGTCATCGCGACGAGGACGCCGCCGATGACCGGCACCGCGCCGCCGGCGAGCCCGGTCCCGGAGCCTCGAGGCACCACCGGCACGTCATGCGTGTTCGCGATGCGCACAGCAGCCGAGACGTCGGCGGTGGAGCCCGGGAACACGACCGCGTCGGGCCGCGCGCGCTCGATGGTCGCGTCGTACTCGTACGCGATCAGGTCCTCGGGGAGGTGCAGCACGTGCGCATCGCCGAGGGCGTCCTGAAGGTCACGGATCAGGTCCTCGTGTGTCATGGCGTCGAGTGTAGCAGCGGCGGCGTGCGGCAGTTGACCGTGCCTGATGAGAACCGGACGATCCGATGCCGGCACGCCGCAGCTCCCCCGCGTGGCCGCGCATGGTGCGCCGGCAGTGTGGCCTGTCGCGATCCGTTTCTGTGTAGTGCGATGAGGTGTACCCCGTGGATGCACGCGCTGTATTGTTCCGGCTCCTGTTTGTGGCGGTCGGCCTCACTGTGATGACGGTGCTCTCCGGCTGCACTGAGGAGGAGCCCGAGCAGGCGCCTCAGCCCGCAGCCACGGCTGCGGCGACCAGCGCCCCCACTGCGACGCCCACCCCGCCTCAGCGTGCAACGCCGGCGGCCACACCCGCGCCGGCGTCTGCCGACGTCGAGGTGGCGGTCACGCCAGACACCACATGGCAGGACCTGTTCGACACGCTCAGCGCGACCGAGCAGTCGTGCATACGTGACGAAGTCGGCGCTGAACTGCCGGGGCTGCTGGCCAGGACGCTGTTGAGCGAGGACGCCGCGCCCGACTCAGAGGTGGCGGCGTACTCGTGCCTCGCACCCGCGACGGCTCGCGCCGTCGTCCGCGAGATTCTGTTCCTGGGCATGGGTGAGGGGATACTCGAGGCGGATGATGCCGAACTGGCCTGCGTCGAGGAGGCCTTGGCCCGGGTCGATGTGCTCGCTCTCGTAGCGGGCGACGAGAGCGACCCGACCGTTGCCGAGCTCGTGCCGACCCTCGTCACATGTATTCCCGATGTGTGGGTGGGCTTCTTCATCGAGGCGGCCGGGCTGGACATCGATGCACTAAGCGATGATGAGCGGACCTGCCTGCGTGAACTGGTGATCGAGAGCGCGGCGGACATCTTCTCGAGTGACTCGGGCGGAGATACGGAACTCATCCTGGGGCTGCTGGCGTGCGTGCCGAGCCTGGCGGATGCGATGGCGGGCACGGATGCGGCGGACACCGTCGACGACCACCCGGACACGTTGCCCGCCGCCACTCCCATCACGGTCGGGGAGAGCGTCGGCGGGGTGGTGGGAGATTTCGCCGACAGCGATATCTTCGCGTTCGAGGCCGAGCAGGGCGTGTTCTACGAGATCGACGTTGCGCTGGGGTCGCTGTCGGACTCCGTGGCCACGCTGTACGACGCCGGTGGGGCGGTGCTGGACGCCAACGACGACGACGGGAACTCCCTGGCCTCACGCATCGTCTGGCAAGCCACGTACTCGGGCACGCACTTCGTCGAGGTCTACGGATACGGCTCCGGCGCGTACACCCTGACGGTGTCGGTCACCGAGGGCGCAGCCGACGAGGGTTCCCAGGCCGCCACCGCAGTCGAGGTCGGCGCCCCGGTGGGGAGCGTGCTGGACCACGAAGGCGATATCGCCGCCTTTGTCTTCGATGCGAGGCAGGGTCAGCTGTACGAAGTGGACATCATCCTGGGAACCCTCCCCGACTCGGTCGTCACGGTGTACGACCCGAGCGGGAACGAGGTGGCGTACAACGACGACTACGGCGACTCCCTCGCGTCGCGCGTCTGGTGGGAAGCTTCCGTTTCGGGGAGCTATCGTATTGATGTGTGGGGCTTCGGGACGGGCACCTTCACGCTCACCGTCGTGGCGCGGTAGGCCTCGCGCTCCGAGCTCGTGCGCTGCCGTGAGCAGCGCCGCCGCCGGAGGCCTCAGCGCTCCGCGCCCGGCCCGCGGACCTCGCCCGCGAGCG
>DAOULE010000222.1:0-8294 GCA_034420575.1 Dehalococcoidia bacterium
CCGACCAGCGTCTCAGAACGCCACCCACGCGATGACGGCGACGACCCCGGCCACGACGAGCCCGGCGGCCGTCACGGCCGCGCTCTCCAGCGTCACGGCCCCGACGTAGAGCAGCGGGAAGCTCGCCGCCATTCCGGCGAGTGCGAGGTGCCGCAGCCATCGACGTGCCTCGCGAAGCACCACGGTCACCTCGATAACCCGGTGAGCAGCTCGACCACGATGAACGCCTCGATCCCCGCGAGCAGCACGAGCAGCACGATGTAGGGGATGACGATGCGGAAGATATCGCGCTCGCTGCCGGAGAGCCCGACGACCGCCGCGCCGACCAGCACCTTCGCCGGCGCCATCGCGCTGCCGACCGAGGCGCCGACCGACTGGATGCTGGAGATGGTGACCGGCCCGATGTCGAGCGCCCTCGCGGTCTCGAGCTGGAGCAGGCCGAACATGACGTTCGAGTTGGTGTTGCTGCCGCTCATGAACGCCCCGAGCATCCCGATGAACGGCGACACCAGCGGGAACACCGGCCCCGACGCGTCGGCGAGCCCGCGCGCCAGCAGCACGGTCATGCCGGAGTCGGCCATGATCACGGCCATCATCGCCATCGTCGCCACGCCGATGCTCGTCGCGAGGCACTGCGAGTAGGTCAGCCGCAGCGCCTCCAACGCGACGCCGCGCCGCCAGCGCGCCGTCGCGACGTACAGGACGGCGCTGATCAGCAGCGCGACGACGATGAGCGGGGCCGGGTGGTTGAGCAGGCGGATGGGCGCGAAGTCGTTCGCGGCGGCCACCACGAAGCCCTCGCCCGTCACGAACCCGGGGTAGTCGAGCCCCCAGCGCAGCCCCGACGTCGCCTCCTTGATCGGGCCGATCTGCGAGATCACGCTGAGCGTGATGAGCAGCGTGTAGGGCATGAACGCGAGCCAGAACGGCATCGGGCCGTCGCCATCGCCCTGATCCTCCAGGTCGGGCGGCGTGGGAACCGGCGAGTCCGATGCGGGCCGCAGCAGCGGCGAGCGGGCGACGATCGCCATCGCGGCCATGCCGAGCACGGCCGGCACGCTCGACGCGATCTGGGGCGCGCCCGCCTCGGCCAGCACGTACATGCCCGCGGCCATCACGGCGCCCGCCACCAGGATCAGCGGCAGGCTGCGCCGCACCGCGTCGAACCCGCCGTAGATGTGCGCCACCAGCGCGCCGCTGACCACGATCACCGGCGCGAACAGCAGCGCCATGTGCGGCGCGATCACGTCGCCCTCGATACCTGTGACGAGCTGGATCGTGTAATACGACGAGCCCATCGAGCCGAAGGTCACGGCCCAGCCGTGGCCGACCAGCGCCATGCCCGCCGCCCGGGCGGGCGAGAAGCCGAGCATGATGAGCAGCGGCGCGGCGACGGCGATGGGCACGCCGAAGCCGGTCACGCCCTGCACGAAGCTCGAGAAGCCCCACCCGATCAGCAAGGCCTGCACCAGCCGGTCGCTCGACAGCCGCGCCATCGCGCGGCCAATCGCGTCGATCCCGTCGAGCCGGTCGACGAGATTGAACATGTAGACGGATGTCCAGACGATGCTGAGCACGAAGACGGCGAGGCTGAGCCCCTTCGCGCTCGCGATCGCGACGTGGTCGCTCGCCGCGCCGAAGACGAGGAACGCGAGTCCAAGCGCCAGCGCCCACGCCGTGGCCCCGGCGCGCGGCGCGCTCCACCCCACGAAGAAGATCGCCACCATGAGCACGACGACCGGTACGGCCCCCAGCAGCCAGTTCGCGAGCGTGAGTTCGGGTCCCGTCACCGCCAACGCCCCCCGCCGTCAGCCACGATACGTGCCGCCGCCGCTGGGTCCGAGGGATGCCGGCGCTCCGGCCATCGGAGCGCCGGGGCGCTACTCGACGGTCACCGTCTTCGCCAGGTTCCTTGGCTGGTCCACGTCGGCGCCGCGTTCGAGGGCGATGTGGTACGCGAGCAGCTGGAGCGGGATCAGCGAGACGGTAGGGGCGAGGGCGCCATCGAAGGCGGGGACGGCGAGCACGTCGTCGGCGACGCCGTCGAGGCTGTCGTCGCCTGCCGAGGTGAGCGCGAGCACGGGGCCGCGGCGCGCCTTCACCTGCTCGATGTTGGAGCGCATCTTCTCGTGCACCTCGTCCTGGACCGCAATGGCGACGGTGGCCATGCGCTCGTCGATGAGGGCGATGGGGCCGTGCTTCATCTCGCCGGCGGCGTAGCCCTCGGCGTGGATGTAGGAGACCTCCTTGAGCTTGAGCGCGCCCTCGAGGGCGACGGGGTAGGAGAGCCCGCGGCCGAGGAACAGGAAGTCGTCGAAGTGCGCGTAGCGGGCAGCCAGCTCGCGCACGCGGTCCTCCAGCAGCAGTGCCTCGCCGAGCGCGGCCGGGAGGTGGAGCGCACCCTCGATCTCCGCGCGCGCCGTAGCCTCGTCGAGGACGCCGCGCATGCGGCCGAGCTGCAGGGCCGCGGCGTGCAGCGCGATGATCGAGCCGATCAGGCACTTCGTGCTCGCCACGGCGATCTCGGGGCCGACGCGGATCAGCACCGAGCTGTCGGCCAGCCTCGTGGCCTGCGAGCCCGGCGTGTTGCAGATCGTGAGCTGCGCGCACCCCGCGCGCTGAGCCTCCTCCATCGCCGCGAGGGTGTCGACCGTCTCACCCGACTGACCGACGGAGATGACGAGCGTGTGCTCGTCGAGCACCGGCCGCCGGTAGCGGAACTCCGAGGCGTTGTCGACCTCGGCGGGGATGCGCGCGAAGCGCTCGATGAAGTGGCGCGCGATCATCGCGGCGTAGAGCGAGGTGCCCATGCCGACGAGTACCACGCGGTTGAGGTCGCGCACGCGCGCCCTGTCGAACCCGAACCCCTCGATCTCCACGCGCGGCGGGTCGAGGAGGTAGCGGCCGCGCATGGTGTCGAGCGCGGCGTCGGGCTGCTCGTGGATCTCCTTCAGCATGAAGTGCCGGAAGCGGCCCTTGACCGCCGCGACCGGGTCGAACGGCTGCGCCTCGGGCTCGCGCTCGATGGTCTGCCCCTCGGCGTCAGTCAGCGTGACGCCCCCTGCCCGGACGTCGGCGATCTCGCCGGGTCCGAGGAACGTGACGGTGCGCGTCAGCGGCAGGATCGCGGCGAGGTCCGAGCACACGAACTGCTCGGCCATGCCGTCCTCGCCGTGCCCGACGACGATGCCGCCCGCGTTCCCCACGCGCGCCGCCACGAGGCGGCCCGGCTCGTCCACGTCGATGGCGACGAGGGAGTACGCCCCCTCGGTCTCCCCGATCACGCCCCGCACCGCGTCGGCGAGGTCCGCGCCGCCCGCGAGGGCGTCGGCGACGAGGTGCGCGAGCACCTCGGTGTCGGTGTCCGAGGCGAACGAGTCGCCCCGGTCGGTGAAGCGCTGCCGCAGCGCCTCGAAGTTCTCGATGATGCCGTTGTGCACCACTGCGACGCGGCCCGAGGGGTCGAGTTGCGGGTGAGCGTTGCGGACCGAGGGCGCGCCGTGGGTGGCCCATCGCGTGTGGCCGATGCCCGCGGTCGCGGGGGGCAGCTGCCCCTCGACGCGGTTCGCGAGGTTGTCGAGCTTGCCCTCGGCGCGAGCGAGGTAGAGCCGCTGCTCGTCGTCGAAGAGTGCGATGCCCGCCGAGTCGTAGCCGCGGTACTCCAGGCGCCTGAGGCATTCGAGGAGCAGCGGTCCGGCGGGCCGCGAGCCGGTATAGCCGATGATGCCGCACATGTGCGCAGTCCCCGTGTCCGGCCCCGCCGCGACTAGCGTAGCGCGGCTACGCGAGCGAGGGCCAGCGTAGCGCCCGCGGACGAGTGAGACATGTCTGACGGGCGAGAGGCTCCGAGTGCCCATGGACGTAACCTTCGGCGGTTGCTTGTCGACCATCACGCCGCGAGATCCTCGACGAGGTCTTCGTCAATCGAGGTCTGTGAATGATCTGGTATTACAATGGCGGAACATTGAGGTGTCCGTCGAGAAGGGGACGCAACTTGCTGGTCCAACATGAGGCGCGCGTACAGATCGACGCAGACAAGATGACTCTCGGCGCGATCGTGGAAGCGATGAAGGCCGTACGGGATGCCTTGAGCGCTCAGAATGTGCCGAACCGAGCCGAGATCTCCTTCGACCATTCACCCGCAGACCCACTCTGGACTGTCGTCGCGGAGTGGGATGCGGAGGTTGACGATTGACGTTCGTACTGACGGGAGCCTCCGGGCGAGTTTACAAGTTTGCGGTGGTGAGAACGCTTGAGGTCCCAGGCATCGGGTGCGTATACGCCTACTTCAAGCTCGGGACAGGGGACGTTGTCTTCATCGGGGAGACCACGAACCTGCGAGCGCAGGACGAGTTGTTCATGCGCGGGACGGATGTTCGCTCGCGGTGCGTCAGGGACGCGGACGCAGCCTTGGCGTATATCGCCGAAGGCGACCGCACGGCGCGCATCCTCTTGGAAGTCGACCTCCGCGATGCGTACTCGGAGCACTGTCGCTAGACGCCATCACGGACGCCGCCACCACGCGGTAACGGTGGACAGGCAGTACGCTTGTCAAGGCCCGGTTACACTTCTCCCTGCGGGTTGGGTAAGCCGCCTTCCAGACTTAGGCGGCGATCAGCTGCGTGCTGCTTTGCCCGACGAAGGCAGCTCCCGGTGGCGCAGATAGGGGCTGCCCTGATTCGACCACGGGTTGCCACGGCGGGGTCCCTGGCCCCCAATTCGAGCGAGCAATGATCGTACCGATTCGTGCGCTCGGGATAATCGCGGTGATGGCGTTGTTACCCTTCCTCGAAGCCAATCTGCTGAGTTTCGCGCTGTCAGCTGTGGGCGGCCTCGTGTCTGCTGCGGCGTTCTTTGGACTCCTCGAGCTACGCAATCGTTGGCGGTGGCGGCAAGTGAACTATGTAGGGGCGACTATGCTCCTGAACAGAAGCCTGGAAGCTACGCGGTTCATCGGGAGAGAGTTGCGAGCAGTCGGTGTAACAGTCGCCGTGGACTATCCAACTACCACAGAGGAGTACGATGAATTCGAGAGTGCTTGGAACGAGCATTGGCAACTTGTCGTCAGGGAAGATGTTATCGAGCATATCGATGCGTTCACGAAAGAGGCGATGCAAATCATAGAAGTGACGCCTTGTCTGAGAGATGACCCGATGCTTCTCGACAAGGTCTTCCAAGCGCGCGTAGGCATACGCATGCTCTTAACTGTAGTCGAGCAGTCGATGAGCGAGGGCGTTCGTGACGAGAGGATCGTCGCGCCCGGGCAGAGGATATTCTGGGCTTGCACTAGGGCACTCCGTGCTACCTGTATTGACGTTCAGCGACACATCGACAAGAAGCAGGCGCAGCGTGATATGAAATCGTTCCAAGAACAGTTGCTCGCAGTGCGAGAGAAGATGCAGTAAGCGACCGCATTGGAGGCCGCGCAGAGGGTCACCTGCTCACAACCGGAGATAGGGAGGATCGTTGCAAGGTCGGTCAGGAAACGCCGATCTCAGATTCGACGTCCACCAAAGTCGTAGCTGGCTCACGAACGGGATGGCCCCATAATCGCACGTCGTGCATCGCGGGCTTACCCTCAGCGCCCAGGCCCTGAATCCCAGACCCGGCCACGAACCGAGCGGCTACTCGGCGGTGTCGTCGTCGCGGTGGCGGGCGACGACGAGTTGGCCCTCGGTGCCCGCGCCGTACGCGCCGCGGTACTCCTCCGGCATGAGCTCGGCGATGCGGCGCATGATGAGGTCCGTTGCCTCCTCGGCGCGGTCGGCGGTGGGCCTGCCCTCGTCGAGGGTGAACGGCTCGCCGAAGACCACGCGGATCGAGAGGTTGCGGCGCAGCAATGCGTTCAGGATCGAGCGAGGCCCGCGGATCGGGGACGTGCCGGTGATCGCGCACGGCACGATCGGCGCGCCGCCGAGCAGCGCCATCACGGCCGAGCCCGGCAGGCCCGGCGTGAGCCGCCCGTCGGGCGAGCGCGTGCCCTCGGGGTGGACGAGCACGGCGCGGCCCGCCCGCAGGTGGTTGCGGCCCGCCCGCAGCGCGCCGAGGTCGCCCGAGTGGCGTCGCACGGGGAACGCGCCGTAGAGCCACACCGTCCACCCGATGAGCGGCGTCTCAAACAGCTCACGCTTGGCGATCGGGCGCAGCCGCCGCGGCGCGGCTGCGCAGACGAGGATGGGGTCCACGAGGGCGGCGTGGTTGGCGACGATCATGACGCCGCCGTCGAGCGGGACGCGGTCTGCGTGTTCGATGCGCAGGCTGCCGGCGAGCCGGAGTGCGAACGGCATCGCCACGCGGCTGAAGCCGTAGAACACCCTCCCCGCGAAGAGCCAGAGCCGCCTCACGGTGCGTTCGCCCGCTCGTATGCCTCGATCGCGCGCGCGACGACGCCGTCGATATCGAGGTCGTCGGTGAGGATCACGACGGCGTCCGGCGCGGCCTGCTCCGGCCGGATGGCGCGCTTGCCCGTCGAGTCCAGCTGGTCGCGGCGGTCGGTCTCCCGGCTGACGCGGCCGAGGTCGCTGCCGCGGCCCGCGGCCTGCTCGTCGGCGAGGCGGCGCGCCGCGCGCACCTCGAGCGATGCGTCGAGGAAGAGCTTGGTGCGGGCCTCGGTGAGCACGCGCGTACCGATGTCGCGGCCGGCCATCACGATGGGCGACCGCTCGGCGAACGCGCGCTGACGCCGCACGAGCTCGTCGCGCACGGCGGGCACGCGCGAGATCAGCGACACGGTCGACTCGATCTCCGGCTCGCGCAGGCGGTCGCCAACGTCGTCGCCGGCGAGGACGACGCGCGGCGTCTCCGGGTCCGGCCAATGCACGTCGAGGTCGAGGTCGCGCACGAGTGAGGCGACGGCGTCCTCGTCCTCGGTGACCACGGGCGACTCCAGGACGGCCAGCGTGCAGGCGCGGTACATGAGGCCGGTGTCAAGGAAGCCGTAGCCGAGGTGGCGCGCCAGCGCACGGCCGACCGCGCTCTTGCCCGAGGCGGTGGGGCCGTCGATCGCGACGCTCCGGGCGATAGAGGCCGCACGGGCCTCGGACTCCGGTGCGCCGGTCGGGATCGTGTGCTCCACCGGCGAGCCGTCCCCTCAGCGGTGTTGCGATGATAGGAACGCGTCATCGGCGGCGTCCACCGGCGGCGCGTCGAGCCCGCACAGCGCACGCAGCTCGGCAAGCTCCTCGCGGGTCAGCGACCGGGACGCACCCGCTGGGAGGTCGCCGAGTTCGAGCGGACCGAGCTGCGTCCGCACGAGCCGGCGCACGGGGTGTCCGACGGCCGCCAGCATGCGCCGCACCTGCCGCTTGCGCCCCTCGTGCAGCACGAGCCGCACCCACCAGCCGTCGCCCGCGCGCCGCAGCCGCTCGGCCTCGGCGGGGTGTGTCGGACCGTCGTCGAGGTCGATGCCGTCGCGGAGCCCCGTGAGGGCGTCGTCGGCGGGGCGGCCGTCGACGAGCGCCTCGTACGTCTTGGCGACCTCGAACCGGGGGTGGGCCACGCGGTGCGCCAACTCGCCGTCGGTGGTGAGCAGCAGCAGCCCCTCGCTGTCGCGGTCGAGGCGGCCGACGTGCCGCAGCCCGGGCGGGGCATCGTCCAGCAGGTCGAAGACCGTCGGTCGTCCCCGGCTGTCCGAGGCGGCCACGATCACGTCGGGCGGCTTGTGCAGCATCAGCGTGAGCGAGGCTTGTTCAGCCTCGATCGGCGATCCGTCGACGCTGATGCGGGCCGACGGGTCGGCGCGCTGGCCGATGGTCGCGGGCTGGCCGTCGACCTCGACGCGCCCGGCCCGGATGAGTTCCTCGGCCTTGCGGCGGCTGCCGTAGCCGCGTCGCGCGAGGATCTTCTGGAGGCGTTCGCCGGGGGCGTCCGGGGGATCGTCGGTGGTCACGCGCGCTGCGAGCCTAGCGGCGGCGGAACCGCTCGATGACGGTCCACTCCGTGATGTCGACGCGCGTCGCCGGCCCGCCCCGGTCCACGGGCGTCAGCAGGCGCTCGACGACCGTGCCGAGGCTCGCGCGCAGCGCCTGCTCGGCCGCGTAGGCGACCACGGCGACCGCGACAGTGCGGGCGAGCACCGGCAGCGCCACCTCGGCAGCCACGACGAGCTCGCGGGACGCTGTCGTGGCCAGGGCGCGGGTGTGCGATCCGAGGGGCGCGGGCAGTCGCTCGTCGATGAGCGTCAGGGCGCGCTCGATGGGTACGGGGGCGCCGGCGGGAGGTGTGGGTTCCGGCACGCGCGGTCCTCGTCGCGGGGGGAGTGCCGACAGCCTACCGGGTCGGGTGGCCGCCCGGCC